>JBAWEQ010000080.1:0-69676 GCA_049591295.1 Acidobacteriota bacterium
TCTGGTAGACCATCTTGAGGGCCATGTCCGCGTTGAGGATGCCGAATCCGGCCAGGACCATGGGGTTGTAGGGGACCAGCCCCTTCATGTCGTAGGGGTAGACCTTGAGGATCAGGTCGAGCCGCTCCTGCTGGACCGCAGGCACCAGGACGTCGTCATAGCGGTCGGTGCGCTCGCCGCTGGCCGGCTCCCACCGAATCTTCTGGACCTGCTGGTCCCGCCAGACGGTCCGCCCCTGCTCCTGCACGGACACCCGTTCGGTGATGTTGTAGGTGTAGCCCGCCATGGCCGTCCAGAGGCTGTGGGCCAGGGCGTCGAAGGTGAAGAAGGGCAGGTAGAGCCCCAGGACGCGGTCCAGCTTGCTCATCTTCTTCAGGTCGTTGGGCCGGAACCAGCCGCTGCCGATCCACGACTGGAACCGGCTCTGGCTGGCGGTCTTGTCCACGCGAAAGGGGATCACCGACTCGGGCCGGATGACCTCGGCGGAGGGCTTCTCTGCCTCCAGGACGTAGGCGGAGCCGCAGAAGGGGCAGGTGAGGTCCCGCCGGCCCGGCGGCACCTGGATGGCAGCCCCGCACTGCTGGCACGAGAGCTGTTCGAGCGCCACTCCGTAGCCCTCGCTCCTGGGGTGCTCCTCCAGGAAGGAGATCAGGTCGTGCTCCTGGGCTTTGAAGCCCGGCTGCGCGGGCACGGGGATGAGGGAGTCGCAGTAGGGGCAGCGCATCTCCTGGTGGGAGGGGTCCCACTCCAGCTGCCCTCCGCACTTGGGGCAGGGAAAGAGCTGGGCCTCCCCCGCCGCGGCGGTCCCCTTCGGATCAGGCTGTTGCACGTCCATGACCCCGCCCCCCTTCAGACAACCCAGTGCTCGGGCTGGCGCCCCTCGAGCACCGCCAGGCAGTCCGTCACTGCCATCCTCGCCATGGCCTCCCTCACGGCCTCCGTAGCCGAGCCCAGGTGGGGCAGGAGGAGGACGTTGGGCAGCTCCCGAAGGCCCGGAGCCAGCGCGGGCTCTCCTTCGTAGACGTCCAGGCCGGCCCCGAAGGGGCGGCCCTGCCGCAGGCACTCGACGAGGGCCTCTTCGTCCACAACCGGCCCTCGGGCCGTGTTCACGAGGATGGCGCCGTGCTTCATGGCCAGAAGCCTGCGCCGGTCCATGAGGCGGCGCGTCTCGGGCCTGAGCGGGCAGTGGAGCGACACCACGTCGGCGGCGGCCAGCAGATCCTCCAGCGGGAGATGCCGCGCGTTCAGCGCGCTTTCCACCGACTCCTGAAGGCGCCTGGGCTGGGAGTAGGCGACGCGCATGCCGAAGGCCGGGGCCCTGCGCGCCACGGCCCGTCCGATCTGGCCCATGCCCACCACGCCCAGGGTCTTGCCCCTCAGGTCCATGCCCAGGAGCAGGTCGGGCTCCCAGCCGGAGAAGCCCCCCGTCCGGACCATCCGGTCCCCCTCCACCAGCCTGCGCGCCACCCCCAGGATCAGGGCCCAGGCCAGATCGGCCGTGGCCTCCGTGAGCACGCCGGGGGTGTGAGTCACCACCACCCCCTGCATCCGCGCGGCCTCCAGGTCGATGTTGTCGGTGCCCACGGCCACGTTGGACACGACCCTGAGATTCGGACAGGCCTCCAGCACCGCACGGGTGACCGGGTCCGTGAGGAGGGTCACGGCACCGGCTGCACCGCGCAGGGCGGTGCCCAGCTCGGCTTCGCCGAAGAGCCCCCGGCGGTCGAGGAGCTTCACCCGCGCCCGCCCCTCGAACAGGAAGGCCGCGCCGCCGGGAAGGGGCGCCGTGACGACGACCCGGGGCAGTTTGCCTGGCGTCTCGACCCTCATGCGATTCTCCCGCCGAAGAAGACCGGGGAAGGGATGGAGAGCGATTAAGCGATGAAGCGATTAAGCGATGAAGCTATGCCAACCGGTAACTCCTCACCGAATGCCCGTCGCTCCTCGCTCCCCCTCCCCCCTCGTCACCACAGCTTCAGCACCACCAGCGCCATGGTGTAATCGTGCCGGACGGGGACGATGTCGCTCTGCAGCGCGTACCCCACGTCGAGGGTCCAGTAGGTCTGCCAGGGGCCCGTCACCGCGCCCGAGAAACCCAGCCCCGTGTGGTTCTGCCAGAGGCCGCTGCCCCGGATGGGCTCCACCCTCGCGCGGTCCAGCGTCAGTCCCAGCCTGATGACATCGGTGATGTTGAACTCGTACCCCAGGCTGCCGATGGCGCCGCGGTCGAAGCGGACGCCGCTGCCCGCGAAGCCCGGCAGGAAGGGACTGCCCAGGTAGGTGAACTGATACTGGCTAAAGCGGTCCAGACTGCTGCCGTCCATCCAGTTCAGGCCCGTCGAGATCTTCTGGAAGTACGGCAGGTAGAAGTTCTTGCTGAGGTCCACGCTCCAGAGGGAATAGTCCTTGAACTTCGAGGCATTCTCGTGCTGGCCGGGGAGGCCCCACGGCTCCCAGGAGGTGCGGTGGTGGGCCATGGCCTGCGCCTCGGCCGACCAGCCCTTCCAGGCGAAGGTGTAGCTCAGCCCCGCCCCCACGTCGCCGTGGTCCTTGGGCAGGCGGAAGTTCCAGGCCGTCTGGGAGACCTTCGAGTAGCGGTAGTAGCGGGCGTCCACGTCGAGCGAGAGCTTGGAGTAGTCGTCGATGCGCCAGCCGAGGTTGCCGGTCGCGGTCTCGCGAAGCACGTCCACGCGCTCGTCGCGGGCCTCCACCCCTCCCTGGTAGTAGCGGTCCTGGAAGGGCACGAGGAAGAGGTAGCCGGTGAAGCCGCCGTCTATCCTCGGGAAGAGGCCCACCTTGGAGACCGTGAGGGTGTTGACGGCCCCCGCCGCGAAGAGGTTGACCTGCGTCTTGGTGTGCTTCCAGTCGTAGTTGAAGTAGTTCACCCCGATCAGGGGCACGGGGAAGGAGAGGCTCTTGTCCCAGTAGGTGCCGCCCACGGCGAACCAGCGGCTGGCCTCCTGTTGCATCTGGACCTGGCGGGTCCCGTTCTTCTCCTTCACGAGGTAGCGCAGCCCCTTGGCCGTCTCCTGCAGCATGGGCTTGTCGCTTGCCTCGGCCTTGGCCAACTCTTGCTGGAAGTTAGGGACATTGATGGCCACCTGGGAGAAGTGGATCTCGCGCTCGGCCATGATATTCCGCCCGCCCACGGAGAAGAGCTGCTGCCCCCGCACCCGGTTCAGGAGCCAGTAGGTCTTGCCGTCGGGGCCCGTGTAGGGGGCGTAGAAGTCCGTCTCGTCATTGCTCACCATGGGCTCTTGCAGGCCCTTCTGGCTCACGGTCATGCGGATCTTGGCGAAGGTGCGCTGATCGATCCAGACCTTGCCGGAGTAAACGCTGCCCGTCGCCGCGGGCAGGGGGACGAACTCCACCTCGTAGCAGTCGTGGCCGTCCACGCTGGCCCGGCCCACGTAACGGTAGGCGTAGTCGCGGCCAAGGGTGAGGGCCAGGGGCAGCGTGTTCACCTTCTCGGGCTCGATGATGGGGAGCTGGGGGATCTTCTTGCCCTTCCACGCCACGCCGTTGACGAGGAGCCTGTTCTGCACCCAGCGAGCCCCGACGCCCTTCTGGTAGAGGAAGCTGTTCTCGAAGGTGACGTTCAGGCTCCAGGTGCCGCCGGGGAACTGGAAGTGATAGTCCACCTGCGCGTCGCTCGTGTAGTTGTCGAGAAAGACCTCCTGCGCCTCCTGGACGGCCTGGTAGCGGGCGATGATCACCTCCACGGGGATGGTGTAGGTGGTGGAGACGGAGAGCTTCTCCTCCCCCACCGTGCCCGTCTTGAGGCGGCCGAAGAGCACGAGGAGCGGCCGGCCGTTCCAGGGCACGTTGAGCACCGTCTCCTGCTTCTTCTGGTCGGCCTTGTAGCCGAGGGAGACGGCCTGCCCCGAGGGCAGCGGATAGGCCTCCGGATTGGTGAGGTCGGCCGTGGGCAGATGGATCTCCAGGGCCGCGGCCCTGGAGCCGGCCACGGTCGGCACGAGCACCATCCCCTGCACCATCGTGTCGGGGTCCAGCAGGTTGATGAGGCCGATGTCCGGCCTCGGTCCCGAGCTGTCCCGGATGGAGGTCGCCTCGGTGGCGAAGCCTGGGCCCATGCGCGGCGTGAGCTTCTCCCTCAGCGCCAGCAGCCCTTCCCAGACCGCCGGCAGGTTTCCGGCGGCCACGTCGGTGTAGGTCACGCCGCGGGAGGCCGAGACCAGGACCAGGAGTTGGGCGGCGATGGCGTTCTCCACGCGCGGCAGGTGGAGCAGCAGCGGTGCGCCCAGGTGGTGGGCTTCCAGAAAATGCACCACCTCGCCCGAGGGTTCGCCCGTCGGGCCCGTGGCCTCCGAGCTGTAGCCCTCGACGTAGGCGCGGAGATTTCGCGCGTAGAGGGGCTCCAGGAGGGGCAGGTCCTCGGGGGCCACCTCGCCCAGCAGGATGCGGGCCTCGCTCTTGCCCCGCAGCGCCACGGTGAGCTCCTTCATCATCAGGGCGAGCTTGTCGGGGTCTTCCTTGAAGGTCGAAGGGAACTGCTCCCGGTCGAGGGAGAGCCCCAGGGCGTCCGCGCTGGGACCCGCGTGCTCCGAGAGGGTGACGAGATAGGTCATGGTCTCCTTGCTCGACGGGCCGTCGGGCAACTGGGTCGTCACGCAGAGCCTGGCGCGGGCTTCATTCACCGCCTTCACGGCCGCATCGAAGGCCGGCCAGTCCGGGCTCTTGGCCCACGCCGACGGGACGGTCAGGGTCACCCCCACGGGATTGGCAGCCAGGCTCGGGTGGGCGGCCAATTCGCTCTCCAGGGCAGCCCATTGGTCTGGGGGCACCCTCACCCCGAACTTCAGGTCCTGCTGGGGGTAGCGGTCCTGCGCGGCCGCAGCCAAGGCCAGCCCGAATGCCAGAAGGAACGTGAACCAGCGCCGCATGGAGGCGTCTCCTTTCTGAGTGAACTTCAGCCAGTCCTCCTGATCCGTGCGCCATTATAGCGCGAACGGGCGGGTCGGTAAGGGGGACAGGGGACAAGGGACAGGGGAACGGCCTACCGGCTCCTTTCGGCCTCGCCTCATCTCCTCATCTCCTCATCTCGATAGGGACAAGGGACAGGGAACGCGGCTGCCTTTGGGGGTTCGCACTTCGCAATCCAAGATCCTTGGTGCCTTGGTGCCTTGGTGCCTTGGTGTCTTGGTGCCTTGGTGTCTTGGTGTCTTGGTGGTGAATCTTTTTCGAATTCCCCTTTCCCCAGACGCGCAAAGGCCCGGGATCGGCTCCCGGGCCCTCGAACTCCCGTGGCTTTCGCCTAGAGTCGCCTACTCTCCGTCGTTACCGATGGCGTCCACCGGACAGGAGGCCTTGGCGTCCTCGCAGAGCTGCTCCTCCTCGGCGGTTTCGGGCTGCTTCGTCACGAAAGCGTGGCTCGAGTCCTCGTTCATCACGAAGTGGTCCGGCGCGATGGAGATGCACGAGTCACACGCGATGCAATTTTCATCCACGTACCACTTGCCGGGTACGCATTCTTCAACCTTCAGGTTCACGTCGGCCATGTGGAATCCTCCTAAGCGGGTCGGATGGGTCTGAGAGGGCTCCCCCCTCCTCGATCAAAAGGAGGCAATATAGCCTTCCCCCCCTGGGAAGTCAAGCCGTTGAAACGGCTGCCCTTGAAACTGGTGGTTCTGGCCCTGGCTGGCTGTCCCGTCTTCCTCCAGGGGACCTTTCGCGCTACCCTTCCAGTATGGCGAAGGTCCTGATCGTGGACGACGAGGCGGCCATTCGTGAAACCCTCCGGGGCATCCTTGAGCGGCAGGGCTATGCCGTCGTGGAGGCGGCCAGCGCGCGGGCGGGCATCGCGGCGCTGGAGGCGGAGGCGCCGGTGGACGTGGCGCTGGTGGACCTGCGGCTTCCCGACCTCGACGGCACGGCGGTCCTGGATGCCTCTCTCGAACGGGGGCTCACGACGCCCGTGGTCATGATCTCGGGCCACGGCTCCATCCCGGCCGCCGTGGACGCCGTGCGGAGGGGGGCCTACGACTTTCTCGAAAAGCCCCTGGACCGCGAACGGCTCCTCATCGTGCTGCGCAACGCCACGCGCCAGTCGGCCCTGGAGCGCCGGGCCTCGGAGGAGAGCGAGGCGGGGTTCCTGACCGCCTCCCCCCTGATGAAGGCCGTCCTCTCGGAGGCGCAGCGGGCGGCACCGTCCTACGCACCCATCCTCATCACCGGCGAGACGGGATCGGGCAAGGAGGTGCTCGCGCGCTGGATCCACCGGCAGAGCCCCTGGTCCACCGGGCCCTTCGTGGCGCTCAACTGCGCCGCCCTGCCCGAGAACCTCGCCGAATCGGAGCTCTTCGGCCACGCCCGCGGGGCCTTCACCGGCGCGGAGAGCGCGCGCAAGGGCAAGTTCCTCACCGCCGACGGGGGCACCCTCTTCCTGGATGAGATCGGCGATCTCCCCCTCCCGGTGCAGGCCAAGCTGTTGCGGGTGCTGGAGGAGGGCGTCGTGGAGCCCGTGGGCTCGGACCGGCCCGTCAAGGTGCGGGTCCGGGTCTTGGCGGCCACGCACCGGGATCTCAAGGCCAAGGCCAAGGAGGGAAGCTTCCGCGAGGACCTCCTCTTCCGCGTATCGGGATTCCCCCTGCACGTACCGCCGCTGAGGGAGCGGCCGGAGGACATCCAGATCCTGACCCGCCGCTTTCTGGCCGAGGCGCGAGTCCGGCAGGCGTGGCCCATCGGCGAACCCCCGCCGGCCTTCCTCCGGGTGGTGGCCCGCCACACCTGGCCGGGCAACGTCCGGGAGCTCCGCTGGGCCGTGGAAAGGGCCGTGCTGTTGGCCGGTCCCGCCATGCCGGGGCCGGAGCACCTTCCGCCCGAAGTGCGGTTCGGCCAGGGCGAGGCGCCCTCCGGATCCCTCGTGGAGGCGCGGCAGTTTGCGGAGGCCCAGGCCATCCGCCAAGCCCTGGAACAGGCCCGGGGCAACGTCGCCGCCGCAGCCCGGCTCCTCACCCTCAGCCGCTCCCGCCTCTACGAGCGCCTCGGCGAGCTGGAGATCGACCCCGCCCCCTACCGCCGGCGCAAGGGGTAGGGGAAAGGCCGGAATTCAGAAGGCGAAAAGAAAAGGCAGACCACAGAGGCGCAGAGGCACAGAGATAGGGTGGGGCGTGCCGGGACCTCGCCCGAGATGTTCCCGGGGCTACCCGCTGCGGGCAGCCCTCAGAACGACGCCCACACCGACAATGCGGCGCCCTCCCGAGACCTCCTCCAGGGGGTCGCTTGCTCAGGATCCCGTCGTGCCCGGAACTGCGTCGTCTTGCACCGGCGGGATTCCGTGTCAGCCGCCCGCTGTAGGCTTGCCACGGAATGACGCGGCGGGAAGCGTCTCGCTTCTCGCGTCTCGCGCCTCCCTCCACCGTCCCGCGCCCCCGTGCTATCCTGAATCCCCATGGATGCGACCCTGGCCACCGGCGTGAAGCTCGAGAAGATGCTCCTGAACCGCGCGGGCAGGGCCATCGCGGATTTCGACCTCATCCGAGAGGGAGACCGCGTGGCCGTGGCCCTCTCGGGCGGGAAGGACTCTTTCAGCCTGCTCAGGCTCCTCTTCCTGCTCCAGCGCCGCTCTCCGGTCTCCTTCGAAATGACGGGGCTCACCATCCACAACGGCTCCGACCTGTTTCAGGCGGACCTCCTGGAGGAGTACTGTCGCCGCGAGGGCATCCCCCTTCACGTGGAGAGGACCTCCCTCGCGGCCGTCGTGGAGGAGAAGCGGCGGCCCGGCTCCCCCTACTGCTCCCTCTGCTCGCGCCTCAGGCGGGGAGCCCTCTACGGCGCGGCGCAGGCCCTGGGCTGCAACAAGCTCGCCCTGGGGCACCACCTGGACGACGCCGCCGAGACGCTCCTCATGAACCTCTTCTTCGAGGGGAACCTGAAGGCGATGCCCCCGAAGCTGCTGGCGGAGAACGGCAGGATCACGCTGATCCGTCCCCTGTTGTACGCCCCCGAGGCCCTGCTCGCCGACTACGCGCGCGAGCAGGGATTCCCCGTCATCGACTGCGGATGCTGGCTCTGCGGGGAGCAGGAACAGGAGAGGGCGCGGATGAAGGCCCTCATCGCCGAGGTGTCCGGGCGCTACCCGAAAGTTCGTAGCTCCATCCTGTCGGCCCTCACGAGGCTGGAGCCCCGGTTCCTCATGGACCGTCGCCGGCACGATTTCGAGGAGGAGGAGGCCCCCCGTGGAACCCCTGAAAGCTGAAGACCTGCGAGAGCTCTCGCGGCGCATCAGCCAGTACCGGCTTTTCTTCTGGATCTACGTCGCCTCGGCGGCCTTCTACGCGGCCAGCGCCGCGGCCCTGACCGCGCAGACCCGGCCGTCCCCCTACCCGCTCGCCGACGGTTCCCTCGCGTTCGGCCTCTTCGCCCTGCTCGTCGTCTTCCTGGGCCGCTGGGCCGCCTTCCGCCCCTCGGCCCTCCGCCGTCTACAGTTGGACTCGATGCAGAAGATGGTCCGCTACATCTTCTTCACGTGGCTCTTCCTGTTGGCCATGGGCGAGAGCCTGGGCATGACGGCGGTCACGGCGGCGGCCCTGGGTGCGGGGCCGCCCTGGAAGATGCTCCTGCTGTGCCTCTGGCAGGTGCTCGCCGGACTGGTGCTCACCCCAGAGCGGGCGCACTGGGACCGCGTGCTCTCTCTCTGGCAGCAAACCTTCCCCCCCCCGACCGATAGGAGGATCCCATGAGCCGTTCCCTGCTGCGCACCGCTCTGGTCGCCGCGGCGCTGTGCCTCTCGCTTCCCTTCAGCGCCGAGTTCTCGTGCAACCGCTACGACTTCGCGCTGAACCGGTTCATCCGCCTGGACGCCAAGGCGGGCGACCTGGCGATCCAGGACGTGGAGTTCCTGTTCCCCTCCTACATCGGTCCCAAGAAGCTGGACATCGAGGGCCGAAACGAGGCCACGGTGGACGTCAAGAATTACGGCACCGTCCCCCTTAGGGTTCACGTGGCCATCGCCCTCTTCGACGCCAGCGGCAACCTGGTGGGGTGCGGCGCGACGGGGAGCAAGCTCGGGTACACGCGCGCCGGAGAGGGCGAGGACTTCCACGTCACGTTCAACTACGTGCACTCCAAGCTGATGAGCGCGAAGTACTTCTACCTGACCGTGGAGACCGAGCCCGCCAAGTAAGAGGGCAGAGAGAATTCGGGAAAGAAAAAATTCACCACAAAGACACCAAGGGCTTGGGATTGCGAAGTGCGAATGACGGAAATGATGGCCGGCGACCGGCAACCCCCCGCCCCGGCGTCAACCCGAAGCACCCTTCAGAGGGCTGCTGACTCAGGATCTTAAGTCACCGCTTCACGCCGCAGAGGGTCTGCGCCCCATCCCGCGCCACGCGCAGGTGGACCCCCTCCTCGCGGAACTGAGGCAGGAAGCGGATCTCCACCCCTTCCTCCCTGACCACCCTGTTCAGGTGGAAGTGGCCCAGCACGGCCGATGTCACCCCTTCGGCCTTGAGGCGGCGGGCCCAGGCCGAGAGCTCCTGCACCGGGAAATAGGTCTTGTAAGTCGCGTTGGTGACCGCCAGCCGGCCTTCCAAGTGACGCGCCAGCCGGAGCTGCCGTTCGGCCGGCAGGAGCTGGAAAAGCCTCCTCACGGATCGCGCCCTGGAGAACTCCCTCCATCGGAGGTAGTTGGCATCCGAGGTATTGATCAGGTCGCCGTGTTCGAAGCGGATGCGGGCGGGCCCGTCCGTCACCAGGTCCCAGCGGTCGCACACCCGGATGGGGCTCCACCGGGCCAGCTCATCCATGAAGTAGTCGCGGTTCCCCGCCAGGTAGATGACCTTGCGCCCGTTCCTGGCGAGGCGCGAGAGGGCCGTGAGGACGGCTTCCTGTTCGGGGGTTTGGGCTTCGGGGAGGCCGATCCAGACCTGGAAGAGATCGCCGAGAAGGACCAGGTGGGGAGCGCCGGCCCTCTCGAAATCCTGAAGCCAGGTGAGGAATACGGAAAGGGCGGGGTCGCCGGTCGAAAGGTGGGGGTCCGCCGCGCACCAAGCCAGATCGTCCACGCCGCTCCTCCGCCTCACGACGCACGGGCCGTGCCGCCGGCCCCGCGTGGGGAGCCTATCACGCGGGCGGGGGCCGCACAAGGTTGCTTGCGGCCCGGCGGGCGTTCATATTATTCATCAGGCGATGGTTGCGCTGACAGGATTGGGCGCCGAACAGTGCGACCGGGGTTGGGGCAATAATGGCGCGATCATGTCCAGGGTGTTGGAGGGACGGCCCCCCTTGAGCCTCACGATGGGTGGCGCCGAATAGGTCATGGTCATCAAGGAGGAAGAAAAATGGATTTGACCCTTGCCAGCCAGGAGCGTTGCGAGGTGATGGATATCACCGCCAACGTCCAGCGGGCCTGCCGTCAGTGGGGCGGAAGCGGGGCGGTGCTGGTCTACTGCCCCCATACGACCGGCGGCGTGACCCTCAACGAGAAATTCGATCCGACGGTCCGCCAGGACATCCTGCATTGGATGGAGCGGCTGGTCCCCGCGGGAGCGGTCTACGCCCACGAGGAAGGGAACGCCGACGCCCACATCAAGGCGAGCCTTACTGGAAACCAGGTCCTGATCCCCGTGCGCCAGGGGAATCTGCTCCTGGGCCGTTGGCAGGGGCTTTTCTTCCTGGAGTTCGACGGGCCCAGGCACCGCACCCTCTGGCTCAGCTTCCTCGCGGCGGCCCCGCAGGAGATGGGAAGCGGGAAGTAGGAGCAGGGCGCTGGACGGGATTGGCGAGACGCGAGACGCGAGAGGCGAGACGCAAAAAGCGCGCCCCTTCGTCTGGCGGCGTTTGGCTTTCTGCGTGGCCCCGCCTCAATCGTTGACGGTGACGAAGCCCGTGACGCCGTCGGTCTGGATTCGGCGCTGGAGGGCCTCGGCGGCCTCCTCGGTGGGCAGGTGGCCCACGCGGACTCGGTAGAAGTCCCGGAACCGGATCACGTAGGCATCGCCGTAACGGTTGGCCATCAGATCCCTGAACCGCAGCGCGTTCTGCTCGTTCTGGAAGGCTCCGACCTGCACGGTGAAGGAGGCGTCGAGCAGGGAGGCACTGGTGCCAGGACCGCCCACGAGGGTCTCGCCGGGCGTGGGGGCGGACTTGGGCCGCTCGGTGGCGCGGTCCAACACCTGGATGCGAACGTGGGCCAGCCCCTCGTTGGCAAATCCCAGGGCCTTGGCCGCGCCGTAGGAACAGTCCAACCCCCGGCCCTTCACGAAAGGGCCTCTGTCGTTGATCGTGAGCACGGCCTGGCGGCCGTTGTCCAGATTGGTGACCCTCACGATGGTCCCCAGGGGCAGGGTGCGATGCGCCGCAGTGAGGCCGTACATGTCGAAGATCTCGCCGCTGGCCGTGGGCTTGCCGTTGAAGTCCTTCCCGTACCAGGAGGAGACCACCTCCTGCTCCCGCTCCCGGCTCGGAATGTGCGGCGCGCCGGCCCGGCGCCGGTGGTGCACGCACCCGCTCTGGAGCAGCAACGCCGCGAGGGCCAGGCCGATCAGAAGCCCGCTCCGGCGCCTCAAGCCGCCCCGCCAAGCCGACCGAGACGCGGCATTCGACCTGTAACCTTTGGAGGGCGATTCATGGCCGAAGGAGCGCAGCTCGGTGTCATCTCTCATCGGGAAAGGCCCTCCGCAGAATCGAGCCGCGCCGGATGAACCAGAGGAACACCAGAAAAGCCGCGACCCCGAGCAGGCCGCCCAGGGCGATGATGAGCAGCGCCCTGACCGCCACTTCGCGCTGCCCCTCTGCCCCGCCGAACCAGGACCTCAGGGCCTCCAGGGCTGGGAAGCCCTCGAAGAGCATGTAGAGGGAGGATAAGAGGGCCTTGAGAATCCGGACCAGCCAGTCGAGCACCCCGTCCTCCCGCCAGGCACCACGAGACCCGTCTCCGGTCAGCCGAGGGCGGACTCTCCGCCAGGGCTCAGGGTTTGAAAGGGTCCTGCAGGTCCATGAGCTGCCGCTGCACCTTCACGCCCGGAGGGATGTTCACCTTGAAGGCATCCGGGGGCAGCGTCGGGTTCATCTCCCAGTCCGAAAAATCGAACCGGATGCGGTCTCCCTCCGTCTCCACCACGTCGAATCCCTCCAGGAGCCCCGTGCGGTCCTCCACATCGAAGTGCAGGACGGCGATCTTCCGCTTCAGGCGGAACTTGCGGGGGACGAGGGTCAGGTGGGCGATGTGGCCCTCCTCTCCGGACCAGATCACCGTGAAGGACTGCTTCAGCTCATCCAGGGGCTGCCCCACGCCCAGGTAGCGGATGATCTTGTTCTGGTGCCTCCGGATGTCCTGGACGATGACCCTCTTCTGGCCGGGCTCATAGACCAGCAGGTCGCCGTCCTTGATGAGGAAATAGAGCGGCGAGGGGGAGGTGTACCGGTAGAGCGCCGTGTCGGGCTTCTTCAGGGTCAGCTCGCCCTTGAGTACCTGCGGCTTGGCCAGCATGCTGAAGTTGTTGGTCTGCACGAACCTCACGCGCAGGGTTTGGATCCCCTTCTGCAGGTCGTTCATCTTCTGAAGGAGGGCCACCAGCCGGGGGTCATCCGGCTTCGGAGGCTCCTTGGCCCGCGCGGAAAGGGGCCCAAGCGCTAGCAGGAAGAGGACGACGAGGAGCGGCAGGAGGAGGGCTCTCCCGCCCGGCCTGCCGGCAAAGGGGTTGGAGCGCCGTTCCCTAGCCATGCCGGAAGTGCCTCGTGCCCGTGAAGACCATGGCCAGCTTGAGCCGGTCGGCGGCCTCGATGACCTCCGGATCCCGGATGCTTCCGCCCGGCTGGATCACGGCCGTGACGCCGGCTTCGGCCAGTTCCTCTACGCCATCCGGGAAGGGGAAGAAGGCGTCGGAGGCGGCCGAGCAGCCCTTCGTGTCGCGGTAGGCCTTCATCCGGGCGATCTTCACCGAATCCACCCGGCTCATCTGGCCGGCGCCCACGCCCACGGTCCCCTCCGCGTCTCCGATGACGATGGCGTTGCTCTTCACGTGCTTGCAGACCTTCCAGGCCAGCTCCAGGGCGGTGGTTTCGGATTCCGTGGGAGCCCGCTTCGTGACCACCTTGCGCTCCTCGGGCAGGCCCGGCAGGTCCTGGGTCTGCACCAGCAGACCGCCGGCCACGCGCTTGAGGTCCCAGCCCGGGAAGGGATCCTGGTCCTTGAGCTCGATGATCCTGAGGTTCTTCTTCCGGGAGAGCACCTCCAGGGCCTTGGGCTCGAAGGAGGGGGCCACCACGATCTCCAGGAAGATCTCCGACAGGGCGAGGGCCGCCTCCCCGTCGCAGGGGACGTTGAAGGCCACGATGCCCCCGTAGGCCGAGAGCGAATCGGTCTGGAGGGCCCGGCGGAAGGCCGCCAGGGGCGTGGCCCCGAGGGCGGCCCCGCAGGGGTTGGTGTGCTTGATGATGGCGCAGGAGGGGCGCGGCAGCTCGCAGGCCAGGGCCCACGCCCCGTGCAGGTCCAGGAGGTTGTTGAAGGAGAGCTCCTTGCCCTGGTGCTGCCTCAGGGCCCCGAGGAAGCGGTCCCCCTCGCGGTAGAAGGCGGCCTCCTGCTGCGGGTTTTCGCCGTACCGCAGGCTCTGGGCCTTATGGACGAAAAGGGGCAGGAAATCGGGGAAGGTCCCTCCGTTGCGGACCAGCTCGCCCCCTTCCATGCGGATCGTGGAGAGATGGCGGGCGATGGCGCCGTCGTACTGCGCCGTCCGCTGGAAGGCCTTGGCGGAGAGCCTCAGCCTCGTCTCGGCGGTGACGCCCCCCTCGCGCTCGATCTCTTCCGTGAGCGGGCCGTAATCCGACGGGTCCACGACCACAGCCACGGATTCGAAGTTCTTCGCCGCCGAGCGGACCATGGAGGGGCCGCCGATGTCGATGTTCTCGACGGCCTCGGCGATGCTCGCCCCGGGAGAGGCCACCACCCTCTCGAACGGATAGAGATTGACGACCACGAGGTCGATGGGCGCCCCGCCCAGCCGCTCCAGGTCCTTCAGGTGCTCCTCCGTGCGCCTCGCCAGGATACCGCCGTGCACGCGGGGATGCAGGGTCTTGACCCGCCCTTCCATGACCTCCGGGGAGCCCGTATAGGAGGCCACGTCCGTCACGGGCAGACCGGCCTCCCTCAGGAGCTTGGCCGTCCCGCCGGTGGAGAGCACCTCCACCCCGCGCCCGGTGAGGAAGCGGACGAACCCTTCCAGGTTCTCCTTGCGCGAAACCGAAATCAGAGCCCTCTGGATGGTCACCGTCTTCATCGTTCTTCTCCGCTCTCATGGGCCGGGGACGGGCGCCGCCGACGTTCCCGGCATGGTGAAAGCCGCTGCTCAGGAGGCGTGCTTCTCCCCGGGATGATAGAAGGGGGTCGCCGCCACGTCGCCCCCCATGGACTTCCACATATAAAACCAGCTCTTGGCCGCGTCGGAAACGGCGTGCGAGAGGACCACCTCGGCCACGCCGAAGGCGTTGGAGCGGTCATCGAAGGTACTCGAGGAGACCCGCTTCCCGTGCGGGAAATAGCAGAAAAGCACCGCCTGCTCGTAGCGCGGCATGCCGTCCAGTCTGTGGATCAGGTAGGACCGCAGGTCCCCCGTCAGGGGCGGGCTGTCGTACCCGTCGAAGACGACCACCATGAGGGGCAGCTTGCGCTCCATGTAGGCGAGGTAGTCCGCCCGCACCTGCGCGGCCCTCGGATCCTGGCCCGCCCGGAGAGGATCGTTGAGCAGGTAGATGAGCCCGGCGGTCATCCCCATGTGGTAGGCCACCTGCTGGAACGGTTCCGTCGTCTGGAGAAGGGTGGGGACGAGGTCGAATTCCCGCACCGCCGCATCGAGGATGTCCGCCGTGGGCCTGGGGGCATAGCCCGCCAGGGCGTCGGACACCCCGCGATCCAGGTCAGTCCGATAGGCCAGCAGGGCGTTTCGGAGCGCCACCGGCGCCAGCCGCAGGGTCAGGTCCGTCATCCTCTTCGTGGTGGCGGGGCCGTAGGCGGCGTCCGCGGGAGCCGCGGCCGGGATGGGAACCGCCGGCGCCAACAGGAGAAGCCCGGCGAGGAAGAGAAGGAGACAGGGAGACAGGGAGACAGGGAGACAGGCGAAAAAAGGAAAGAGCCGGGGTACCGGGAGGCAGGGGAACCCAGGAGTCGCGGTCATTGGCTTTCTCATGGTCTCATCTCCGGCGTGGCGACCCCGTCTCTTTTCCCTGTTTCGCTGTCTCTCTGTTTCTACCCTTTCATCTGCGCGATGACGGCGTCCCCGAACTCGGAGCACTTGAGCTCCTTCACGTCCTTGTGGCCCTCCGCCTTCATGAGGCGGGCGAAGTCGTACGTGACGGTGTGGGCGGCGATGGCGGATTCGATCCCCTTCACGAGCAGGTCGGCCGCCTCGGTCCACCCCAGGTGCCGGAACATCATCTCGCCCGAGAGGATGACGGAACCGGGGTTGACCTTGTCCAGGTTGGCGTACTTGGGCGCCGTGCCATGAGTGGCCTCGAAGATGGCGTGGCCCGACACGTAGTTGATGTTCCCGCCGGGGGCGATGCCGATGCCGCCCACCTGCGCCGCAAGGGCGTCCGAGAGATAGTCTCCGTTCAGGTTCAGCGTGGCGATGACGTCGAACTCGTCGGCCCGGGTGAGGGTCTGCTGGAGGGTGATGTCGGCGATGGTGTCCTTGAGCATGAGCTTGGACTTCCACTTGCCGTCGCCGTGGGTGGGCCAGAGCTTGAGGGTGTCCGCCACCTCCCGGACGATCTCGGCCTTCTTGTCCGGCGCGAACATGTCCAGGCCGGGCTCGATCATGCGGGCGTTCTCCTCGTCGCTCAGAGCGGGGTTCGCCTCCTTGTTGCCGAGGATCCAGCTCTCCCGGATCGTCACGGTCTCGCTCCGGAACTCCTCCGCCCCCACCTCGTAACCCCAGTCCTTGAAGGCGCCCTCGGTGAACTTCATGATGTTGCCCTTGTGGGTGAAGTTCACGCTCCTGCGGCGGTTCTTGAGGGCGTACTGGATGGCGGCGCGGCAGAGACGCTTGGAGCCGTCTTCGGAGACGGGTTTGATGCCGATGCCCGAGGACTCGGGGAACCGGATCTTCTTGACGCCCATCTCCTTGATGAGGAAGTCGATGACCTTCTTCACCTCGGGGCTGTAGGCCTTCCACTCGATGCCGGCGTAGATGTCCTCGGTGTTTTCCCGGAAGATCACCATGTCCACCTTCTCGGGGTGCTTCACGGGGCTGGGCACACCCTTGAAGTACTTCACCGGTCGCAGGCAGACGTAGAGATCGAGGAGCTGCCGGAGGGCCACGTTCAGCGAGCGGATGCCGCCGCCGATGGGAGTCGTGAGGGGGCCTTTGATGCCCACGAGATAGGTCTTGAAGGCCTCCACCGTGTCGTCCGGAAGCCACTCCCCGAACTTGTGGAAGGACTTCTCGCCGGCGAACACCTCCATCCAGGCAATCTTCTTCTTGCCCCCGTAGGCCTTCTCGACCGCCGCGTCCAGCACGCGCTGGGAGGCGCGCCAAATGTCGGGGCCCGTGCCGTCGCCTTCGATGAAGGGAATGATGGGGTGATCAGGGACCTGAAGCTCCCCGCTTTTCATCTGAATGGGGGCGCCTTCCTTGGGTGGGGTGAGGGTCTTGAAAGTAGCCACGGTCGTACCTCCTCTGGTGGAAGCGGGCGAAGCGCTGGTCCTGTCCGGAGCTACCCCCTGGGATCCCCATAAAAGGGGGTTTCGCCTTTGCCCGGCAAGGCTTGCATGGGTTCCGCACCCGCGTCAGCCCCGTAGTATAGCCGTGCGCCGGGAGGGGGGTCAACTCGGTGACAGATCAGGGCTGATAGGTGAGGGAAAAGGGACAGGGGACAGGGGAAAGTGAGGAGCCGGAAGCCGGCAAGGCGGTGGCCTTGTTCAATTCGCGATTCAAATCCTCCGTGTCTTGGCCTCTCCGTGTCGTATTTCTCCTGACTTCCGCCTTCACCCTCCCCCTGCCTCTATTGCCAGGGTTCCCTAGCTATCCTATGATGAGTCTAAATTGGAGGCAGGGTTGGCCGAGTATCTGATCCAGTGTTGGAATTGCTTGGGCGAATACGACGCCCTCTCCGCGGTGTGGTGCTCCTGCAACCCCAGCCGCCCGACGAAGGTCTGCCCCTTCTGCCTCCAGTGTTTCTGCTCGGCCCCCGAGGCCTACCACGACAAGTTCTGGGCCGGGGCCCCCGAGGCCATGATCAAGGACCGCGAGATGCTGGCCAAGGCGAGGGGGCCTCTCGGCGAAGCGCTCGTGCGATCCAAGGTCATCACGAACGAGCAGCTCCTCCAGGCCCTCAAGCACCAGAAGACGACCGGAGGAAAGCTGGGAGAGATCCTTGTGGAACTCGGCTACCTCACCCCCCAGACGCTCGTGGGCTTCCTTTCCAGCCAGCGGAGCTTTCAGCACGTCTCCCTGCGGGACACCCCCCTCGATCCTATGCTGGTGGCCTCCATCGGCGCGGACGCCTGCCTCCAGAGACTGGTCGTGCCGGTCAGCCGGGAAACCATGGCGGGCAAAGACCTGATGGCCCTGGCCATGGTGGACCCGGCGGACGGAGGGGCCATCGAGTTTATTCAGAACATGACCGGGTGCCAGATCCTGCCCATGCATACTACCCGCGAGGAGCTGGAAGAAGCCCTGTTGCCGTTCCTTCCTGCCCCCCCTCCGCCCGCGGAAGAACCAGCCCCGCCAGACAAGACCGTCACCCCGTCCGGCGTCGAGATGGCCACCGATGTCCTGCGCAAGGCCCTCGCGCGCGGGGCTTCGGACCTGTACCTGGAGCCCAAGGAGGAGATGGTGGCCGTGAGCCTCCGTATCGACGGCACGCTCTACCGGGCCAAGCCGGTCGCGCGCCACCTCCAGGAGTCGCTCACGTTCGAGATGAAGAAGCTGCTGAGGCTGGACACGGCGATCCGCGACAGGCCCCAGGAGGGCCGGGTGGTGATGCGCTCGGGGGAACACCGCTTCGACGTCATCGCCCATTGCCTGCCGACCCGGTTCGGCGAGAGCCTGTCCCTCAAGATCATCAACCGAGACACCTTCCTGAAGAGCTACGAGCAGCTCGGGCTGCCCTCCGAAGATCAGTTGGCCTTGAGGGCCGCGCTGAGCGCACAGCGGGGGCTGATCCTCGTCTGTGCCCCCCTCTTCCACGGCTGCACCACGACCCTCTATGCCATCCTGAACGACCTGGGGCTGGACGGCCACCGCAAGATCATGAGCATCGAGGCCCAGAGCGTCTGTCCGGTGCCGAACGTGTCCCAGGTCTCCCTCGGCCCCGGCCGGGACGAGGAGGCGGCACTCACCACCCTCAAGGCCCTGGGGAACATCCAGCCCGACGTCTGCGTCCTGGCCGACCTCCTTCTGAATTCGCCCGTGATGGCGACCCAGATGCTCAAGCTGGTCTCGAAGATGCTCGTGGTCGCTACGGTCGAAGCGGCCAGTTCGGTGCAGGCCCTCCTGAAGGTCCGCGATGCCGGCGTCCCCTCCTCGGATCTGGCGGAGCACCTTCAGCTCGTGCTGAACCAGAGGCTGGTGCGCCGGATCTGCCCCCACTGTCGCCAGGCCACGGGGCTCTCCGACCGCGCTCTGCGCCTCATGGGTCTCTCGGAAGCCGAGATCGCCGGGCTGACCAGCATTTCCCAGGGCCAGGGCTGCGAGGAGTGCTCCGGCATCGGCTACAAGGGCCGGATCTCCCTCTTCGAGACCCTCAGCCCCTCGCCCGGCTTCCGGCGGGCCCTGGCCCGGGAGGCCACCGAGAAGGGCCTCCAACGCGAGGCGGCGAAGGCCGGCATGGTGTCCATGCGCGAGAGGGCCCTACAGGCCATTCGGGAGGGGCACACCACCCTCGAAGAGTTTCAGAAGGAACACTTCTGAGAGGGTAGGCGGAAGGAAAGGATTCACCACCGAGACACCAAGGCACGAAGGAATTAGAGATCGGGGCTTCTCAGCGCCCTCGTCTCTTGCCCCTTGCTCGCCGCAATGTGGGAGATGCCTCGATGATCGTTCTCCAGAACGCGATCCTTCGAAGGCCCATTTATCATCCATTCTCCATCATCCTCCTGTCCCCTGTCGCTCGTCCCCTGCTACAATAGGCCCGGGGAGGTCCCTCTCGATGGCCTTGCTCCTCTTCGACATTGACGGCACGCTGTTGAGACCCCTGGGCATCGGCCGAAGGGCCTTCGAGCGAGCCCTTCGGCGCCTCCACGGGTCCGTGCCCTCCGAGCGCTTCGGCTACGACGGCCTGCTTGATCCGGAGATCGCCCGCCAAACGTTGGCTCAGCTCGGCATTCCGCCGGAGCGGGCGGCCGTGGAATCCCTGCTGAACACTTACATTGAGGAACTCGCGCGCGAGCCAGCCCCGCCCCGGCAGGAAGCTCTCTGCCCCGGCATCCCGGAGGTTCTCGAAGAGGCGCGGCAGCGGGGCCACCATCTCGGCCTCTTGACGGGGAACGTCCGGGCTGGGGCCGGGATCAAGATCGGGCTCCTGGGTCTTCTCGACTTCTTCAGGACGGCGCCGGAGGTCCCCCTCCTGGGTGCCTTCGGAGAAGACGCCCTGGAGCGGGCCTCGCTCGTTCCCGTCGCCCTGGCGCGGTGCGGAGCGGCCTTCGGCTCCGACTTCGATCCGGCCCACACCTGGATCGTGGGCGACTCCCGCCGGGACGTGGCCGCCGCCAAGGCCGCGGGGATTCGGTGCGCGGCCGTGGCCACGGGCTTCACATCCCTCGGCGAACTGAGCTCTCTCGGCCCCGAATTAGCCCTGCCGGATCTCTCCGATCCGGCGCCGCTCCTGGACGGCGTGGAGGGGAGGGCCGCCGCATGAGCGCCCATCCCCCGCGCATGGACGTGCTCCTGGACTCGGGCGAGGCCAGGAGGCTGGAAGCCGAATTCGGCCGTGCCAGCCTCAAGGCCGCCCTCCGCGATGCCATGGCTGAGAATATCCGCCGCTGGCGCCAGGGGGGCGAGGCGCCCGCCCAGGCGGAGCTTCTGATTTCGGCGGAGCGCCTGCTGCGCGCGCGCTTCGATCCCCCCCTGCGCCGGGTCATCAACGCCACGGGAGTGGTGCTCCATACCAACCTGGGAAGGGCACCCCTCCCGAGCCGGGCACTGCGGCGGGCCTCGGAGCTGCTGGCCGGTTACGTGGACCTGGAGACGGACCTCTCGGCCCACGGCCGGGGCCACCGCGACGCCCGGTTGGAATCGGCCATTCAAGACCTGCTCCAGACCGACAAGGGGGTGGTGGCGGTGAACAACAACGCGGCCGCCGTCCTCCTCATGCTCAATACCCTGTCGGCCGGGCGGGAGACGCTCGTCAGCCGGGGGGAGCTCGTGGAGATCGGCGGCGGCTTCCGCATCCCCGAGGTCATGGCGGCCTCGGGAGCACGGCTGCGGGAAGTGGGAACCACCAACCGCACGCGCATCGCCGACTTTCGCTCGGCCCTCTCTCCGGCCTCGGCCCTGCTCCTAAACGTCCACCCCTCCAATTTCCGCATCCTGGGTTTCACCGAGCGCGCCTCTCTCGAAGAGCTGGTCAGCCTGGGGCGGGAGGTGCACCTTCCCGTGGGCTGCGACCTAGGCTCGGGGCTGTTGGCACCCGCGGGGGAGCTGGGCCTCCGGGACGAGCCCACGGTGCAGGAGGCCCTGGCCAGCGGGGCGGACGCCATCTGCTTCAGCACCGACAAGCTTTTCGGGGCCTGCCAGGGAGGGCTCCTACTCGTGGAACCCTCGCGCCTCAAGGCCTTCCGCACGAACCCCCTGCTGCGGGCACTCCGGGTGGACAAGGTCACCTACCTGCTCATGGGAGCGGCGGTGGAGGCGTACCGAAAGGGCCGCTGGCGGGAGCTGCCGGCCCTGGGGCTCCTGGCCGCCCCCAGGGGCGTTCTCCTCAGACGTGCCGGCCGGCTCAAGGCCGCCCTCGACCGGCTCGCCCCGGATCGATTCGAATCGTCCGTCGTGGAGGCCGAGGGCAGGGCGGGCGGAGGGACCGCCCCGCTCGACCCGCTCCCCTCCCCGGCACTCGCCCTGAAGCCCTCGCGGGGCAAGGCCCACGACCTCGAGGCCTACCTGCGCGCGGGAGGAGAGCCGCCGGTCGTGGGCGTGCTCGCGGAGGGCACCCTTCTGTTGCACGTGCGGACCCTGCTGCCGGGGGACGTCCCCGCGCTGCTGGACCGTCTTGCCCGCTTTCAGGGGTCCGCTCAGGAAAGCGACCCCACATCCCAGTCACCCATGTCGGCGACCCACCTTTTGCCGACGTAGCCGGGGGGATCGATCATGGAGAGAATCCTTCGTCCGCTCGCCGCCGTTCTCCCGCTTCTGCTCCTGCTCGCCGCCTGCGCCGAGCGCGGCTCCCAGGGTCCGGGGGCCGCGCAGACCGCGGCCGGGCCGTCCGCCGAGGCCCCCGTCGTGCAGACCGGGGGGGGGCTCTACCCCACGGGGGAGCGCCTGGCCCGCTACCTCCGCTACAAGTACCCGGCCTACGAGAACGGCCGTTGGGCCGTAGGCTGGAATTCCAGGATTCCCTGGATGGCCATGATGGGCAGGGGCGTGGAGGAGCATTGGCCCTTCTCCGTCACCCTGGCGGGCCTGGGCGCCGAGGCCGGCACCAGCGAGCAGGCTTACGACCAGCTCGATCCGAGCAGTTTCGTGGGGCTCATCTGGCTGGAGCCGATGGTCACCCCCAAGGGGCTCCTGGAAGCCGTGAAGGTGACCTTCCGCCCCATCGGGAGCCTCCCTTACGTGCAGACCATCATCGCCTGCGAACCGGGCCTGTCGATCATCCCCCAGGCCGCTCCCGAAGGGCGGTAGGGAGCCACCACCAAGGCCCCAAGACCCGAAGGGGAGACTGAGGCAGTCAGGAGGCAACCGACAGGGCAAGCTCCGCGATCTTCGCGTCTCGCGTCTCGCCTCTCGCCTCTCGCCTCTCGCCTCTCGCGTCTCGCGTTTTGCGTTTCGCGTTTTGCCTCTCGCTCCTGTCTGGGGCAAATGGCGCTTCGGGGATAGAGTCCGGTTCACGGCGGGCCTTTCCTCTGCCACGGGCCGGTGGGCGCCCTTGATCCGCCTCTCCAAAGGAGGAGGGCGGAAGGCGGGTGGGGCATTTACCACCCTCCAGCCCCTCGCAGGCTGGCCATGGGGTTCCACCCGAGGGGGCGGCGTTATATTAGGCCCCTGGTTGTCGCGGGGCCTTGCAAACCAGGACAAAGGGGAATTGGGTGAGCCACCACGATCTACATTCCCGCTCCCAGCGCGGCCCGTCACAGGTTTCGATCCAGGGCCTCTTTCCCAGGCGAGTGACCATCGTCGCGGGCCATTTCGGGAGCGGCAAGACGGAGATCACGCTGAACGCCGCCGTGCGGCTGGCCCGCGAAGGCCAGACGGTCTCCCTCGTGGACCTGGACGTGGTCAAGCCCTACTTCCGCTCCCGGTCGGCGCGGGAGCTGCTGCGTCTCTCCGGCGTCGAACTCGTGGCGCCCATGGGCGAGTTCTACTCCTCCGACCTGCCCATCATCCTTCCCCAGATCCGCCAGCGCCTTCTGGACGGGACTCGCAAGGTGTTCATGGATGCGGGCGGGGACGACACCGGGGCCCGGGTGGTCGGCTCCCTCACCGACGTCATTCCGCCCGCCGAGAGCGAATTCCTCCTGGTCCTGAACTTCCGCAGGCCCTTCACCCCCGACGTGGATTCGGCCCTGGCCATGGCCAGGGAGATCGAGGCGAGGGGGCGGATGCGTCTCACGGGCCTGCTCTCCAACACGCACCTCATGGGCGAGACAACGGGGGAGGTGGTCCGGGAGGGCTTTCGGCTGGCCGCCGAGACGGCCCGGCGCCTCGGCCTGCCCCTGTTGGCCGTGGCCGTCGAGGAGGGCCGGGATCTGGGGCTCTGTGCCGAGGAGTTCCCCTGCCCGATCCTACCCATCACACGAATCGTCAAGCCCCCCTTCGAGGCGGACCGCGAGCAGCGCGCCGTGGGCCCCCTCTTCGTGGTGGGCTGAGAAAGGAGCCGCTTGTGCCGCAGATCGTCATCAACCGCGAACTCTGCAAGGGCTGCGAGCTGTGCGTGCACGCCTGCCCGCAGAAGATCCTGGGCATGGCCAAGGAGATCAACTCCAAGGGCTATTTCTTCGCTCAGGTGGAAGAGCAGAAGCGGTGCATCGGGTGCCGGCTCTGCTGCATCACCTGCCCCGACGTGGCCATCCAGATGCGCGTCCACGGGACCATGGTTCACTACTTTGCCTATTGAAGGCTCATGGCGAATTCAACAAGACGGCCGACGGCGAGCCGCTTCGGGATGCCGAGATGAGGAGATGAGGAGATGTCGAAGGGAACCGGCGGGAGGTGCTGCGGGTTCTTCTTGTCCCCCGTCCCTTGTCCCCTGTCCCCTGTCGCGCCTCGCGCTCCTCACTCCTCACTATCCCACGAGGGTCCCACATGGCTAAGAAATTGATGAAGGGCAGCGAGGCCATCGGCGAGGCGGCCATCCAGGCCGGCTGCAAGCTCTTCTTCGGCTACCCCATCACGCCGCAGAACGAGATCCCCGAATACATGTCCCACCGCCTGCCGCAGATAGGCGGGACTTTCGTCCAGGCGGAGAGCGAGGTGGCGGCCTCGAACATGATCTACGGCGCCGCCGGCTCGGGGGAGCGCGTCTTCACCTCCTCCTCCTCGCCGGGCATCTCGCTCATGCAGGAGGGGATCTCCTACATCGCCGGCTCGGAGCTGCCTGTGGTTCTGGTCAACATCATGCGCGCCGGGCCCGGCCTGGGCGGAATCCTGCCCAGCCAGGCGGACTACTTCCAGGCCACCAAGGGAGGAGGCCACGGCGACTACCGCCTCCTCGTGCTGGCGCCGTGGTCCGTGCAGGAGGCGGCGGACCTCATCCAGGACGCCTTCGACCTGGCCGACTTCTACCGGAACCCCGTGATGATCCTGGGCGACGGCCTCATCGGCCAGATGATGGAGCCCGTGGAGTTCCATCCCGACCGCAAGCCCTGCAAAGAGCTCAAGCCCAAGGAGTGGGCGGCCACCGGCTGCAAGGGGGACCGGCCCACCAACATCATCAACTCCCTTTTCCTGGACCCGGCCGCCCTTGAGCAGCACAACCACAAGCTTCAGGCCAAGTACGAGGCCATGGCGCGGGACGAGATCCGATGCGCCGAGTACGGCACCGAGGAGCCTTACGACGTCCTGATCGTGGCCTACGGCACCGTGGCCAGGGTCTGCGTCACGGCCCTGGAGGACCTGAAGGAGGCGGGCATCCGCGCCGCCATGGTCCGGCCCATCACCCTCTTCCCCTTCCCCTACGCCCGGGTCCGGGCCGCCTCCGAAAAGGCCAAGGCGGTCCTGGTGGTGGAGCTCTCCTGCGGCCAGATGGTGGAGGATGTGCGCCTGGCCGTGGAGGGGACCCGTCCGGTTCACTTCTACGGCCGCCAGGGCGGCATGCTCGTGACCCCCGAGGAGGTGGTGGACGAGATCCGGCGCCTCCTCACGGGGCCGCAACAGGAGGCCGACCATGCTTGAGACCGTCTTCTGCCGGACACCGGCCCTCGCCGACGTCACCACGCACTACTGCCCCGGGTGCACCCACGGCGTCATCCACCGGCTCGTGGCCGAGGTGGTGGACGAGCTGGGGCTGAGGGAGCGCACCATCGGCATCGCTCCCGTGGGCTGCTCGGTCCTCGCCTACAACTACTTCACCACGGACTTCCAGGAGGCCTCCCACGGACGGGCGCCGGCCGTGGCCACGGGGGTCAAGCGGGCGCGTCCCGACCTCATCGTCTTCTCCTACCAGGGGGACGGCGATCTCGCCTCCATCGGCATGGGAGAGATCGTCCACTGCGCCAACCGGGGCGAGAAGATCACGGTGATCTTCGTGAACAACGCCATCTACGGCATGACGGGCGGCCAGATGGCCCCCACCACCATGCCGGGCCAGATCGCCACGACGTGCCCGCTGGGGCGCGACGTGGAGCTTGCCGGCTACCCCATCCGCGTGGTCGAGCTGCTCTCCACCCTGAGAACCCCGGCCTTCATCGCCCGAGCGTCGGTCCACACACCCCTCTACACGGTCAACGCCAAGGAGATGCTCCGGCGCGCCTTCCGCCATCAGGCGGAGGGCCGTTGCTTCTCCCTCGTGGAGATCCTCTCCACCTGCCCCACGAACTGGGGCCTGCCTCCCGCCGAGGCCACGCAGTGGCTGGAGCAGAACATGCTCCCCTACTACCCTCTGGGGATCTTCAAGGAACCGGGCGGCGAGGACCGCGCCCCCAGCCCCCTGGGAGGACGAAAGTGAAGAACCACCAAGACACCAAGACACGGACAGACCTGGGGTCCTTTGCAGCCGAGGATTTCTTCTTGGTGCCTTCGTGCCTTTGTGGTGAATCCTTTTCCGGAGCTTTCCATGCAGAATGATGTGATCATGGCGGGGTTCGGGGGCCAGGGCGTCCTGCTCATCGGGAAGATGCTGGCCTACGCCGGGATGCACGCCGGCAAGGAGGTCTCCTGGATGCCCTCCTACGGCCCCGAGATGCGCGGCGGCACGGCCAACTGCACGGTGGTCATCTCGGACCGCCCCGTGGGCTCGCCCGTCATCCAGTGCCCCAGGGCCGTGCTGGCCATGAACCTGCCCTCGCTGGACAAGTTCGAGTCCGCCCTCAAACCCGGCGGCCTTCTGCTGGTCAACACCTCCCTCATCAACCGCGAGCCCAAGCGGAGCGACGTGCGCGTGGTGAAGGTGCCCGCCAACGACATCGCCAACGAGCTGAAGAACCCCAAGGGGGCCAACATGGTGGCCCTCGGCGCCTACCTGGGCGCCACGGAGGCGGTGCCCCTGGAGGAGATGGAGAAGCTCATCCGGGACACCTTCGCCAGCAAGCCCGCCGTCGTCGAAGCCAACATCCAGGCCCTGCGCCGAGGCCACGAGCTGGGCCGCGCCCAGAGCCGGGGGGAGGGACATCCATGATCGAACAGAGCTGCGCCCAGACGGCACCCCTGGAGGAGATCCTCGACCGCTACCCGCGGGAGGAGGCCTCCCTCATCCAGGTCCTCCAGGACGTGCACCGGGCCTACAACTACCTGCCCTGCGACGTGCTGGCCAAGGTGAGCGAAAGCCTCGGAGTGCCCCTCGCCAAAGTCTTCTCGGTCTCCACCTTCTACAAGGCCTTTTCCCTGACGCCCCAGGGAAAGATCATCGTCAGGGTCTGCACCGGAACCGCCTGCCACATCCGCGGGGCCACGCAGCTCATCGACGAGGCCCGGCGGCTTCTGGAGATCGCCCCCGGCGAGACCACCCCGGACATGGGCTTCACCCTCAAGACGGTGAACTGCGTCGGGGCCTGCGCCATGGCCCCGGTCCTCATCGTGGGGGAGAAGGTCCACGGCAACACCAAGCCGGCCAAAGTCGCCAAGGCTCTCGGCGTGGAGGAGAAACACCATGCGCATTGACAGCAGGGAGCGCTTCGACGCCGCGGTGAGCGAGGCCCTCGCCGGCCGAGAGGGTCACAAGACCGAGATCCTGGTCTGCTGCGGCACGGGCTGCCTGGCCAACGGGAGCCAGAAGGTGGCCGAGGCCTTTGCAGAGGAAGTGGAGAAGCGGGGCCTTAAGGCCAGCGTCGGCCTCTTCACCAAGAAGACCGGCTGCCACGGCTTCTGCGAGAAGGGGCCGCTGGTGGTCCTCCAGCCCTCGGGCGTCCTCTACACCAAGGTGGAGCCCCGGCACGTCCCGGACATCCTCGACAAGACGGTGGCCAAGGGAGAGCTGATCCCCCGCCTGCTCTACAAGGACCCCTCCACGAAGAAGCCCGTGGAGCGCTACGCCGAGGTCCCCTTCTACAAGAACCAGACCCGCATCGCCATGCGGAACATCGGCAAGATCGATCCCGCGGACCTGGGCGACGCCCTCGCCCACGGCGCTTACGCCGGCCTGGCCAAGGCCCTCTTCGAGATGACCCCCGAGCAGGTGATCGCGGAGGTGGAGAGTTCGGGCTTGCGCGGCCGGGGCGGAGCCGGTTTCGTCACGGCCCGCAAATGGAAGGCCGCCCGCAAGGCCAAGGGAGAGAGGAAGTTCCTGCTGTGCAACGGGGACGAGGGCGACCCCGGCGCGTTCAAGGACCGCTCCATCATGGAGGGCGATCCCCACTCGGTGCTCGAGGGCATGGTGATCGGCGCCTACGCCGTCGGCGCCCACGAAGGGTACATCTACGTCCGCGACGAGTACCCCCTAGCCGTGGTCCACCTCACGCTGGCCATGGAACAGGCCCGGCAGGCGGGGATCCTGGGCCGCAACATCCTGGGAACGGGCTTCGACTTCGACATCCGCATCTCGCGGGGAGGAGGGGCCTTCGTCTGCGGCGAGTCCTCGGCTCTCATGCGCTCCCTCGAAGGCAAGACAGGCGAGCCGCGCCAGAAGTACGTCCACGCCACGGAGCGCGGCCTCTTCGACTGTCCCACGGTTCTCAACAACGTGGAGACCTGGGCCGACGTGGGCGCCATCATCCAGAACGGGGGCGCCTGGTTCGCCGCCATGGGCACAGACAAGTCCAAGGGCACCAAGGCCTTCTCCCTGGTGGGCAAGGTGAAGAACACCGGGCTCATCGAACTGCCCATGGGCACCACGCTCCGCCACATCATCTACGACATCGGCGGGGGGATCCTGGGCGACCGGCCCTTCAAGGCCGTTCAGACGGGGGGCCCCTCGGGCGGCTGCCTGCCCGAATCGCACCTGGACGATCCCGTGGACTACGAGAAGCTCACCGAAGCCGGATCCATGATGGGTTCGGGCGGCATGATCGTCATGGACGACCGAACCTGCATGGTGGACGTGGCCCGCTACTTCCTCCGCTTCCTCGTGGAGGAGTCCTGCGGCAAGTGCGTGCCCTGCCGGGAGGGGCTCAAGCAGATGCTCGTCATCTACGACGACCTCGTGGCCGGGCGCGGCAGGCCCGGAGACATCGAGCGCATCGAGCGGCTCAGCGCCGGCATGCAGCTCGGCAGCCTGTGCGAGCTGGGCAAGAGCGCCCCCAACCCCGTCCTCTCCACGCTGCGGTATTTCCGGGACGAGTACCTGGCCCACATCGAGCAGAAGGCCTGTCCCGCCGGCATCTGCAGGGACCTCACGGCCTACGAGATCCTGGAGAGCTGCGAGGGCTGCGGCGTCTGCCTCAAGGCCTGCCCCACCGAGGCCATCACGGGGGAGAAGAAGGCCCTCCACGTGATCCACCAGGGCAAGTGCATCTCCTGCGGGGCCTGCTACGAGGTCTGCCCCACCGACGCCATCCGCTTCTTCCCCAAGGCCGAGCTGGCCCCGGCGGCGGCCGCGAGCCGCGGAGGTGCCTCATGATCACCCTGACCGTCAACGGAAAGACCGTCCGCGCCCGGGAGGGTTCGCCCCTCCTGGAGGCCGTCCGCGCCGCCGGCGTCGAGATTCCGACCCTCTGCCAGCACGAGGCCCTGGAGCCCTGGGGGGGCTGCCGCCTCTGCCTGGTGGACGTGACCCGGCCCGAATGGAACGGCTGGGCCAAGATGGTGGTCTCCTGCATGTATCCCGCGGAGGAGGGGCTCATCGTCCAGACCCACACGGAGCGTGTCGTGGAGACGCGCAAGGTGGTGCTGGACCTGCTCCTCGCCCGCTGTCCCGAGACGCCTCTCATCCAGAGGCTGGCCCGGGAGCACGGCATCGAGGAGACCTCCTACCTGCCCAACCCCGAGCCCACGGACTGCATCCTCTGCGGCCTCTGCACGAGGGTCTGCGACCACATCGGCGTCTTTGCCATCAGCTCCGTGAACCGCGGTGCCGGCCGGGAGATCGCGCCCCCCTTCCACGAGGCCCCGCCCGACTGCATCGGCTGCCTGGCCTGCGCCGAGGTCTGCCCCACCTCCTGCATCCCCTACGAGACCTCGGACGCCCGCAGGACCATCTGGAACAAGGCCTTCGAGATGGTGCGGTGCCCAAAGTGCGGCAAGGCCCACATCACGAAGGCCCAGGCCGACTTCTACGCGGGCAGGAACGGCGTCCCGCGGAGCTACTTCGAGACCTGCGACGCCTGCAAGCGCCAGGAGATGGCCCACACCTTCAGCAAGCTCTCGGCGGGCGCTGGGGTGGTGCGGTGAGGCGGCGGATGATAGGCGACGGAGAGAGGAGAGGCCAGCCATGACGAAGATCTACCGCGTTACCATCGAGCGATGCATCGCCTGCGGCAAGTGCGAACTGGCCTGCGCCTTCGCGCACGGCAGCGAGGGCAGGCCCAGCAAGACGCGAATCAACATCTTCCGGCGCGGCCCCGAGCTGGGCACGCCCGTGGTCTGTTTCCAGTGCGACGACGCCGCCTGCGCCTCCATCTGCCCCACCCAGGCCCTCGTGCGCAACGAGGCGACCGGCGCCATCGAGATGCTGAGGGAGCGGTGCATCGACTGCCGCCTGTGCGTCGCCGCCTGCCCCTTCGGCAACATGCTCTGGGACGAGGCCTACCACTGCGTCCAAAAGTGCGACCTCTGCGGAGGAGACCCCAAGTGCGTCCCCTTCTGCCCGACGCATGCCCTGGAGTACGTGCCGGCCGATGAAGCCGCCGCCAAACCCGAACCGCTGGTTTGGGAGGAGGCGGTGAGGGCCGGAAGCTAGAGGGAACCGAGATGAGGAGATGAGGTAATGAGGTAATGAGGTGATGAGGGGATGAGGTCTCGCCCGATCTTCCTTCCATCATCCATCATCCATCATCCATCATCCCCCAAGGAGCCGGCCATGAGCGAACCGAAGGACCAGATCCGTGAGATCCTCAAGAAAGCCTACCAGATCGAGGTGGACGGCTACACCTTCTACTCCCTGGCCGCCGACAAGTCCACCAAACCGGCCGTCCAGGAGCTCTTCGAAAAGCTCGCCAAGGACGAGACCGAGCACAAGACCTACCTGCGCGAGGTGATGCGGCGCTACGAGGCCGAGGGGACCGGAGCCTTCACGGTGGACCGGCGGGATCCCCAGGTCAAGGCCTTCACCGATGCCATCTTCACCCAGAAGTTCAAGGAGCAGGCCCACGGAGCGGCATTCGAGCTGGGCGCCCTCTCCGTGGGCATGCAGCTCGAGACCAACGCCATCGCCCACTTCTCCGCCGCGGCCGAGGCGGCCTCCGAGCGAGAGGTCCAGGAGTTCTACCGATTTCTCGCCCAGTGGGAACGGGGCCACTTCGAGGCCCTTCAGGCTCTCCACGCCCTCGTCCGGGCCGACTTCTGGGAGCAGGGGGGCTTCGCGCCGTTTTAGACGCGAGACGCTAGACGCGAGACGCTGGACGCGAGGCGTTAGACGCCAGATGCGAGACGCGAGACGCAAAGAGCTTTCTTCACGTCTCGTAGTTCCCCAGTCCCCTCACCCGGGCCCTTGCTCCCTACCCGCCCCCTCCCTGAGTTGACAGCCCCTTTCTTCGGCTTTTATAATGGATTAGTTATGATTTTTTTCTTGGGGAGGCCGGGAGCCTGCCATGTCGGAACGCTTGGGGGAAATGCTCATCAAGGCGGGGCTGATCTCGCAGAAGCAGCTCCAGGAGGCCCTCCAGCTCCAGAAGACCAACGGGGGAAAGCTGGGCTATAACCTGGTCCGGCTGGGCCACGTCAAGGAGGAGGACATCACCTCCCTCCTGTCGGAGCAGTACGGGGTCCCCGCCATCCACCTCGAGCACTTCGAGATCGACGAGTCCATCCTGAAGCACATCCCCTCGGACGTGGCCCAGAAGTACCTTGTCATCCCCATCGAGCGGACCGGGGCCACGCTCACGGTGGCCATGGCCGATCCCAGCAACGTCTTCGCCCTGGACGACATCCGCTTCATCACCGGCTACCAGGTGGAGCCCGTGGTGGCGGCGGAGGCCTCCATCCGGGAGGCCATCGGGCGCTACTACGGCTCCACCCACGAGCTCCAGCTCAAGGAGATCATGGACGAGATCGCCAAGGAGGAGGTGGCCGATCTCGAGGTGGAAGACGAGGAGGGCCAGATCTCCGCGGAGGACCTCGAACAGGCCAGCCAGGACGCCCCCGTCGTCAAGCTCTGCAACCTGATCATGACGGACGCGGTCCGGAAGGGGGCCAGCGACATCCACGTGGAGCCCTACGAGAAGGACTTCCGGGTCCGGTTCCGCATCGACGGCGTTCTCTACGAGCAGCTCCGGCCGCCCATGAAGCTGCGGGAGGCCATCGCCTCCCGCCTGAAGATCCTGGCCAAGCTGGACATCTCCGAGAAACGGCTGCCCCAGGACGGGCGCATCAAGATGAGGATGAAGCTGGACAACAAGACCAAGGAGATCGACTACCGCGTCTCCACGGTCCCCTGCCTCCACGGCGAGAAGATCGTCATGCGGCTGCTCGACAAGGAGGGCCTCAAGCTCGATCTGACCAAGCTGGGCTTCGAAGAAGAGAGCATGCAGAAGTTCGAGCGGGCCATCATGAAGCCCTACGGGATGGTGCTGGTCACCGGCCCCACCGGCTCGGGCAAGACCAACACCCTCTACTCGGCGGTGGGCCAACTCAACAAGCCCGAGACCAACATCATGACGGCCGAGGACCCCGTGGAGTTCAACATCGAGGGATGCAACCAGGTCCAGATGAAGGAGGCCATCGGCCTCAACTTCGCCTCGGCCCTCAGGGCCTTTCTGCGGCAGGATCCCAACATCATCCTGGTGGGCGAGATCCGGGACTTCGAGACGGCCGAGATCGCCGTCAAGGCGGCCCTCACGGGCCACCTCGTGCTCTCCACGCTGCACACCAACGACGCCCCCTCCACCATCAGCCGGCTCATGAACATGGGCATCGAGCCCTTCCTCGTGGCCACCTCCGTCCACCTCATCCAGGCCCAGCGGCTCGTCCGCCGGATCTGCAAGGAGTGCAAGGAGGAGTTCAAGCTGCCCCGCAAGGCCCTGCAGGACCTGGGCTACTCCGACGAGGAGGTGGACACCGTAAAGGTCTACAAAGGCCGGGGGTGTCCCACCTGCAACAACAGCGGCTACAAGGGCCGCGTCGCGCTCATGGAGGTCATGGAGATGAGCGAGCAGCTCAGGGAGATGGTCCTCATGGGCGCCAACGCAGTGGAGCTCAAACGGCAGGCCCTGCAGGAGGGGATGATCACCCTCCGGCGCTCTGGCCTGGTGAAGATCAGCAACGGCGTCACCACCATCGAGGAAGTGGTCCGAGAAACCGTCAGTTGACCCGTTCACGGAGGGCCCCATGACCGTCACGATCCATCAGTTGCTAAAATTCTTGGTGGACCACGGGGGCTCCGACCTCCACATCACGGTCAATTCCCCGCCCCAGATCCGGATTCACGGCAAGCTCACTCCCATCGAGGGGACCAAGCCCCTCACGGCGGCCGAGACCAAGCAGCTCTGCTACAGCATCCTGACCGACCAGCAGAAGCACAAATTCGAGGAGAGCCTCGAACTGGACCTCTCCTTCGGCATCAAAGGGCTCTCCCGTTTCCGGGGAAACATCTTCAGCCAGCGCGGTGCGGTGGCGGGGGCTTTTCGGACCATTCCCTACGAGATAAGGGGCTTTCAGGAACTGGGGCTACCGACAATTGTAGAGAAGCTCTGCGAAAAGCCCAGGGGGCTCATCCTCGTGACGGGGCCCACGGGCTCGGGAAAGTCCACCACGCTGGCGGCCATGATCGACAAGATCAATCGCGAGCGGAGCGACCACATCATCACCATCGAGGACCCGGTCGAGTACCTCCACCCCCACAAGTCCTGCGTGGTGAACCAGCGGGAGATCGGCTCCGACACCTACTCCTTCAAGAACGCCCTGAAGAGCATCCTGCGCCAGGACCCTGACGTGGTCCTCATCGGCGAGATGCGCGACCTGGAGACCATCGAGGCGGCCCTGAGGATCGCCGAGACGGGCCACCTCACCTTCGCCACCCTGCACACCAACTCCGCGGTGGAGACTATCAACAGGATCATCGACGTCTTCCCCAGCCACCAGCAGTCCCAGGTCAGGACCCAGCTCTCCTTCGTGCTCCAGGGAATCCTCTGCCAGGCCCTCCTGCCCACGCGGGACGGAAAGGGACGCTGCCTCACGGTGGAGATCATGGTGCCGAACGCCGCCATCCGTAACCTCATCCGCGAAGACAAGGTGCACCAGCTCTATTCGGTCATGCAGACGGGCCAGTCGGGCCACGGCATGCAGACCTTCAACCAGTCCCTCGCCGACCTGTATCTGAAGGGGAAACTCGACCTGGAGACGGCCATGGCCCGGTCCTCCATGCCGGACGAACTCCAGGAGCTGATCAACCGCAACATCACCTTGGGACAACGGCGCATGAACGCGCCCTCGCCGACCTCCGCCCCCCCCCGGGGGCCCATGCCGGTGCGCAAGCCCTGAAGGCTTAGGACAGGGAGGGAGGAACCATGCCCCAGTTCGAGTGGAAAGGCCGCAGGCGGACCGGAGAGACCATAGAGGGCGCCATGGCCGCCGACAACAAGGACGCCGTCATCGCGGCCCTCCGACGTCAGCAGATCGTCGCCACCAGGGTCAAGGAGAAGGGCAAGGAGCTCGCCCTCCCCAAGTTCGGCGGCGGCGTAAAAACGAAGGAGCTGGCCATCTTCACTCGCCAGTTCTCCGTCATGATCGACGCGGGCCTCCCCGTTGTGCAGTGCCTGGAGATCCTGGGGTCCCAGCAGTCCAACCGGGCCTTCCAGCGCGTGCTCTTCGAGATCCGCGAGGACGTGGAGGCGGGCTCCAGCCTCCACGACGCCTTCAAGAAGCACCCCAAGGTCTTCAACGACCTCTACTGCAACCTCGTGGCGGCCGGGGAAGCGGGAGGCATCCTGGACACCATCCTCCAGCGCCTCTCGATCTACATCGAGAAGTCCGTCAAGCTGCGCTCCGCGATCAAGTCCGCCATGATCTACCCCGTGGTGGTCGTCACGGTGGCCGTCCTGGTCGTGATGGTCATCATGTGGAAGGTGGTCCCCACCTTCGCCAACCTATTCGAAGGCCTGGGCGCACAGCTCCCCCTGCCCACCCGGATCGTCATCGGCATCAGCAATTTCCTGGGGCGCTGGGCCTGGCTGGTCATCATCCTGGTCATCGCGGTGGCGGTCACCATACGCCTCTACTACAGGACGCCCGGGGGCCGGTACACCATCGACAAGATCCTGCTCAAGGTGCCGGTCTTCGGCATCGTCCTGAAAAAGATCGCCGTGGCCCGCTTCTGCCGGACCCTGGCGACCCTGGTCTCCTCCGGCGTGCCCATCCTGGAGGGGCTGGACATCACCGCCCGCACCTCCGGCAACGCCATCGTGGAAGAGGCCATCATGAAGACGCGCAAGGCGGTGGAGGAGGGCAAGACGCTCACCCAGCCCCTGGAGGAATCGAAGATCTTTCCCGGCATGGTGACCCAGATGATCAACGTGGGCGAGTCCACCGGCGCCCTCGACGCCATGCTCGGCAAGATCGCCGACTTCTACGAGGACGAGGTGGACGAGGCCGTGGGCAACCTCATGGCCATGCTGGAGCCCGTCATCATCGTCTTTCTGGGCGTCACCATCGGCGGCATCGTCATCGCCATGTACATGCCCATGTTCTCCCTCATCCAGCAGATCCAGTAGCGAGGGAAACCAAGGAGCAGGGAACCTGGAGGCAGGGAGGGAACGAGGCCGCGAGCCACCTCCCTGCCTCTTGGCTTCGTCTCCTCAGATCACCCGTGCACCTTGTCCTAGAGGGAAGAAGAGGAGCGAGACGTGAGCCGCGAGACGCAAGACGCGAAACGCGAGACGCGACGAGGCAAAGCATCCTACGCGGGTCATCCTGAGGGCCCCTTCGGAGGGCCGCTGGCTCAGGGTCCCGTAGCAGAGAGACCACCGGCGGCACCGGAACTGCGGGATCCTGTGCTAGTTGCCCGTTGTGGGCTTGCCACAGGATGACGGGAAAAAGGGGGCCAGACGCGAGGCGCGAGGCGCAAGACGTGAGACGCGAGGGAGCCAACGGTCGAATGGCCACCCCTCTTTTCCGTCATGGCTCCCTAAGCGTTGTTGAGAAAGTCCCCCTTCCGAGGCCGTCATTCGGGCGAGCGGAGCGAGTCCAGAATCCGAAGCCACGGCGGCGGACAGGAAAGGCTGGGGCCGCAGGTCGCGGTCTAAAGCCGGCATCCCGGCCTCTCGATCCCGTTCACCCGCAAAAACGACGGGGCTCTCTGGCGCGCAGACTTCCTCCCCGTTTCCCGGCCTTCCGACCTCCTACTACTCCGACACCAATAGGGTTGACTCTTTGCAAAGGACAGCTTCGAAGTGGGGATGGGAGAGCAGCGAGGCCGAAGCCTGAGCCTGCCCCCGCGAAGGCGGGGGGGCCTGCTTGCGAAACCAGCCCACCGCGGTGGGCTTTCCCCAGCCGAGCGCCGAGAGGGAAGGGGCCAACCCCTTCCCTCTCGGATTGGTAACTTCCCAACCTCCGCCTCCGCGCGCTATCATTTTCTCCATGACGATTGCCGGGAATCCCTAAGGCCATGGAAGCCCTCGAGACGAGCGCCGTTCGGTTGATGGTCTACCGGATGGTGATCATCCTCACCTTCTTCCTCAGCGCGCTGGGAATCCAGGCCTTCCTGGGAGCCGAGGCCTACCTCAGGCCCTTCTACTACATCATCGCCTTCGTCCTGGCCCAGAATCTCCTCTACACCGTTATCTATCTCTCCGCCCGCTCGCTCAGGGATCGGCCGTTTTTCATCATCGTCCAGCTCTTCGGGGACGTCCTGACGGTGACGCTGCTGGCCCTGTTCACGGGTGGCATCCAGAGCATCTTCACCTTCCTCTACCACCTGCTCATCGTGGTGGCGGGATACCTCCTGCGCAAGCGCGGGGCCTTCACCATGGCGGTGATCAATGCCCTGGTGTACGGACTTCTCTGCGTCGCCCTCTTCTACGACTGGATCAACCCCGAGAGACTGGGCGGGAGCTTCCCCTACGACCGCCCCACCGCCGAGTCGGCCCTCTATTCGCTCCTGGCCAATTACGTCGGCTTCTTCCTCATCGCCGCGCTCATCACCATCATGTCGGGGCGCCTCGAATCCACCCGCAAGGCGCTGGGAGTCATGGAGAGGGATTTCACCAGCCTCCAGAGCCTGAACGAGCAGATCCTCTCCTCCCTCACCTGGGGGGTCGTGACCACCGACGCCCAGGGCCGCGTCACCTATTCCAACCCCGCGGCCATGCGGCTGCTGGGCGAAACCCTGCCCGCGGGATGGGACTTCGACCCCCACCTCGCGGCTCTGGGCCATCGCGGCCGCTCCGCGCTGGACCCGGAGGCTCCCGAGGGGCGGGAGCTGGAGCTGGCCGTGGCAGGCGGAGAGCGCCACCTCTCCATCGTCACCGCCCCTCTCCGCTCCGGTCCGTCCGCCCTGGGCTACCTGGCGCTCATCCGCGACCAGACGGAGGTGGTGAAGCTGAGGGAACAACTGGCGCTGAAGGAGCGGCTCATGGCGACGGGGGCCATGGCCGCGGACATCGCCCACGAGATCAAGAACCCGCTGGGCAGCATCTTCGGCGCCGCGCAGATGCTCAAGAGGCAGGCACCCGATGAGAGCAGCGAGCACGCCCTGCTGGCCATCATCCAGGAGGAGAGCCGTCGCCTGACCGAGATCCTCAACAACTTCCTCCGCTACGTGAAACCCCCGCAGATTCGGAGGCAGCCGCTCGACCTGACGGCCCTGGCCGCAGAGGTCGTGACCCTCTTCCGGAACGATTCGGCGAACCCTTCGGGGCTGATCGTGCAGCTGGCCCTCCCGGGCCATCCGGTGGAGGTCTCGGCCGATGCGGACCGGGTCCGGCAGGCCCTCTGGAACATCCTCACCAACGCCAGAAAGGCGGTGAAAGCCGAGGGGGTCATCCGCGTTTCCTTAACGCGCTCAAGCCTAGACGCTATACTGGAGGTGGAGGACAACGGCGAGGGCATGAGGAATTCGCAGATCCCCAACTACTTCCAGCCGTTCCGCCGCGGCTTCGCGCAGGGTTCGGGCCTGGGCCTCTCGGTGGTCTACCAGATCATGGAGGAGCACCGGGGGCGCGTCGAGATCGAATCGGCCCTCGGAAGGGGCACGCGCTGCCGGCTCCTCTTCCCTCTGGAGGCGGCCCATGAGTGACCGCGTGCTGGTCGTGGACGACGAGACCTCCATGCGGCGCATGCTGGAGATCCTCTTCCGGGACGAGGGGTACGAGGTCCAGACCGCGGAGAGCGCCGAGCGGGCCATGGCGGCCCTCGGCTCGACGCCGTTCGACGTCGTGATCTCGGACATCCGCATGCCGGGGCTCTCGGGCATGGACCTCCTGCGCCGGCTCAAGACCGACGATTCCCAGGCCGAAGTGATCCTCATGACCGCCTATGCGAGCACGGATTCGGCCATCGAAGCCCTGAAGCTGGGCGCCTTCGATTACGTCACCAAGCCCTTCCAGGTGGAGGAGCTGGTCAACATCGTCCGGCACGCCATCGAGAAGAAGACGCTCAGCGAGGAGAACGTCCTCCTCAAGGTCCGCCTGGCCCACCAGGAGCGCTTCGGTGAGATCGTCGGCCAGAGCCGGCCCATGCAGGAGATCTACGCCCTGATCGAGCGCATCGCCCCCACGGCGAGCACCGTCCTCGTCCAGGGCGAGAGCGGCACCGGCAAGGAGCTCATCGCCAGGACCATCCACCAGCGCTCGCCCCGCGGCAAGCGCCCCTTCGTCGCCGTCAACTGCGGAGGGCTCACCGAGACCCTCCTGGAGAGCGAGCTCTTCGGCCACGTCAAGGGGGCCTTCACCGGGGCCCACGCCACCAAGAAGGGCTTTTTCGACCTGGCCGAAGGGGGAACGATCTTTCTGGATGAAATCGGCGAGATGTCTCCCTCCATGCAGGTCAAGCTGCTGCGCGCCTTGCAGGAGCGCCGCATCCGCCCCGTGGGGGGCGACGGCGAGCACCCCGTGGACGCGCGGGTCATCGCGGCCACCAACGAGGACCTCCAGCGGATGATTCAGGAGAAGAGGTTCCGGGAGGACCTCTACTACCGCATCAAGGTCCACTCCATCGCGGTGCCGCCGCTCCGGAACCGCCGCGAGGACATCCCCCTGCTGGCCAGGAGCTTCATGGAGAAGCACGCCAGGCTCATGGGCCGCGCCCTCCCGACCCTGTCGGCGGAGGCGCTCAAGGCCCTCGAAAGCTACGGCTGGCCGGGCAACGTGCGGGAGCTCGAGAACGTGGTGGAACGGGCCATGGCTCTCGCCGAGGGGCGCATCGAGACGCGCCACCTGCCGGAGGAGGTGGTGAGCTTCCGCCTGACCCAGGCCCCGGGGGAGATCCAGATCCCCGAGAGCGGGTTCGACCTCACCGAGGTGGTGGAACAGACCCGGGCGCGCTACATCCAGAAGGCACTGGAGCTGGAGGGGGGCGTCATGGTCAGGGCGGCCCAGCGGTTGGGAATCACCTTCCGCTCCATGCGCTACTTCGTCAAGAAGTACCACCTGAACGCGAAAGAAGGCTGAGGGAAAGAAGATTCCCATTTTAGAAAGTGAAAAGAATGCACCACCAAGACACCAAGGCACCAAGGGATCGTAAATCGAATCTTGGAAAAAGCTCCTCCGGCCATCCCGCGTCTCCTAAGCATCTCATCCCCTCATCCCCTACTCACCTCATCACCTCATCACCTCATCACCCCATCACCCCCGAGGCCTGAATGACCGATGCCGCCGGTCCCGCCCCCCCGGAACTGAGCCTCCTGGTCCCCCTCTACAACGAGGAGGAGAACCTGGAACCCCTGCTGGAGCGCATCCAGGAGGAGATGGCCCGCCTGGGACGGAGCTACGAGGTCGTGCTCGTGGACGACGGCTCCCGAGACAGCACGGTGGCGCGGCTCAAGAGGGCCGTCGCCCAACGCCCCCACCTCCGCGTCGTCCTCCTCCGGCGCAATTCCGGCCAGACCGCCGCCCTCGCGGCGGCCATCGAGCACTCCCGGGGGGCCGTCCTCGTCCCGCTGGACGGTGACCTCCAGAACGATCCCGCCGACATCCGCAAGCTGGTTTCGAAGCTCGACGAGGGCTTCGACGTGGCCAGCGGCTGGCGCCGCCACCGCCGGGACCCCTTCTTCACGCGCATTCTGCCCTCGAAGATCGCCAACGGGCTCATCTCCCTCATCTCGGGAGTCAAACTGCACGACTACGGCTGCACCCTCAAGGCCTACCGGCGCGAGGTGCTGGCCCCCGTGGTGCTGTTGGGAGAGATGCACCGCTTCATCCCCATCCTGGCCACGTGGCAGGGGGCGCGCGTGGCCGAGGTGGAGGTGACCCATCATCCCCGCGTGGCGGGCAAGAGCAAGTACGGCCTCGGCCGCACCCTCAAGGTCGTCCTCGACCTCCTGACCATCAAGTTCATGGGCTCCTTCCTCACCAAGCCCATCTACGCCTTCGGCGGAGCGGGCGTGGGGCTCTGGCTCCTCTCGGCTGTATTGGCCGCCTACACGCTTTGGCAGAAGCTGGCCTACGGCGTCTGGGTCCACAACAACCCCCTGCTCCTCGTGGCCATCTTCATCGCTCTCGTAGGGATGCAGCTCATCATGATGGGCCTTCTGGGCGAACTCCTCATCCGCATCTACTTCGCCAGCTCCGGAACAACCCCCTACGTCATCCGCGAGGTTCTCGAGTCGCCTGGGGGCGGTGGAGAGGTGGAGGCTGAAGGGTGAAGGGTGAAGGGTGAAGGGTGAAGGGTGAAGGGTGAAGGGTGAAGGGTGAAGGGTGAAGGGTGGAGGGTGAAGGGTGAAGGGTGAGGAGTAGAGAGCCCATGACCCATCGGCCAGCAGCCATGGATTCAAGAAGAATCATGGCGCTCCCGTGGGGCGGGCACCCCGGCCCGCCGCTCTCCCGCTCCGCTGAACCGTGGGGCGGGCGCCCCCGCCCGCCGCTCCCCGGCTCCAACCGGCGCGCCCCAAGAAGGCTATTTCCAATGAAAAGAAAGCCTCCTCAACGAGGCGAAGCTTCACTCCGGCCATGGAACGGCTGACGACCTATCGTCGCCGCCTACCCCATTTTCATGTGAGGGGTGCCCGCTACTCCCTCACGTTCCGCTTATCACCCCGGCAATCCCCGCCGCTATCCTCCAAAGAGTGCGAGGCCATGGTCTCTCATATCCACAAGATGGGCCCGGGCAAGGTTGAAGCCTTCGTCGTTATGCCCGACCACGTGCATCTTCTCTATTCCACCACGAGAGATGAGCATCTGATCAAGACATTACAATCCCTCAAGGGCTCGTCTTCCCATACCCTCACCAGCCGCTTCGGCCGCCGGTCACCCATATGGCAGGATGAAACCTATGATCACCTCATCCGCAATGAGCCGGAATTCAGCACAGCTTGGCTCTACATAGAGGGCAATCCCGTTCGAAAAGGCCTCGTTAGCCGCATCACAGACTATCCCTGGTCCAGCGCTTGGAAGGGAGGGGGGGTCGCGGCCGAGGGCGGCCGCGCCACAGCCGAGACCGGCCGCGCCACAGCCGAGGGCGGCCGCGGTACGGAAGAGAATCATGATGAACTCGTGGGGCGGGCGCCCTCGCCCGCCGCTCCCCATGGTCACCCCACCGTGGGGCGGGCGCCCTCGCCCGCCATCCCTCATCCCCAATCAGACCCGCAACCCCTTGATGGTCTCGCGGCCGAGGGCGGCCGCGCCACAGCCGAGGGCGGCCGCGCCACGGGCGAAGGGAAATAGGCCATGTGCGGCATAGCGGGCTTCGCGCTGAACCGGCCGGCTGATCGCGAGGCGCTCGCGGCCATGACGCGGAGCCTCGTGCACCGGGGCCCCGACGGGGAAGGCTTCTTCGTGGAAGAGGGCGTGGGGCTGGGCCACCGGCGCCTGGCCATCCTGGACCTTCCGGGCGGGGCCCAGCCCATGGCCAACGAGTCGGGCTCGGTGGTGGTGGTCTTCAACGGCGAGATCTACAACTTCCAGGCCCTGCGCGCGGAGCTGGAGGCCAAGGGACACCGCTTCGCCACGCGCTCGGACACGGAGGTGCTCGTGCACCTCTACGAGGAGGAGGGCGAGGATTTCCTCCCCAGGCTGAACGGCATCTTCGCCTTCGCCCTCTACGACCGCGAGCGCCGGAGCCTCCTGCTGGCGAGGGACCCGCTGGGAGTGAAGCCGCTCTATTATGCCGAGGTGCCGCGAGGGCTCCTGTTCGGCTCCGAGCTCAAGGCCCTGCGCGCCCATCCCGATTTCCCGACTGACCTGGACCTGGATGCCCTGAAGGCCTACTTCACCTGCGAATACGTCCCCGCTCCCCTCTCCATCTACCGTTCGGCCAGAAAGCTCCTGCCCGGCCACGCTCTGCTGGCGGGACCGGAGGGAATCCGGGTCCGTCCCTACTGGCACTGGGCCATTCCTCAGGAGCTTGGGCTGTCCCGGGCAGAAGCGGCGGAAAAACTCCGGGAAACGGTCCTGCGAAGCGTCAAGGGCCAGCTCATCTCCGACGTGCCCCTGGGGGTGTTCCTGAGCGGCGGCGTGGATTCCAGCATCGTCGCGGCCTGCATGGTGGAAGCGGGGGGGCGCGTGGAGAGCTTCTCCATCGGCTTCGAGGACCCCTCCTTCGACGAGAGCGCGTACGCCCGGACGGCGGCGCGGCACCTGGGTTGCGGCCACCACGAGCACACCTTCTCCGAGAAAGAGCTGCTGGCCGAGGTCCCGCGCGTACTCGGCCTTCTCGACGAACCCTTTGCCGACCCCTCGCTCTTTCCCACCGCCCTGCTCTCCCGCTTCGCCCGGCAGCGCGTGACCGTGGCCCTGGGCGGGGACGGCGGCGACGAGCTCTTCGCGGGATACCCGACCTACTGGGTGCACCACCGCTTCGGCCTCTACCGGTCCCTGCCGGGCTGGGCGCGACGCGCCGGGATGGCCGCGGCGGACCGCCTCCTGCCCGTCTCCCACGCGAACCTCACCCTGCCCTACAAGCTCCGCAAGTTCAGGGACGGGGCTGAGTATCCAATGCCGCTGCGGCACCACCTCTGGCTCGGCTCGTGGACCCCGGAGGGGCTCGCGCGGCTTATGCCAGGTGCCGGTGCCGTGGCCCTCTCCGAGAAGTGGATCCCGGACGCGCCGCAGAAGGATCCCGTCACCTCGGCCCAGTGGCTGGACCTCCACACCTATCTGCTGGAGGACATCCTCGCCAAGGTGGACAGGGCCAGCATGATGGCCTCCCTGGAGGCCCGCGTGCCCCTGCTCGATCCCGAGATCGTCCGCCTCGCCTTCGCCATGCCCCACGACTGGAAGCTCCGCGGGCGCGCGGGCAAGGCGGTCTTCAAGGAGGCCTTCGCCGGCCGCTTCCCGAAGGGCTTCCTCGACCGCCCCAAAAAGGGCTTCGGCATCCCCGTCGCCCGCTGGCTCACGGGCCCCCTGCGGCCCATGGCCGAGGAACTGCTCTCCGATGAGGTGCTGGGCAGGGTCCCCTTCCTCAAACCGGACGAACCCCGCCGCCTCTGGCGCGAACACCTCGCCCGCAAGGCCGACCATCGCAAACCCCTCTGGACCCTGCTGTGCTTTCTCGACTGGTGGAGGAGGGACCACAAGCGGATAGGAGGAAGGAGCGAATGAGCAGCCCAAAGCGAGGAATCCCTTCCCGTGGGGCGGGCGCCCTCGCCCGCCGCTCCCCGACTCCGATCAACCGTGGGGCGGGCGCCCCCGCCCGCCGCTCCCCGACTCCGACCAACCGTGGGGCGGGCGCCCCCGCCCGCCACTCTTCCGCTCTGGAGAGCGCTCCTACAAGGGCCTAGAGCATGCGAAGCTCACACGCCAAGGATTTCACTCCCATTCGCCATTCGCCATTCGAAATCCGAAATCCCTTCGTGCCTTCGTGTCTTGGTGGTGAATTTTCCTTCCCCCCTTGGCCCGAGCTTCTCCTCGTGGTCCTCGTGGCGGCGGCGGCTTTCTTCGCCAGTTTCAAGGCCGTTCAGGACCCCGATACCTTCTGGCACTTGGCCATCGGGAGGGAGATCTGGCAGACCCATCACCTCGTGCGCACGGAGACCTTCTCGTTCACCGCCAGGGGCGCCCCCTGGACCGACGAGGAGTGGCTCTTCCACCTCCTCTGCTACCCCCTGTGGCTGTTGGGCGGAGCCGCCCTGGCCAAGGGGCTCACGGCCGCCTGCGCCGCGCTCGGCGTCCTGGGGGCCTACCGCTGCGTGCGGCTCTCGGGAGGCAGCGCCCCCGGCCTGGCGATCTTCGTCCTGCCCCTCCTGGCCGTCTACGGCGAGCGCTTCCGCTACCGCCCCGAGATCTTCTCGCTGGTGCTGATGGTGCTCCTCCTGGCGATCCTCCTGAAGTCCGAGGCCTCGCCCGCGGGCCTTCGCCGCGCCCTGCCCTGGCTGCTCGCGCTCTTCCTGCTCTGGGTGCAGATCCACGGCGCCTGGGCCTACGGGCTGGTGCTGACGGGGGCCTTCCTGGCCGGGAGGCTCGTGGATCGGTGGAGGGAGGGCGCCCTCGCGTTCAAGGACGCCCTTCACAGCGCGGGCATCGTCTTGGCCTGCTGGGCGATCACCCTGATCAACCCCTTCGGCTGGCGATTGACATTCTTTCCTGTCCAGCACGCGCTGGACCTTCTGAACCACAAGGCCTACGTCCCCATCGCCGAATGGGTGAGGACGCCCCTGACCGGCGTCTACGCGCTCTTCGCGGCCATGGCCGTCGCCACCCTACTGGCCCAGCTCTTCGCCCGGCCGCACCGCTGGTCTTCCATTCTCGTCGTCGCGAGCCAAGTGGCGCTGGGCCTTTACTGGGTCCGCTACGCGGCCTACGCCGTGATCACCCTGGCCCCTTTCGCCGCCCGATCGTTGCAGCCGATCCTCAACCGCCACCGGGTGCAGACGGCGGCCTACGCCCTCGGCATTCCGCTAGCCCTCTTCGCCGCAGGCTGGCAGGCGCTGCACCCGCCGCTTTACCCGCCCATGGCGGAGCGCTACCCCGTCCAGGAGGCGGCCTTCCTGAAGCGCGTGGACTTCTCGGGGAACCTCTACCACGAATTCCGCGTGGGCGGCTATCTGGAGTGGGCCCTCGACCACCAGGCCAAGGTCTTCTTCGACGGGCGCTTCGGCCCCTTCAACGAGGCCGGGATTGCCTACTACCAAGCCCACCGCTCCATTCCCGCCTTCGAGGCCTTCCTGGCCCGCTACCCCTTCGACGCGGCCCTCTATTCCTACAAGGACTTCACCTTCAAGGGCCCGCCCGGCACCCCGCCCCGCGGCCCCTCCGCCGTCCTCTTCCCACCGGAATCCTGGGTCATGGTGGACTTCGGCCCCTACGGCATGGTCCTCGCCAAGCGCGAGCCGGCCAACCAGGCCCTCATCCAGAAGGACGGCTATCCGCTCCTCCGCCTGGATGACCTGCCCTACCTCCTCTGGAGCGCCGAGCACGGTACCATCCCGCCCCAGGCCCTCACCGCCGAATTGGAGCGGGCCCTCAACAAGAAACCCAGCCCATACCTGCGAAGGGTCATGGATAATGCCCTATCTTCGCTGATGGCTTCAAGGGAAGCTCATGATTAGAGTTGTTGCACGAATACGAAGCATCATCCGCTGGTTTTTCCCTCCCCTCCCCCCTCTGGAGGGAGCAATGTGGGCAGAAATTGTGCTTATCCTACTCTTGATGGCCCTGGTGGCTCAGGCAAGCTTCTCCCCCATTTGGGATCCAGACAGTTTTTGGCACTTAGCCATTGGAAGGGAAATCTGGACGGTCGGCCATCCCCTCTACAAGGAGACCTTTTCGTTTACTCTCGCTGGAAAATCCTGGTTCGATGGGGAATGGCTTTTTAACTTTGGCATCTATGTCCTTTGGCGCCTGGGGGGCTACCCGCTTTTGGAGTGGAGCGTAGCTCTGGGCGGAGCTCTTGTGGTTGGGCTCCTCTATCGCGCTGTGAGGGTTACCGGCACTACGGCGCTGACGCTGGCTTGCTATTTCATGACCGTCTTACCAGCTTTCACCGATCGAATTCGGTTAAGGCCAGACGTCCTCTCTATGATGTTCCTGGCTCTATTATTGGAGCGCATGCGACGATGGAGAACAGATCCAGACGCGCAGCCCGGCACCTGGCTGTTCGTCCTATTTCTCTTCGCTCTCTGGGCCCAGTGCCATGGTGGGTGGAGTTTCGGTTTGCTGATCTTGGGCGTCATTGCTTCGGGGATGCTTCTCGATGGCTGGCAAGAAGGCATCCCATTCAACTCTCATCGCTTGGCCGTACTGGTCACGCCGCTGGTAGCGGCCCTAACGGGGGTTCTGATTAATCCCTATGGATGGAGGACCCTGGCCTTTCCCTTCGAAAACCTCCTCGCCCTCTTCGATCGCCAGCTCCCCGTCCTTTTTGAATGGCAGCATACTCCGCTCACCCTCAGCACGCTACCCAGTCTAGCTATATTTTCGCTTGTGTTTCTTTCCACTCTGCTGCCGTTCAAGAAGGTTTGCTGGACCGAGGTGTTATTTTCCGGAAGCCAGCTATTTCTGGGCTTCTGGTGGGAGCGATACTTGTCCTTCGCGGCATTAACTCTGGCGCCACTCGCCTGCTTAAAACTAGAACCTCTTCTGCGCCGGGGCACGGCGACCCGCAAGCCCATCCTCGCGGGAGCTTTATTGTTGCTGTTAGTTCGCGGTGTCTCCATTGCATCCATGCCCACTTCCTCTTGGAGCCTAGCCGAGAATTATCCCTTGCAGGAGGTCCAATTTCTGAAGCGACATAATACTCCAGCAAATTTGTTTCACACCTTCGTTGCGGGAGGATTCCTGGAATGGGAGTATTGGCCCCTCGGCAGGGTTTACATGGACGGGCGATTGATCTTTCTTCCAGAACTCAGCGCCTATCTGCAAGCCAAGCAAAGTCTTCGGACATTCAAGGCGTTTCTACTGTCTCACCCTTTTACCGTCGCCATTGTCCCATACGCTTCGGCACCATTGGGGGGCCAAGGCTTGGATGGCCCGGCGAGATCACTCAATGACGACATATTCTCCAATAGGGAATGGGCGCTTGTCTTTTTTGGGGAGTATGGTTGCGTCTACCTACGAAGAATTCCCGCTTACGAACCAATGATCCAACGCTACGAATTTCACCTCTTGAAGCCATGCGACAATGCTTACCTTGTCTGGTGCTGCCGTACAGGCAAAATCAATCCCGCGGAATTACATTCTGAAATTGAGCGCGTAACAAAACGAGAACCCAAAGTCGCACGAGCTCTTCACTTCTCTGAACTTGAGCAAGCCATCTCGGCCATTACCACAAAGGGGGCAATTGCCAGCGGGAGGTCGAAAGCCTCTTCACCGACAGCGCCACCCAGAGGACCGCAAGAGTGACCAGAAGCGAGACGGCGGCCGGAATGTAGACGTGCCAGGGCCGGTAGACGAACCGGACCTCGTGCTTCCCCGCCGGCACGAGCACTCCCCTGAAGCAGCCGTTGACCCGGTAGATGGGGACGTGGCGGCCGTCCACCGAGGCCCGCCAGCCGGGATACCAGGAATCTCTCAGGACCAGCAGCGCCTCGTGCGGAGCCTCCGCCGCGATGGTCACCCTTTCAGCGCCGTCATGAATAAATGTCAGACGACCTCCCGCCATCGGTCCTTCGGGCCAGGCGCTCGGCGCCGGCTGTCCCATCGTCTCCACAAGGGCTACACCGTCTGCCTCATGGCCGAGGGCGACGATCTGTTTCGCCAAGGGCTGGCCTGGGTCCACCATGGCCACGGCCCTGGCAAAATAGAGCCGGCCCAGGGCGCCCGGGATGGCGTAGACACGGGCGTCACCTCCCTCGTGGACCACCTGCACCCCAGCCAACGGCGTCTGTTCAGGCAGCAGGAGCAGCGATGCCCCCATGTTCTCGAAGCGCAGCCACTCCGGAGCGGCGTACATGATGCAGGTAGGCGGAGCCGGCGGATTGAAGAAGAGCTGGAAATAGCGGTTGAGGAAATAGGCCGCGTTCTGCTCCGCCGCCCGCACTCCGAACACCTGGCCCTGATTGGGGGGCAGGACGAAATAGGGGTGCCAGCCCAAGGAGACGACCCGGTCATGGGGGCGGTCCCGGTGCAGCCATTGAAACGTGGGATTGGGCCTGAAGGCGATGCTATTCCACGAAAGGTGGTCCAGCGAAAGAGGAAAGGCCAGGGGCAGTACGATCAGGGCACCCAACGCCAAGGTCGTCTTGCCCCGCCGCTGCACCATAGCCAACAACCCTACCGCCACCAACCCGGCACCGATCAGCACCCAAGCCAGCGCCGGCCAGTGGGTCTGAACCCCAGCGGAAAGAGGCAGTGCCCCAAAGAGCCAAAGGTCGCCCAGCAAGGCCAAGCCTCCGGCGCTCCATGCCAGCGCCTTGACCCACCGCGCTCCCCGGCGCATGGCGCGCAGGCCCTCGGGGGCCAAAAAGGCACAGCCCGCCCAGAAGAAAGCCTTGAAATAGAAGAGGGGGATGATGAAGAGCTTCACCTGCAGAAAGGCCTTCACCGCCGTCCCAACGGCTGTGAGCGGCATGAGGAGGACCAGCCCCGCCAGAGCGACAGCCAGCCAGTACCGAGAGGCCCGTCTTCCCGCCAGGGCCGCCGCGGCCAAAAGGGCCACCAGGGCCGGGGCGACGTAGAGGTCGGAGGCAAGGGCGAAGGGTGCCTTCCAGGAATACTCGAAGAGAAAAGGAAGCCCCGCCTCCTTGTACGAGAAGCTGTGATGCAATAGCCAGAGCAAAGGAACCCACAGGACGGCCAGGGCCGCGAGCGTCAGGGCACCGACCACGGACAAGGTGCCCAACCTTTTCCAGTAGAGTCTCCCCGCCTCCTCCCGCCCCCGCTCTTCCGCCAGCCAGAAATAGCCGCCCGCCATGGCGGCCACGAGCAGGCAAGGTTCGGGGTGGGAGACCTGCCCTAAAAGGATGAAGGGTAGGGCCGCCTGGGCCAGCGAAGGCCAATCCCTCCAACGGGCGGACCGAAGACCCAACAGGCACCAGGGCAGCAAGGCGAAGGCCGAGGGTTCGAGGATGGTCAGCCGTTCCAGCGTCCATGGATTCAGTGCAAAGATCGCCGAACCCACGAGGCTCTCGACGGCATCGTACCCCTCGCCCCGAAACCACCTCCACGCCCCCCAGCACCCAAAGACCAAGGTCAAGAAGAGAGAAAAGCAATAGGCCCAATTGGTGGGAATGAGGTAGAAGAACCAGCGGAACGGGTTGAACGGCCGGTACTGCCCGTTATCCAGCGTAGGATAGCCGCCCCCCGTGTAGGGGTCCCACAGGGGCAGCCGACCGCCGTGCAGGAGGTGAGCCGTGGCGAGGTCCTGCGGCCAGAAAACCGAGAGCGCGACGAAGTCTTTATCCGCGATCCACGGGGCGGTCGCCTTCCGGGCCAAGAAGGCCTTATCAGGAACGATCTGCTTCCCGTCGTCGAGCGCCTGGATGGTCCCCCAATTGGGATACCGAGCGAAGGGCAGGAAGTTGCAGCCAGCCAAGAGGGGAGCAAAAGCCAACAGCACGAGGCCCGTCAGCAGAAGTCCAGCAAAACTCAGCGCAGGCCGCCTGCTTTCTCCCGCGTGATTCTCTGTTGGATGTCCTGGCGTAACGGGGCCTTCGACTTCGCCTTGAGCCGGAACTAGTGAATCGTTCGCCTGCACTGGAAATATCCCCATAGGGTCCTCCCCTCCCGGAACGCCCATTCGGCAGCTAGGGAGGGGAAAAAGATGCCGGCAGCTATGGAATAACGGCCCACGTTCACGGAGGCCAATGCCACCAGTACGGCACTTACGGCCCCATACGACAGAGCCGCCAACGCGAAACCGTTGTGCACCACCCATTCCTTCTCGGCTTCCGTGCCGGGGCGCGGCATGCCATAGTCCATCCTCCCCAGCCAGGCGCTGGCCAGAAGACGGGCGGAATAGAGCACGATGGCGATCGCCAGAAAGGCCTGCAGCACGAGACCGAAGCGCAGCAACCCTCCCAGAGATTCCCAAAGGTTCGTCAGCGCAAAGAAGAGGTAGGCTCTCAGGTAGCGCCGCAAGACAAATCGGGAGAGCTCTCCTAGCCGCCTGTTGGCCAATACCGTGTCCTGACCGTACAGTTTTGCCGCTACGGGCGCCGCGATCTCCCAAGCGTCGATGTTGAAATCCCTCTTCCAGAGGCCCATGTCTATACCGCGCGGCCCCACGACGGCAGGAACCCCCTTGCGTTGGCGCTCCGCAAGGAGGGCTTGGGCCAGCGGCCGGACATCCGCTGGGACCTTCTCGACGAGCGAGGGGTCCAAAAGACCTACCGCCAGTCCCGAAGCCTGATAGCCTCCGAAGGAAGCCACGCCGAAGTCGTTCACGGCCCATAACCTTAGGCCACAAAAAGCCACAAGGGGGAGCAGGGCGACCGCGGCCAGCCGCAAGACAAAGGGCCAGGCTGCTCGTTTTGTTGCCGGTTCGGACTTGGGCCTCATGAGATATAGGATCACGCCGGCGAATGGGGCGAGCACCACCCATATGACATTCAGGGGTCGCACGGCCCAGGCACCCAGCAAAAAAGCCCCCAGGGCGATCCAGGACATCCGCCCCGGACGGTCAGCCGCGACCCAGAAGAGACTGGCCAACACCCCGGCGGATAGGACCCGTCCGAGAAAATCGCTCATAATACATTGGCTGGAAGGGTCGTTGAGCAGGGTAACCAGGAAAGCACCCGCCAGAGCGAAGGACTGCCACCCAGCCGCGCCGAAACGGCGCAAGGCCCCATACAGGAAAAACACCACGGCGACGTGGAGCCCCATCTGCACGAGCGGAAGAAGCGAGAGTCGGGGTGACACCCACTGCACCACCTTGAGAAAGAGCGGGTATCCGAAAGAGCGGACCCCGCCGAGCAGACCCAACCAGCCTTGGCGGCTCGCCTCGAGGTAGGAATCGGAATCCCCAGCCGCCCCAAGATGCAGCATGCCCAAGGCAATGGCAGCCGCCATGGTGGCAGCCGCGAGCACAATCATCCCGCCCAACGGTGAGCGAAACCAGCTCCGAATCGCAACCAATAGCCGTGGGTGGGACGCGTCCGCCATTCACTTCTCCTCGTGGTACTCCTGCTCGGTGTTGACGGCCCAGAGGTTCTCCTTGGAGGTGATCCCGGCCAGGATGTTGTCCACGGCGGTCATGGCGCAGAGCATGGAGTGGTCCTGGTTGTTGTACTTGTGCATACCGTTGCGGCCAATGGGGTAGAGGTTCTCCAGGCCGTCCAGGAAGCTCCGCACCACGTCGAAGCGGTCGTAGGTGCCGAAGTAGGCCGGGTAGGTCTTGGGCTGACGGATCACCACGCGGTCCAGCACATCCTCGGGCTCGATCACGCCGATGGCGGCCAGTTCCCTCACCGCCAGCTCCCCGATGGCCTCGTCCGTCATGCCCCAGAAGTCGTCCCCCTCGTTGCAGAAGTACTCCACGCCCATCCAGACGGTGGAAGGGTCGGCCACCAGGTAGGGGCTCCAGTTGTTGAAAAGCTGGAGGCGCCCGATCTTGACCTCCGGCTCCTGGATGTAGATCCAGTTGTCGGGGATGATGCCGTTCACCGTGGGAATCCGGCTCTCGTTCTCGATCTTCAGCTTGCGCAGCAGCACGCCCACGGTGACGAAGTCGCGGTAGACGAGGCCCGCCGCCACCTCGGCCGCTTCCGCCGGCACTGTGCCCCCCATGGCCGCCACCAGGTCCTTGATGGCCATGGTGGAGAAAAAGATATCACCTGACAGCTCGTGCCTCTCTCCCGTGACCTCGTTCTCCGTGACCACCGCCTCGATGTGCCCGGGCGACCACCGGACACCGACCACCTTCTGGTTCAGCCGCACCTCGCCGCCCGCCGCCGCCACCTGGGCGGCCACCGTCTCCCACATCTGTCCCGGCCCGAGCTTGGGGTAGAGGAAGCGCTCGATGAGGCTCGTCTGGGTGCCTTTCTGGGCGATGCCTGCCCGGCTGCGGAAGGGTTTGGCCAGCGCGTGGAAAACGGCGCTCCACACCGAGAGCCCCTTCACCCTCTGGGCGCCCCATTCGGGCTTGATGACGGAGCAGGGCACGCCCCACACCTTTTCGGTGTAATCGCGAAAGAAGGTGTTGTAGAGCTCCCGGCCGAAGCGGTTGACGAAGAAGTCCTCCAGGGAGCGCTCCTCGCGTATGGGGAAGAGCGAGGCCCTCAGGTAGCTGAAGCCGATGCGCACGAGGCGCATGAGGCCCATCTTCCGCAGGGTATCCAGGCTCAAGGTGATGGGATAGCTAAAGAACTTGCGGAGGAACAGGATCCGCGACAGGCGCTGGCGCACCAGCATGACGAGGTTCTCACGCTCGGGGTCGGGGGCGGGCCGCGACACCGCCTCGCCTCGAAGCCCGCGCGTCCTCGCCTCCTTCGCCAGGGGGATCTCCCGGCCCAGGAGCCGGTCGTCCCGCGAGGGCGCCCCCTGCATGGGCAGCACGTTCTGCCACCACTCCATCACCCGGTCCGACTTAGAGAAGAAGCGGTGGCCGCCGATGTCCATCCGGTTGCCCTTGTGGACCACCGTCCGCGCGATGCCGCCGATCTCCCCCGTGGCCTCAAGGACGATGGGCTTAACGTCGGTGCGGTCCAGCAGCTCCCACGCCGCCGTCAACCCCGCCGGCCCCGCCCCGATGATGATCGCGGTCTTAGCGGCCATGAGACGCTGTCTCCACGGCAAGTATGCTTCCCATGGCGCAACCTCGTCGAGCCAAGAATGCGGCACGGGGAGCCCCTAACGCCATTCCGGCAGTCATCGTCGCTCCGGATGGGCGGCAGGCTTCACCGCCATGTCGGCCCTGCCGACAATCAGCAATCCGGTGCAGCGAGCCAAAGGCCTGTAGTGGAGACTGACCCAGCCCACCACTGGGTCGCCTGGGTCAGGGCCATAGCGCCCGTCGAGGAGAATCCAATCGGGTGGCTTGGCCGCCAGGTGAGCGAGGAGGTCGTGCACCATCGCGGGATCGAAGCGGCCCATGTCGAAGTTATCATAGGGCGTGGCCCCCACCCTGCGCAGGACGAAGGAGTAGAAGGAGCAGTAGTCATAGCAGAAGACGCTCTGGCCGGGCTGCAGAAAGCGCTTCTGGAACTGATACAGCAGTTCCCATGAGGGCTTACTTTGGGCTACCTCAGTAGTCAGCTTGCCTGACGGGAAGTCGAAAGAACTCCTCGGGGCGAGGTAAGGATAGGGCAGGGAGGTGGTCGCCACGGTGATAGCCAGCGGGAGCATGAGTCCGGCACCCGTAAGCCGGGAAAACCATCGAGGCTGGCACTTCCTGACCCGTTCCCATTCCCAGAGAATCAGTAGGAACGCACCCGGAAAGGCAAAAATCAGGGTCATGACCGTGGGCCTGTGCAGGGCCATCAGCACCAGTGCCCCGGTCATACAGAGCAGGACCAGCCATGGCCACCGCTCCTCTTCGGAGAGTCTCCGCAAGCGCGCGCTCCTCAGCAGGGTGAGCGCTACTGCCACGGGAAAAACCAGAAACACTACCGCCATGCCGACACCTTGGCCCAGGTCGTTCGCGAGGGTCCAGGCATCCCCCGTCCTCCACACCGCCGGCAGCGCCCGAAAGGTCGCAGACCATCCCTGTCCCCATCCCACGCGATTTCCCGGGTTGTCATGGTAGAGCCTCAACGGCGCCCAGAGGAGGTCATCGAGGATTTGCGAAGCGGGCACCTTCGCCAGCAGAGTGACCACGATCGGGCCTGCCACTACGAGTCCCCCGCCCACGAATAGCCCGATTTTCTTCCAGCGCCGTTCCCCGCCCGAGAGCAGCAACAGTAGGATGACGAGAAGCACCCAGTAACCGCCTTCGTCCTGCAACATGAGTCCGCCGGCCCCGGCCAAGGCGCCCGAGGCGAACAGCAAACCCCGCCTCTCCCCCCGGTCGGAGAGGGCGAGACACGCCGCCGACAGAAAGAGCGCCGCATTCACCATCCAGTGATGGCTGACGATCGGCCACACCACAAAGCCCACCGCAACCTGCGACAGGAACAGCACCGCCAGCGAGGCCCGCGAAAGATTTAGGGCCTTCCCTAAGAGCGCAAGACCCAGCAGCATCACGCCGTTGACCAGCCACGCGAGCCACCGGGCCGCCACCAGCGTTGTCCCGAAGAGGCGCAGCCACCCCGCAATAAGATAAAGGGACCCGGGTGCTACAAAGAAAAAGAAGTCCCTGTAAGGCACCTGCCCGTGCAAAATCCTCAGGGCGCCCGCAAGCAGCACCCCCTCGTCCCCGGAACTGAATTCCAGGAAGGTCAGGTGCAGATACTGCAAGGGCTCCCACAGGGCCAAGGCGAACAACAGCCAGGGGAGCACCCGCTTGACCCTTTCCCCCAGGCTTGTCGTCCCCTTCTCTACCGCCGCCTCGCTCATCGAAACAGGCTCACCTTTCTCACCGCGAAGTTCCAGACGAACACCAGCGCCGTCGTGATGAGCTTGGAGTACAGGTAATAAAGGCCGGCCACGCTGGTGAGGAGCCACATGGAGAGATCGTTGAGCCCTAGCCCTAGCACGCCCACGAGCGCGAAGAGTCCAAATTCCACCCAGCGGTTGCTCACTGCTCGCTTACTGAACACCCACAGGACGCTGAAGGTATAGTTGATGATGAGCCCCACCACGAAGGCGAGGGTGGCCGAGGTGAGGTAGTAGAGGCCGCCGTAATGGGTGAGGGCGTACAGGAGCCCGAAATCTATTACGAAAGCCGCCCCGCCCACCACCGTGTAACGGAAGAATTGGACCAGCGTGCTCTCGGTAGGCGTGCCGAACAAGTCCTTCAGGATGGTCTTCACCTCTTGGCCAGCCTGCCATATATCGGAGCGCAGATCCCCTTTCGACTCCCGGAAGACGAAGCGCCGCATGAGCAGGAAGGAGATCATCGCTGAGGGCAGCGTAGCCACCGCAGCCGTCACAAGCACGTGTACACCAAGCTCTTTGAAGAGCCTCAGAACCCCTACCCCCACCACGTACATGAAGCCGTAAACCCCGAAAAAACGCACAATCAGCCGGTTATCACGACTCTTGAAAACGATGGTCCCCGTCGTTTTGAAGTTGAAGAGAATTCCAAGGATGGTCTCGATGAGAGCAGCCAGAGCATAGTGCAGGCCCAGCAGAATGAAGAGGGCGAAGACCGAGTAGCCGAAGAGGGTGTTGATACCGCCCACAAAGAGGAAGCGGATAAAAGGTACGGCCCAGAGCCTCCGAATAGTAGCGGGCAGGGCCAGAGGCATTACCGGTCCGTGTCGGAGGCCGCTACGTCCCCCGCCTTCTCTGCTTCCCCTTGCTTTCTCGGCTTCACAGATCCCGGCTCGTTTAATGGCGGCTCGAAGTTGATCCGTTCCTTCTCGATGACCAGCGGCCGTTTGCGGACGTGCGTGTAGATGAAGCCGATATACTCCCCCAGAATGCCCGTAAAGAAGAGCTGGATCGACCCCAAGAAAAATACCGCCACCAGGAGTGGCGCAAGTCCAAGCGTGAATTCCTTCCAAAAAAGGAGCTTGTAGACCAAATACCCCATGCCGACGAGAAAGCTCAGGGCCGACATGGCGAAGCCGAGCATGGTCGCGAGCCTGAGCGGCACCTTGCTGTGGCTCGTAATCCCCAACATGGCAACGTCGTACAAGCGGTAGAAGTTATATGTGCTCTTGCCCCTCTTACGCGCAGGTTGGTCGAAGTGGACGAGAGCACGTTCAAACCCCGCCTCCATGACCAGCCCGCGGAAATACGGATAGGGGTCGTCCATCTTCCGCAGGGCCTCGATGATGCAGCGGTCATAGAGGCCGAAGCCGTAATAATTCTCGATCAGCTCGATCTCCGAGAGGCGACTCACTAGCCTGTAATAGAACCTCCGGATGGAGTACATCAGCTTCGACTCCCCAGCGCTGCGCTTCACCGCCAGGACAACCTTGTAGCCCTCCTCCCACTTCTTAATGAACGTCGGGATCAGCTCGGGTGGGTCCTGCAAATCGGCGGCCACGGGTATCACAGCATCGCCCCGGCATTGCAGGATGCCGTAAACCCCCGACCGCGTTACCCCGAAATTCCGGCTGTTCAAAATCACCTTTACGCGCCTGTCCCGCGCCGCAAGTGTCCGGAGCTTATCCTGAGTGCCATCCGTTGAAGCGTTATCGATGAAGACGTGTTCATAGACATAATCGTTAAGACCTTCGAAGACCTCCTTTACCCTCGCACACACCTCCTCGACATTATCAACTTCGTTATAGCAATGGCTTAACACACTCATCAGAACCATCTATACTCTCCCAACCATTCCATTTCACGCGTGCCCATCATAGTCCCCTCCTCTGCAAAAGAACCCACAACTTCGACTCAGCTACCTTAGTATAGTCTTTCGCCAACATTGCCGCATAATGCCTTTGCATAAAGGCTGAGGTGTAGGGAATTACCGCTCTCTTGGGTATCATGATTATATCAACAGTTGCGACAAGCTTCTGCACACTTGGAGCCGTTCTCCCCGTCACATTTCCCGTGTAGTTCCACATCGGCATATCCCACCGTGCACTGGGCAGGCCAAGTGCAAATGGAAACGGATTGGAGTAATCCATTACCATAATGGTGCTCTTCTCTGTAATTCTCGGCTTCAGTAGCTTCAGCCCATCCTTAATCCAACAGCAATATTCGAAAGCGGTCATTTGCTTAACCCACGGATTCCTAGATAACAGCGCCGACACCCCCTCATTCTCGGTAAGCGCCGTCTCCCTGTATCTCTGATAACCCTCAAAAACATCATCAACGGCCGAACATCCGTTCTCCTCCACATTTCCCCTTATGACGATTTCCGCGGGTGGCAATATAAGTTCTTCGATGCTCTTCTCATGGAACCTACACTTCTCAATAAGCACGGCGTTGCTTTCCTTCCATGACACAGAATTAATTACGCTCGCCACATCCGGGACAAGAACCGTCCCTATTAAAAACACCGCCACCACCCAACCAATCCATAGCTCGCCTCCTCTCTCCGCGCCCCTTGAATCCTGCCCCATCCCTGCCGGTCCCAAGAGATATCCGGCCGCTAAGCCAATCAACGGGATCTGCACCAACTGACCATTTGTACTTGTTACCATAATACTCGCGGCAACCACTACCATAACTGTAAGCAACACCCGCTGGGACCGCGGCGTCCAGTCGCGGACCACCGCTGCCCATGCGATAAATAACAGCATCAACGGTACACCGTTACTGTCCAACACCCGCAACAATCCTTCGATTCTGTCCACAGGCTGATAAAGAGGTTCCATTCTCGACAAATCGCTGAGGTATCCCACAATAGATATTCTCAAGCTGACCCCAAGCACGAATATGACACCTATTACGCCTATTAGTTTCGCAAGCAGGGCCCACCAACGATTACCTCTAATTATATTAGCATAACACACAATTCCACACGCCACCAAGAAAAAATTCATTTTGACATAGAACTCCATGCCAATACAAAGAGAACCCAACATAAAGTTCAGACGATCTAGCCAGTCACAATGCACTAACCTTCGTGGGAAGATTTCCTCAACGGCAATAATGCACAGCAAAGCCCAACCTACCCTATCATATAGCATCGCATAGGAGGTGCCCTTGTAATGGAAGCCAAGCGGATAAGTGGCAATTGGAAGAACAAAGACCATACTCGACACAAGGAAGCACAACAACGCCGGCATTCTTCTGCTACCAATAGACCAGATAGCCGCAGCACTCGTAGCCGCGAAAATGCACATGCCAACAGTGATTGCCTGCACTTTTGGCCCCACTATAGCCATTCCTACTCGTATCAAGTCGAGAAAGAAGTCCCCATAGGGATAAGAAAAATCAATATGCGCCCTTTGGCCACAACATAGTCGCCAGGCTGCATCCAGAAAGATCGTTGTATCCCAAGGAAACATCAGTTGATGGCTAAATCCCATTCTGAGGACAATCAATACGGTGATCATAACAACACACGCGAACATGCATCCCCAGAACACATACGCCTTCTTGCTAATACTACTCACAGCAAAACGAAGATACTCCTCAGCTCTTTCCAGATCCAACCTATTCCTTTGCATCATTACTTACCCCAATCCACTTTCCTATCTACTTCATCCACCGCTTCCGGCCCCGCTATCACCATTACCATCCCTCCAGCGCTGTACCAGCGGGGCGTTCCTGCCAATCTTGAAGTGCCTGAGCAATAGAATGAATGTCGTTCAAGCCCACGACGCTGCTAAGGCGCTCTAGCCTTAGTCCTCCATTCAAGGGTCGCTTAGCCTTTTGATGCAAATTAGCTGTTAGGCATCCATCAATCCAAGAAGTATCGCCATTCCACCTCTGCACAATCGCTACAGCAAAGTCAGCCCTGCTAAGCAACTCCATTCCGACAACGTTGACAATTCCCTCCGCATTACTTTCCAGAAGGCCTTTTACCACCTTGGCCAAATCTCGACTGTAGGTTGGAGTCGATATTTGGTCTGAGGGCACTCTAATGTGCTGCCCAGCGTGGAGTTGCCGAAACAGTCGATATACAAAGTTTTTCCCCCTGTATTCCGGGCCATAGATCCCAGTCGAACGAACAATAAGGGCGCGTCGGTCAGCAGCCAAGACCATCCGCTCTCCTAGAAGCTTGCTTCTACCATATACCGACAGTGGGCGCGCCGAATCTTCCTCCGAGTAAGGTCCAGCGATACCATCGAAGACATAATCCGAAGAGAGATATACAAAGCGCCCTCCGCGATTGCTGACCTCCTCCGCCAGGTTCGCTGGAATCGAGGCGTTCGCTCTAAGTGCTCTCTTCTCGTCATCCTCACAAGCGTCCACATCGCTCCAACCCGCAGCGTATACCACGTGCTTTGGCCTGGCGGCATCAAGCACATCCCTCATTGCAAGAAACCCAGCGCCATTTGTGCGGAGGTCGATACTTACGACTCCAGCCGTATTTCTTGCCTCGCGATCCACACCTAGCGCAGAATCACCAAGGCACTCCATTAGTGCGCTGCCAACTAAGCCCCGAGCTCCAACCACTAGCACCGTGCCCACGTCAGCCATTCTTGATGGCCCAAGTGTACGGAATCGTGCAGTCATCCCAAGGCAGCCGCTTCATCTCACCTTCTCTGTATTCTGTCGTGGCGACATTGCATAGCATACTTGGATACACTGCAATGCCCCTGAAGCCGTTCCAGATTGCAGGGGGGATCTGTACAAGGTAATAGCATTCCGGACCCAGGTATATCTCCTGCACCTCTCCCCGCGTCGGAGAACCCACCCTATCGTCATACAGAACCAGCTTAATAAGGCCATGTGGACAGCAATAATTCAGAGTCATCTCGGAATGAAGATGCCACCCCTTCACGACACCCGGATTGATCCACGAGAAATATACCTCACCAACCACCCCGAACTCCTTATCGCTTCTTTTGATCATATGCATAATTTTGCCACGCTCATCTACGATTATCTCTCTCGCTGCCATTCGCACACCCTCAATCATGGCTCCTCCGCAAATAGCGCTTGTCTGATCAACCTAACCACCACTCATCACGCATCTTGATTCGCGCCACTATTGATACGACTGTTGTTCTGGCAACATAGTTCAGCACCGCCATTGCGTATGCAGCCACCATATCACCTCGCTTGGCTTCATCATGGCCTTTGAAGCTCGAACTTCTAATGAAACGCACGAAATCACAAATCTGGCGCTTTCCAATCTCTCCACTCCAGGCTTTCCTGGACGCCCGAAATCCACAAAGGACTTCCCCTAGAACAACCATGTCTCCCAATTCCAACAGGCGGACCCAATAATCCAAATCTATCATGTAGGGAATCCGTCCATCGAAGCTTCCCGCCACAGCGCTATCAGACCGCCTGAACAACACCGCGCTTGGCTCTCCCACAACGTTGGTTCCATGCCGCGCCGAGGCCGCTAACACGGCCTGTCTTGCGTATCGACCTGGCTTGAGTGGACAACGCCTCCGAATAAGAATCTGTCCCTTCTCCCCAATTATTCGACGACCACATGTAACCAGCGTAATACCGTTGCCTCCTTCGCCTTCAAGCGTTTCCACTTCTCTAGCAATACACATGGGGTCTAGCACATCATCCGCGCATAATAGCTTGACGTATTTTCCGCTGGCCAGGCTTAGGCAGCGATTCCAATTCGCCTCTGCGCCTATATTCTCTTCATTGCGGTAATGCCGAATTCGCGGATCCACAAAACCCGAAATAATCTCATAAGTCCGATCAGAGGAGCAGTTGTCGACTACTATCACTTCAACGCTTGGGAAATGTTGCGCCAGGGCTGATTCAAGAGACTCCAGAATATAAGCCTCCGCATTGTATGTCGGGATGCAGATAGAAACCGTCGGGGTCATTGTTGACATCTCCCAATGCTACCGTCTCTGACTTACTACTCCGGCATCATTATGGTATACCCATCACGGGCTAAAACCCTTGTACAGCATTGGCCGTCGGTTTTACAGCTACAACTCTAATGGTGCCTCATTAGTAGGTGGCTATTGGACAGGCCCCTAACCTCGAACTCCTTCGCGAGATCAACTCCTCCCGTACAGATGTCATTACCCTCCTTCTTACCACCATGCCTCCGCGACTGGAGTGGTAACATTGTACCAGCGATGCGTTCTCTTCTGAGCATTCAAGGGTTATTCCCCACAACTTCGCCGATCACTTGCTTGACGATATAGAGAGGTCTACGCTTGGTCTCACGAAAGACACGAGCTAAATACTGCCCTATCAGGCCTAAGGACAACAATTGGGTACCCTCCAGAAACAGAATGACTACAAGAAGTGATGTCCAACCTTGGATCACCGTCTCTGGATGCATGAGTTTGCTCACAATGAGCCAGACAATCATCACAAATGATCCACACGTCAAAAGAAAGCCTAGCTGCCCCACCATGGCAAGTGGCCTATCCGAAAAGCTCGTTATTCCAGCCATCCCAAGCGATATCATCCTTCCAAGGCTATAGTGCGTCCTGCCCGCATAACGTCGGTCGCGCTCATAATAAATACAGGTCTGCTTGAAACCTATCCATGGGATTAGGCCTCGAAGGTACCGACTTTCTTCTCTCATCGTTCTCAAGATCGTAACGATATGCCTGTCCAAGAGCCTGAAATCTCCCGAATCCAGGGGCAAAGAAATGTTGCTCAGTAAGCTAAGGAGTCTATAGTATGTTGTTGCAGTAAGGCGCTTAAATGGTGATTCACCCTTTCGACTCCTCCTAACAGCACATACTACTTTCGAGCCTTGTTCCCAATGATCTATCATTGCAGGTATGATTTCTGGTGGATCTTGCAAATCCGAATCAATGATAACAACGGCATTGCCCCCTGCATAATCTAGGCCTGCGGTAATGGCGCATTGATGACCAAAGTTCCTGGACAAACTAATAACTCTGACTGTGTTATCACATTTGCAGAGGCCTTCAAGAATATTGAGTGTTTGGTCTTTGCTACCGTCATCGACAAAGACTAGTTCGTGCTCCCAGCCCTTGAGACCATCGGCGACTGCTTTAAGTCGCCGATAGAACTCGTGCAGGGTGTCCTCCTCTTGATAAACTGGAGCTACGACGGAAAGAAGCTTGGCCCTCGGCGGCAGGGCCACTTTTCCCTCCCCTAAACCCTGCTCATTTTCAACAGGGGAGCGCAAGTCTTTACCCGTTGGCACCACCGGCATAGGATTAGATTCCCCTTTCAAAGATCTGCCTCCTCAACCTGTCGCTATATGCATACGGCGTATCAACCATGTCGATCATGACGGGGGCGTCCTGGGGGCACTCCTTGATGACCATCTGGCCGCGCATGACTTCGCGGCAGGAGAGCTGGCCCTTCTGGAGGGGGATCGCGAGGTAGAGGTCCTCGTCTTTGATCAGGTCCCCGACCTGAAGATCGCGGGCGGCGTAAACGCCGCGGACGAGGGAGTCGAGGTAGCGGATCTCCTTCTCGGGGACGATGCGCCGCTGGCTCCCCGGATTGCCGCACATTTCGCGCGCCTTGTGCCAGGATTTGAACCAGTTGTCGATCTGTTCAGGCAGGGAGCAGTAGGGGCTGACCTTCGCGGTCCCTTCGTCGATGTCCACGTGGCGCTCGAAGGTCCGCGCCCCTTTAGCGTAGGCCATCAGGATGGAGGCCGTCCAGTCGTGGTACTCATGGGTGGAGAAGCCGACGGTGTTGTTGGGGTAGCGGTGTCTCAGGAAATCGATCTGGTTCAGCTCCAGCTCGTAATCCTCCGAGGGGTACATCGCCACGCAGTGGTTGATAGCCAGAGGGATGTTGCGGTTGGCAAAAAAGGTCACCAGGTCGTCCATATCCTTCAGAGAACAACCGCCGGTGGAAACGATGACCGGTTTGCGGGTCTTGGCGATGGCCTCGATGAGGAACCAGTCGTTGATGTCCGAGCTGGCGATCTTGATTATGGGCAGCCCCAGCTCCACGCAGAGCTCCACGGAGCTCTCGTCGAAAGGGGTGGCCATGGGGATGCAACTGTTCTTGCGGATCGCCTCCGTGAGCTTGGCGAAGTCCTCCCGGGACATCTGGGTGTCGAGCGTCTTCTTGATGTAGCGGATGTCCTGGCGGTCGCGGAAGTCCTTGTGAATGAAGCGCTCCACGTCGCGGAACTGGAGCTTCATGGCCGCCCGCACGTTGTTGAAGCGAACCACGCGGCTGTAGTCCTCGATGATCTTCAACCCGCGCTCCAGCTTGCCCCAGTGGTTGTTGGCGATCTCGAGAACGAAGAGGTCTTCGAAGACGTCCCTGTCGATCATCTCGCCCTCCCGTGGGCTGCCGTACAAAATAGCAAAAAGCGTGCCGCCTATCCGCCCTCCACTCTACACCCTCCACCCTCCACAGCGCTCCACCCGACTGACACTATTTGGAAGTGTACTCATCCCGCAGGGGGCCGAGCAAGTTTTCGGCGAACTCTTGCCGGTCGAGGAAGGGGGCCATGTCATGGAGCGGGGCCGAGACGATGCGCCCGTCGGAGAGTTGGCGGGAACTGGGCCTGGGCTCGAAGGTCTGCCGCGGATCCAGCACCACCCTTGCCACGCCGGGGCCCGGCGTGGCAAGGAAGGTCTCAGTCAGGTTCCGGAAGCCCTCTCCCTCGATCTTTACCGCCGGCAGGCCGTAGGCCTCCGCGAGCCGACAGGGGTCGGGGAAGGAGACGCCACTTTCAGGGCTTTCCCCAATCAGCTCGCCAAAGAAATTCTTCTGGGTGGTCCGGATGGAGAGGTAGCCGCCGTTGTCGAGGACGAAGAGCTTGACGGGCAGGCGGTGGTGGGCAACGGTCTGGAGCTCCTGGACGTTCATTTGAAGGCTCCCGTCCCCGGCCAAGCAGATGACCCGCGCTCCTCCCCGCGCCACGGCCGCGCCGATAGAAGCGGGCAGGTCGTAGCCCATGGAGGCGCTACCCGAGTTGGAGAAGAGCCTCTGGCCGCGCTTCAGCCTGGCCGCCTGGAAGGGGACGATGGTGGCCGTGGCGTTGCCGCAGACCACCGCGTCGTCTTCGGTGAGCAGATCGAAGAGCGTCTCCACGAAGTAGTAGGGATTGATGCCCCCCTCGGTGGTCCGCTGGCGGGCCAGGACGGGCGGATAGCGTTTCACCCGCTCGCGGCACCACTGGAGCCAATGCGCGTGGCGCCCCGCGTCCCAAGCTTTCGCTTTGAGCTGTCGCCCCATCTCTTCGAGGAAGAGCCCCGCGTCGCAGGCGATGGCCAGTTCTGGGCGCGCCGTGGGTTTGGCTAGCTCGGCCCGGTCGGCGTCCACCTGAATGAGGAAGGCGTGGGGCGCGAAGGCCGGCCAGTTGTAGCTCACCTGGCGGATGTTGAGGCGGCTGCCGATCACCAGCAGGCAGTCTGCGTTCTGCACCGTGAAGTTGCCGGCGCGCGTCCCGATGGTGCCAGGCCGGCCACAGTAAAGAGGGTGATCCGAAGGGATCAGGTCGTGCGTCCAGGCGGTGGTGACCGGGATGCCGAACCGCTCGGCCATGCTCAGGAAAAGGTCCGCCGCGCCCGCCAGGCGCACGCCAGTTCCGGCCAGCAGGACGGGCCGCTCTGCCGCGGAGAGGCGCTCCCGGGTCTGTCGCACCTGCTCCGGCAAGCGCCCCAGCTCCCAATCGGGTGGGTCCTCGGAGGGGTCATAGGACCGAAGCGCGTCCGGCTCCACCCTGCTGCCTTGCACGTCGATGGGGATGTCCAGCCAGCAAGGGCCGGAGCGGCCGGTTTGGCAGAGGTGCCAGGCCTTCTCCAGGTGATAGCGGGTCTCCTCGGGCGCGCGCACCAGGGCGGCGTATTTGGTGATGCCCTTCACCATGGAGACGATGTCCGCCTCCTGGTCGCCGAGCTGGCGCAGGCCCGGCACTTGGTTGAAGGCCATGCAGGTCTCTCGCTTCACCTGCCCGGAGATGACGAGCATGGGAATGGAGTCGGTCCAGGCCCCGAAGACGCCGTTGAGGGCGTTGATGCCGCCCGGCCCCGTGGTGACGCTTACGACCCCCGGCGTGCCCGTGATGCGCGCGTAGCCTTCTGCCGCCATGGCACAGGCCTGTTCGTGGTGCTGGCAGATGGGGGTGATACGCGTCTCCTTGCGCAGTGAATCGTTGAGGTGCATGGCCCCCCCGCCCGTCACCAGGAAAACGTGGCGAACACCGCGATCGGCGAGGAAAGAGAAGACGTAGTCGGAGAGCTTCATGGAAGCCTCTTGCGGCGGCGCGAGGCGCGAGATGGGATGCGGAGGCGACTCGTAGGAGGCCTCTCCAGAGGCCGATGCGCCGGATTCCTCCCACCCATCGCGCCCTGGAGAGCGCTCCTACGTGAGGCGGGACGCGAGACGCGAGACGCAAAACGCGAGACGCGAAACGCGAGACGCGAGACGCGAGGCGCAAGACGCGAGCGGCGAGACGCGAGATGGGATGAGGAGGCGACTCGTAGGAGGCCTCTCCAGAGGCCGATGCGCCGAATTTCTCCCACCCATCGCGCTCTGGAGAGCGCTCCTACGCCGGGCCGGTGGCGAGAAGCGGGACGCAAGACGCGAGACGCGGGAGACGGGGCGCAAAAGGCGAAGACAGCCTCGAAGTCAGGACGTTGGTGTGACGGAGGGGAATGGAAACAAGCTGCAGTGAGGGCCTCTTCCATCATTTGTCCACCAGGAGGAGCTCCCGCCGGATGAGATGGCGGTGCTCGGCGTACCAAGCGTACAGGGAACGGACGGCGTGCTCCAAGGGGGTGAAGGGGAAGCCCGGCACCTCGGCCTTGAGCCGCCGGTTGTCGCCGCTGTATTCCACGCCGAGGCCGGGCTGCGCGATGCGGACCGGCAGCTCTTTTCCCGAAATCCTCACCACCATCTCGGCCAGCGTTTTCAGTTCCACCGCCTCATCGGGTGTGACGTTGTAGGCCCTGTGGGCCGGCTCAGCCAGCAGGAAGTGCCGTACGATCCTCACGAGGTCGTCCACCCAGAGGTAGTCGAAGCGCCGGTTCTGCCTCAGCGTCACGGGCAGGTCGAAGAGCGTCTTGCAGATGGCGTTGGAGATGAAGCGGATCTCCCAGTCCTCGTAATTGCCGAAGACGCCGAAGGGGCGGAGCTCCACCACGTTGTCGAGACGTTCAGCGTATCGCGCGCAGAGATACTTGGAGTAGCCCGTCTCGTCCACCGGGACGTGAGTCCCGAAGAAGGGCTCCGCCATCTTGGGAGCAAAGAACCGCTGGTCGTAGACCGCTCCGGAGGTGATGAGGATCATCCGCCCGTAGCCCGTCTCGTTGCGAACGATGTTGTGGAACATTCGCGTGTTCGCGTAGACGAGCCCCGCCGGGTCTTTGGCGTTCCGGTGGCCAGGCTTGGTCGCACAGTGGACGACCGCATCCACTGGGCTCGCACGCAGAAAGGACGCCACGGCCTCCTCGTCGAGAAGATCCAGCTCGGCGTGACCGGGTGCAAGCAGATCAAATTCCTGTTCAAGTTGTTCCGCCAAGTTTCGGCCGATGAAGCCGCTGGCTCCGGTGATCCAGACTTTCATCCGGTCAGCCTCCCGGCTTTGCCAGCCTGACGAACTCCCTGAGGCTCTCTACCATGAAATCCACCATCGCATCGGTCAGGCCCGGGTAAACCCCGAGCCAAAAGACTCGCTCCATGACGAAGTCGGAGTTCTTGAGGTCGCCGACGACGCGCTTGGGGACTGCGAGGTAGGCGGGCTGGCGGGTGAGGTTGCCGCCGAAGAGGAGGCGGGTGGCGATCTTGCGCTGGTTCAAGAAGTCCAGCACCGCGGCCCGGTCGAAGGGGGCGTCGGGACGGACGGCGAGGGGGAAGCCGAACCAGCTCGGGTCGCTGCCCTCCGTCGCTTCGGGCAGAACAAAGAGGTGGCCGAGGTCTTGAATGCCCTCGTAAAGCCTCTTGAAATGGCGTTTGCGGGCCTCGATGAAGCCGGGCAGCTTGTCGAGCTGGGCCAGGCCGATGGCCGCCTGCAGGTCCGTGGCCTTGAGGTTGTAGCCCACGTGCGAGTAGACGTACTTGTGGTCGTACCCCTGGGGCAGCTCGCCGAGTTTCCAGCCGAAGCGCTTCCCGCAGGTATTCTCCTTGCCGGGCAGGCACCAGCAGTCCCGCCCCCAGTCGCGGAAGGATTCGACCAGCTTCTTGAGCAGCGGGTGGTCCGTGAGCACGCAGCCCCCCTCACCCATGGTCATGTGGTGGGCGGGGTAGAAGCTCACCGTCGCCAGGTCGCCGAAGGTGCCGACGTTCTTGCCGCGGTAGGTAGAGCCGACGGCGTCGCAGCAGTCCTCGATGAGCCAGAGGCCGCGGGCCTTCGCGAAGGCGGTCACCGCCTCCACATCGAAGGGGTTGCCCAGGGTGTGGGCCAGCATGACGGCTTTGGTCTTCGGCGAGAGGGCCGCTTCCAGCTGGCTCGAGTCCACGTTGTAAGTGGGGAGCGTCACATCCACGAAAACCGGTACAAGGCCGTTCTGGAGGATCGGGTTCACGGTCGTTGGAAAGCCAGCCGCCACGGTGATCACCTCATCGCCGGGTCTGAGCCTGCGCTCCCCGAGCTGGGGCGAGGTGAGGGCCGAGAGGGCGAGCAGGTTCGCGGAGGAGCCCGAGTTCACGAGCAGCGCGTGGCGCCGGCCCATAAACACCGCGAAGCGGCTCTCGAACCGCGTGGCGTACGGCCCGGCCGTGAGCCAGAAGTCCAGGGCCGACTCCACCAGGAGGACCAGCTCCTCCGCGTTGAAAACCCGTCCGGCATAGGGCACCGGTGAAGTTCCCGGAACGAATTCCTTCGGAGGAAAGGCCGCGGCATGGTAGCGGCGTACCTGTTCCAGAATGGCCGCGCGGAGGTCCTCAGCTTCCCTGTTCATCCGTGAAGAACCTCCGGTACCAGGCGATGGTCTCGCCCAGTGCGCCATCGAGCGAGAAGAGGGGCGACCAACCCAGCTCGCGCCTGGCCCTGCCGGCGTCCAGGCACTGGGCGGGGATCTCGTGGGAGGCCTCATTGAGGACCACGGGCTCCAGCTCGGAACCCATGAGCCGGCGGATCTTCCCCACCATGTCCAGGACGGTGAGCCGGTTCTCATTCGAGAAGTTGAAGGCCCTTCCCTTCAGCCCGGCATCGGCGTCCAGCTTCTCGGCCAGGAGCATGTAGGCCGCCGCGCCGTCCTCGATGTAGAAGTAGTCGCGGATAAAGGAGCCGTCGGAGCGGATCACAGGTCTCTCGCCACGGAGGAGGGAGCGGACGGTGCCGGGCACGAGCCGGTTCCAGTTCAGGTCCCCGCCGCCGAAAAAGTTGCCGCACCGCGTGATGGACACGGGCAGGCCGTAGGTTTCGGCGTACATCTGGGCGATGAGGTCGGCGCAGGACTTGGACACGTCGTAGGGATGGCGGCCCTGGAGCGGCGTCTCCTCGTCGTAGGGCTTTCCGCCGTGGTCCCCGTAGGCCTTGTCGGAGGAGGCGGAGACGATCTGTTTCACCGACGGGCTGCGGCGGCAGGCCTCCAGGAGGGCCCAGGTGCCCTGGATATTCGATTCCAGCGTGCTCACCGGATTGCGGTTGGCGATGGTCACGATGGTCTGGGCAGCCAGATGGAAGACCGTCGTCACCTCGTACTCGCCGAGGGTCCTCTCCAGCAGGGCACGGTCACGGACGTCCCCGCGCACGACGCGGACGCGCTCAAGCAGTCCCGCCCCCACCAGCTCGCACTGGGGCACCCAGTCCCGGACGAGGCAGACGATGGTGGCGCTCTCGCCGAGCAGCCGCCTCACGAGAGCCCCACCCAGGAGCCCCGTGGCGCCGGTCACGAGCACGGGCCGATCCCGCCAGAAGGCGGTCATGCGTGCTCCCTGGCCCAGGGGGCCCGCCCGCTCTCCCAGAGAGAGTCGAGGTAGCGCACGTCGCGGAGGGTGTCCATGCACTGCCAGAAGCCCTCGTGGTGGTAGGCCGCAAGCTGGCCGTCCCTGGCCAGCCGCTCCAGTGGCTCCTTCTCCCAGAGGGTCTGGTCCCCGTCGATATAACCCAGGGCCCCCGGCTCCAGGACGAAAAAGCCCCCGTTGATCCACCCCTCGCCGGTCTGCGGTTTCTCCGCGAAGTGCGTGACCAGATCGCCATCGAAGCCCAGCGCGCCGAAGCGCCCCGGCGGCCTGACCGCGGTGATGGTGGCCAGCTTGCCGTGGCGCCTGTGAAACGCCACGAGCTTCCCCACGTCCACGTCGGCCACGCCGTCGCCGTAGGTCATCAGGAAGGTGCCATCACAGACCCACGGGGCCAGCCGCTTGAGCCGGCCACCGGTCTGAGTATCGGTACCGGTATCCACCAGGTGCACGAGCCAGTCCTCGCGGTCCCCGTCGTGAACCTGCACCTCTCCCCTGCTCAGATCCACCGTGAGGCTGCTCTGGAGGTTGTAGTAGTTGAGGAAGTAGTGCTTGATCACCTCGCCCTTGTAGCCCAGGGCCACCACGAACTCCTTGAACCCGTGCCGGGCAAAGCACCCCATGACGTGCCACAGCATGGGGCGGCCGCCGATCTCCACCATGGGCTTGGGCTTCAGGGTGGTCTCCTCTGAAAGCCGCGTCCCCAATCCACCCGCGAGGATGATGGTCTTCATGGCCCGGCGTGCCTCCCTTCCGCTGGGTCAGTCTTGCACCCGGCCGGGGGGGAGTCAAGGAGGATGGAAGATTGCGACTTGCGGATTGAGAAGCCATGAATGGGGATTTTCGAGGAAGGTCCGCAGCGGCCGGCTCCCGCCGGCCGAACCGCCCGAAGGAGCTCCACCGGCCGTAGCGGCCGCCCGCTGGGCGGCCGAACAGCCGCCGTGCTAGTACTATCGCCCTCGGCCGCAAGGATGCGGCCGCTACGGGGCATGAGAAGCTTCGAAGCGGCGGGCGGGGGCGCCCGCCCTACATGGGGACACCGTGGCGCGGCCGCCCCCGGCCGCGAACCCCCGTCGGGACACCGTGGGAGCCGTCGCCTGACGCCGACTTCTTTAAACATGAGGGTCGGCGAGGGGCCTCGCCTCCCACAGACTCCGACTTTGCCTCGGAACTCAAATTGCTCGCTCGCTGGTCCATCGGCATTTGCAAGCAAAGGCCGCTACGGTGAACGAGGGCCTCCGATGCGGCGGGCGGGAGCGCCCGCCCCACGGGACTCCCACACGAATCCCCTAATCACCTAAGAGCTCAATTCCTTCGCCCCAATACACTGGCACTCAGAATCCCTTGCACATGAGCAGTCTTCTTACTAAATTCATCATGTAAGGAGATTGGCCATGGGTACGTCCCGCGTGACGAGCAAAGGGCAGGTGACCATTCCATCGAAAATTCGTCGCCTTTTGGGCATCAAGCCGGGAGACCGACTGCTCTTTGAGCCCGATGGCCAAGAGGTGCGGATTCGCGTGGTCGCCAAGCACCAGGCCTCCGACTTTCTCGGAGCCTTCCCCACCCACGAGCCCTTCCCCGGCACCTCATCCATTCGGGAAAGCACAGCAAAGTCCCTCGCCAAGAGGCACAAGGCCTCCAAGCCATGAAAACCGTATGGGTGGACGCAAACGTCCTGCTCAGGCTCTTCACAGGCAAGCCTGAGGATCAAGCCCTGAGGGCGGCGGCGCTCCTCGGCAAGGCCTCCGACGGGCATCTCTGCTTGAGGATCTCACTCATTACGGTGGCGGAAATGGTTTGGGTGCTTCACCGGTTCTATCAGGTACCCGTCCCGAAGATCGCCGCTACGCTCTCGGAGTTCCTCTGCTCGGATGGCGTGAGCGTAGAATCCAGGGAGTCTGTTTTGGAAGCCCTTTCTCTCATGGCTCGCGAAGGGGTGGACTTCGCCGATGCCCTGCTCGCCGTTCAGTGTCACGAATCCAACGAACCCGCTGCCTCTTTCGATGAAGACTTCAAGCGGCTGGGCGTCCAGCGGTATCCCATCTAAGGACCCGCGCAGAAATAACTTGACGTTTTCGCATCCCATCTTCGCGCGATCTTGACGCGATTCTCGATCGCAAAATCCTCGACGTAGTCTTTAACTACGCCTGCGGTTTTGCTCCCTCCAATCGCGCCAATCTCACACGAACCTGGGCGCGAATTCCGTGAACCTATTCCTGCGCGGGTCCTTAGCCTACAGCTTAAGCCTCGCCGAGCGTCCCCACGAGGACGGCCCTCAGCCTCTCCACGACCCCCTCCACGCGGGAAGGGGTGTCGGCCTCCACCATGAGCCTCAGCAGGGGCTCGGTCCCGGAGTAGCGGAGGATGATCCGCCCGCGGTCGGACAGC
>JBAWEQ010000081.1:0-45751 GCA_049591295.1 Acidobacteriota bacterium
GTCAGCTTTCGGCGTCCACATCCTCAGCGTACATCCAGTACGCTTGCGGTGTGGCCGCCTCACCTTCCTCGCATGAGGCCCATCGGCGCCGGAACGCGCCTTCCTCCGCTTCGCTCCGGAAGGCAAATTACTTTGGAGTACTGGAATTATCTTGGACAATCATGATTTCAAATGTCGTCACTCAGGGGTGGAGCGCCGCCGTACACCGTAACATTCCCTCCCCTTCGGGGAGAGGAAGGCCACGAAGGCGGCGATGTCCAGGGCATAAATCACCGCCGAGGCGATGCCGAATACCTGCAGCCCGACCAGATAATGAGGCGGGACCCGCCTCGCGAGCGAAAACCACACATCCACCGGCTCCTGGGTGAACCCGAGGCTCGTCTTCACCACGATGAGCACCGACAGGTAGGCCATGCTGAGCCACCACCCCACCGGCAGCCTCAGCCGGACCAGGGAGCCCAGGGTGACCAGGAGCACCCCAGGAGCGGCGAAAAGCAAGAGGTAGAAGGCGAACAGGCGGAGGGTGGAAACCTCCCCCATTTCATGAGTCTCCAGCGTCGCCAGGAAGAGCAACAGCCCCTCCCCCGCCCAGAGGATGCCCTTGAATCGGAAGTAGTTTCCCAGACTCCTCGAACGGGCCGTGGAGTGGGCGGACATGGGTCACACGACCTTGGCCCTGAGCGCGGCCTTGATGAAACCATCCAGATCGCCGTCCAGGACGGCATCAGCGTTGCCGACCTCGACCTCGGTCCGGTGGTCCTTCACGAGGCGGTAGGGATGAAGGACGTAGGAGCGGATCTGGCTGCCCCAGGCGATCTCCTTCTTGCTGTCCTCCACGACCTGCCGCTCCTTGTTCCGCCGCTCGATTTCGAGCTGATAGAGGCGGGACTTGAGAATCTTCCAGGCGGTCTCGCGGTTCTGGAGCTGACTCCGCTCGTTCTGGCAGGTCACCACGAGGCCCGAGGGGAAGTGGGTGATCCTCACCGCCGTGGAGACCTTGTTGACGTTCTGGCCGCCATGGCCGCCCGCCCGGTAGATGTCCACGCGGATGTCCTTCTCGTTGACTTCGATCTCGATCTCGTCGTTGACCTCGGGGGATACGAAGACCGAGGTGAAGGAGGTGTGCCGCCGGGCGGCGGCATCGAAGGGCGAGATCCGGACGAGGCGGTGCACGCCGCTCTCGCTCTTGAGGTAGCCGTAGGCGTAGGCTCCCTTGACCATGATCGTGGCCGACTTGATGCCAGCCGTATCGCCGTCCTGGTAGTCCAGGAGATCCACCTCGTAGCCGTGGCGCTCGGCCCACCGCACATACATGCGATACAGCATGAGGGCCCAGTCCTGGCTCTCGGTGCCCCCGGCGCCCGGGTGGATGGTCAGGATGGCGTTGTTGGGGTCGAGCTCCCCCGAGAGGAGAACCTGGACCTCCAGGTCCGACAAGAAGGGGCGGAACGCCTCCATGGTTCGGCCGAATTCCTCCGAAACCTCGTCCTCCTCGAACTCCAGGAGGGTGTCCATGTCCCCCACGAAGCGATCCAGGCGGCGGATCGTCTCGGCTCGGGTCTTGAGGATCTGCTGCTCTTTCAGGAGGGTCTTGGCGCGCTGCGGGTCGTTCCAGAATCCCTCGGAACCGGAGGCCTGCTCCAGCTCTTGAAGCCGCTGCTGAGTGCCGGCTTCGTCAAAGACAGCCCCGAAGTTCGGCGGCCTTGTTCTTGAGGGAACGGTACTCCTGTTTGCTTTCTTCCGTAATCATCGTTTTATGTCCTTGTCTCGGCTATCTGGTGGTTCTCTTTCAATTCCCCATTCCCTCTGTGTCTCCGTGACTCTGTGGTTTGCTATTTTCCGATGCGCCATTCACCATTTCCTAGAACTCTTCCTTCATGTAGTTGGGGGCTTCCTTGGTGATGACCACATCGTGGGCGTGGCTCTCCTTGAGCCCCGCGTTGGTCAAGCGGACGAAGCGCGCGTTCTTTCTCAATTCCGCGATGGTGGCGCAACCCGTCAGCCCCATGCCGGAGCGGAGGCCGCCGACCAGCTGGGTGACCACGCTCTCGAGGCTTCCCTTGAAGGCGACCATCCCCTCGATCCCCTCGGGGACCAGCTTGGAGAGGGAGACCTCGCCCGTCTGGAAGTAGCGGTCGGCGGAGCCGGCCTTCATGGCGCTGAGGGAGCCCATGCCCCGGTAAGCCTTGAAGGTCCGCCCCTGGTAAAGGATGGTTTCGCCGGGAGCCTCCTCCGTGCCGGCGAAGAGGCTTCCCACCATGACCGAACTCGCGCCCGCCGCCAGGGCCTTCACGATCTCGCCCGAATAGCGGATCCCTCCGTCCGCGATGATGGGGATCCCCTTCTCCTCGGCCGCCAGGGCGCACTGCGAGATGGCCGTGAGCTGGGGCACGCCGGCGCCCGTGACCATGCGGGTGGTGCAGATGGATCCGGGGCCTATGCCCACCTTCACCGCGTCCGCGCCGCGGTCGATGAGGGCCTGCGTGCCTTCGGTGGTGGCCACGTTGCCGACGATCAACTGGATCTCCGGGAAGGTCTCCTTGAGGCGGGCCGCCGCCTCCATGACCCCCTGCGAGTGGCCGTGCGAGGAGTCCAACACCAGCACGTCCACGTGGACCTCGGCAAGAGCCCTGGCCCGGTCCAGCAGCTCCGCTCCCACGCCCACGGCCGCCCCCACCCGGAGGCGTCCCATCTCGTCCTTGCAGGCGTTGGGAAACTTGATCTTCTTCTGAATGTCCTTGACGGTGATGAGGCCCTTGAGGTGGAAGCGGTCGTCCACCACCGGGAGCTTCTCGATCTTGTACTTCTGGAGGAGGGCCTTGGCCTCTTCGAGGGTCGTCCCGACCGCCACGGTCTTCAGGTTTTCGCGGGTCATGAGCTCGCTGACCGGCAGGTCGGTCCTGTCTTCGAAGCGCAGGTCCCGGTTGGTGAGGATCCCCAGGAGCCTCCCGTCGGGAGCCGTCACCGGGACCCCCGAAATTCTGTACTTCTCCATCATCACCAGCGCGTCGGCTACCTTCTGATCGGGAGAGATGGTGATGGGGTTGGTGATCATCCCGGCCTCGGACCGTTTGACGCGGTCCACCTCCTCCGCCTGCCGATCGATGCCCATGTTTTTGTGGATGATGCCGATCCCGCCCTGCCTGGCCATGGCGATGGCCAGCCCGGCCTCCGTGACCGTATCCATGGCCGCGGAGAGCAGGGGGATGTGGAGGCGGATCTTGGAAGTCAGGTGCGTGGCGGTCTCCACCTGCTGCGGGTGGACCGTGGACCTGGCGGGAACGAGAGACACGTCATCAAAGGTCAGGGCGAGGGGGGGGATCTCCTGCAACATCGGCCGGCTCCTCACAAGTCTTGAATTATAGACGAGTTCGAGCGCGATCGCCAGTACCCGCGCCCGAGGGGTGGAAGGCCGGAGGGCGCCCGGCCGGACTGGCTAGGGGCATGATTTTGCGGCCCTTCCCCCCATTGCCTCACCCCTGGCCATCGGCTCCGGCTCAAGCTGGATTGGGGTCCGACTTGCACACGGTCATTCTGCGTGCTAACTTAATAGTCGAGGAAAACAGGAAATAATGGTTCGGGGTGAGCGCGTTATGAAATTTGTCTGGAGAAACCGCAGGTAGTGAATCGGCACCGGCTTCCCGGGGGGGAGGCAGGAAAGGAAACCCCGGGGACGATGCGCCGGCGAGGTCCGAACGTATCCAGCGCAAGATCAAGATTGGATCGGATAAAGGAGGCGTGAATGAAGAAAGCATTGATCGGGATGGCATGCCTGATCGTGGGGCTGGGCGTCTTCGCGCAGGCCCACACGGGTTACTTCGACATCCTGCCCGGCTATCAGTTCAGCTCGGGCGACTACACGGTCCACGAAGGCCTGGCCACCATAAAGGGCAGCGCCAAGGACAATTGGCTCGCGAGCCTGGACGGGGGCTACTTCTTTACGGATCACGTCGGGCTGCACGTGGGCTACATCTACGACCCGGCGAAATACGACCTCAAGACCTACTACGGTCCCACCTACTTCGGCACCGTCCAGATGGACCGGGACGTCCACGTCTTCGAGGTCGGTCCCGAGTTCATCTGGGGCTCTACCGAGAACCAGGGCTACTTCCAGCTCAACGTGGGCCACACCTTCGGGAGCGGCAACACCACGATTTCCTACGCCGGGCATAACTACGACGCCGGCAACATCGGATCCAACGAGTGGATCTACGGCGCCGCCCTCGGCTACCGCCACTATTTCAACTACCAAGTCGGCATCGCGATGCAGGCGGCCTACCACCACGTCCAGAACTGGGACATCAACAACTTCTGGGACGGACGGATAGGCGTGGTCTTCCGCTTCCCCAAGCCGGCACCGCCACCGCCGCCGCCGCCACCGCCACCGCCACCACCGCCTCCTCCTCCGCCGCCACCTCCTCCGCCTCCGCCGCCGCCGCCTCCTCCGCCCCAGATGATGAAAATCACCCTGGACGAGTCGGTGCTGCACTTCAAGACCGACAAGTGGGCCATTCCGAAGGACGGTGAACCCGCCCTGGATGCGGCGATCGCCAAGCTGAACCAGTACCACGCCCTGAACATCAACATCGTTGGCTTCACGGACACCGTGGACGGTGCCCAGTGGAACGCCATCCTGAGCCAGCGCAGGGCCGACTCGGTGAAGAAGTACTTCCTGGCCCACGGCATCGATGCCTCGCGCATCGAGAGCGTCACCGGGAAGGGACCGGCCGATCCCATCGCCGACAACAATACGAGGGAGGGCCGCTCCAAGAACCGCCGCGTGGAGATCACGGCCGTCGCGCCCGTGGAGGTCCCCGCGGAGTAACGGGTTCCATTCCAATCGGTACTCTCCAAGAGGGGGCCGCTCCGGCGGCCCCCTTTCCCTTATGGCCGGGGCCCACGACCTTCCGCGCCCAAATCCCGCGATCGGACATGGTAGTGGCGCCGAAAGGCGGATGGACAGTGGTTTCCGCGAAAGTCGGTCTTCACCCGCCAAGGGGTTTGGGTCGCTTCCTCGCCCGGCCCAGGCCGGGCGAGGAAGCCCCAAGGGCGGGGTGGGGCCCCAACGGGCTTTGCCCGTGGGGCGGGGAGGGAATGGCCCTCCCCGTCCAAGAGACAATGCCTTTCCCCCGTGTGTCCGGGACCTGGGCGAATCCACCCGCATTTCAATCGCGGATTTGGGGCTGAGTAACACCTGGCGGGAACCGGGGGCCTGAGGTACCATGAACCAGGCCGCCCAGCGGAGAAGGAGTCTGGCCGCTCCATGAAACGGGATCCCGGTACCCCCTCCCACCTTTTCGCCAACGCCGCCCTCACCCTGGGAGTCTTGAGCCTCCTCCCCCCCCTGGCTCCCCTCTGGGTGGTCCTGGGAGTGGTGGCGGCCCTCCTCGCCGGCGCCCTCACCGCCCGATCGCCCGAGCGGTACGCCGGACGCCCGAAGATCTGGGCCGGAGTGGCCCTCTGCGGCCTGGGGGCGATCCTGTTCATCGGAGAATCGGCCCTCTTCCTTCATTGGAAGGTTCAACAGCAGTACGAACAGCGGGTGGACGTCAGCACCCTCCGGATGGCCGAGGTGAGCCAGGCCCTGGAGCGCTACCGTCAGGAACAGGGGGCCTATCCGGATCTGAAAGGCATCGCGGCGGCCAAGACCCTGCTGGAACCCAATTACGTCCACGACTGCCCCGTGACGGACGGATTCGGCGGTCCCCTTTCGGTCACCAGCCAACCCGACGGCTTCGCGCTGTCCTGTCAGCCGCCACCCCAACCGGGCAGCCAACATCTTCCTGTGCCCCTCGTCTTGCGAAGCAGCTTCCTGCCCGCCCCGCCGGCGCCTCCCGAGCAGGAGGTCCCGCCCGACCAGGGCCCGGCGCGGGCCGCCGCGGAGAGCCAACCAGCGGGAGGCGGAGATGCAACTCCTTCCACCGCTCCCGGGCAGGAGGTTCCCCCGGCTCGCACCGAGCCGGCCAATGAGGCGCAACCCGCCACGGCGCCGCCGCCTTCCGCTACCCCAGCCGCTCCCCAGGCCCCGCCCGCCACCGGCCGGTGACGGGGAGGGGGCCGGGCCGTGACGGTCCGTTCAGCCCCTGAGTTTGATCCTTGTTGCCGCCGCTGCCTTCGCGGCTTCCTCCAGGAGCAGCCACAGTTCCTCCGGCGAGGCTACCGGCCGGAGGCAGGCCCCTCCCACGCAGAGGTAGGCCCGAGCACGCTCCGTGCTCCGGCGGCCACGGAGGATGGGCAGGCGCTCCTCCAGGGCGGGATCGGTGCGGTCGGCCACGTAGGGAATCGACAGGATGTGAGGATGCGGGGCTTTGCGCACCGTCCGGAGCAGTTCCCGGAAGTGCGAGTCCAGCGTGGGCCCGGCGACCACCACGTCGAGCGGCGGCGAGTGGCTGGAGGCGGCCAGGGCCGCGAGGTTCGGCTGCGCCCCCGGCTGGCCGTGCAGCGCTCCGGCCTCCCCGGACAGCAGGTCCTCCAGGGCCCGCTTCGCCGCCGCATCCTCCGCCGCCCCTCCCCAGACCCACAGGAGCGAAGCCAACACGGAGAGCGGCGAGGGGAGCACGCCGTCGTCGGCATCCCGCACGGGAGCGGGGGGGGCCGACGCCCCGCCTCCCGGGGGAGCGTCGAAGAACGGGCCAGCGCCGTTGCGCCGGAAGCGCTCCAGGGCCGCCGTCAGCAGGAGGCCTGCCCTCTCCGCGTGCCGCGGCTCTCCCGTCACCTCGAAAGCGCGCCACTCAGCCTTCGCCAGGTAGGCGTAATCCGCCAGGAAGCCCCCCACCTTCGCCTCCCTGCCGTCCCAGACGTGGTGGAGGGTGTTCCCGTCCCAACAACGGCTCCAAATGGCTTCCAGCGTGGCCAGCCCGACCTTCAGGAGCGGCTCCTCTCCCGTGGCCCAGTGACCATCCAAAAAAGCCTGCGCGGCGAGAGCATTCCAGTCGGCCAGGACCTTGGTGTCCACACCGGGATGGACCCTCTTTTCCCTGCGGGCCAGCAACGCCGCGATGCAGGCGCCCAGCCTGCCGCGAAAGCTCTCCTCCGTGAGGCCGGCCCTCCGCGCCCCCTCGGCCCAGCCACAGGTCCGATGGAGCGTTCGCGAGGCCAGATCGCCGTCGGGGACGATGCCGTAGAACGAGGCAAACCACTCTGCGTCGGCGCCCAGTACCTCCTCCAGCTCACCGGGGCTCCAGAGGTAGAAGCACCCCTCCTCCCCCTCCGAGTCCGCGTCCAGCGCGGCCACGAAACCGCCTCCCGGGGCGGCCATGGAGGCCTGAAGGTCGGCCAGCACACCCAGGGCCACCTCGCGGAGGTCATCTGCGTCCGTGAGCTCGTAAGTCCGGAAATAGAGCGAAGCGAGGAGGGCGTTGTCGTAGAGCATCTTCTCGTAGTGGGGCACCCGCCACTCGCCGTCCACACTGTAGCGGTGGAATCCTCCGCCCACCTGGTCCCGCAGGCCGCCCTCCGCCATCTTGCGAAGCGTGAACAGGACCTTGGCGCGCAGGGAGCCGTCGCCGCGCCGAAGCGACTCCTCCAGGAGAAAGGTCAGGAGCGGGGGCTGGGGGAACTTGGGGCCGCCGCCAAACCCTCCGGCCGACTCGTCGTACCGCCCCAGTACTGCCTGAAGGGCCGCATCGAGAAGGGTCCGCGCGTCGGGAGCCGTCCCTTCCACTGGGGCGGGAAGGAAGGAGCTCTCGACCGCCTTGCCCAGCTGGCTTCCGATCCCCTCCACCTCATCCCGCCTCGCGGCAAAGGCCTCGGCCACGCCATCGAGCACGGCACGGAAGGAGGGCACCCCCCAGCGCGGTTCAGGGGGAAAGTAGGTGCCGCCGTAAAAGGGCGCCAACTCCGGCGTCAGAAACACGGAGAGGGGCCACCCCCCCGAGCCGGTCATGAGCATGACGGCCCTCATGTAGTAGGCGTCCACGTCGGGCCTCTCCTCCCGGTCCACCTTCACCGGGACGAAGTGCTCGTTCAGGAGGGCCGCGGTGCCCGCGTCTTCGAAGCTCTCCCGCTCCATCACGTGGCACCAGTGGCAGGCCGAATAGCCGATGGAGAGGAAGATGGGCCTGTGCTCCCTCCGCGCCGTCTCGAAGGCCTCCTCGCCCCACGGATACCAGTCCACCGGATTGTGGGCGTGCTGCCTCAGGTAGGGGCTGGATTCGCGGGCGAGCCGATTTTCGGTCATTCTGCATGCTCCCAAGAACGGCGGCTTCGAGGAGCGGAGGGACTTGGCCTCAGGAGCCTTCAAGGATCATCCCGCCAAGCGCCACGGCAACTGCAACGAGACGGGTCTTCTCTCTATTCCGATCCGCAGGGCTTTCGAGTCAAGGCAGGGACTTGGCCAGGGCCTCCACGCACCGGAGGGCGTCCACGGCGGAGGAGACGATGCCGCCCGACCAGCCGGCTCCCTCGCCAGCCAGGTAGAGTCCGGGGAACCCTTCGGCCGAGCCGTCTCCCGCGCGGCACAGCTGGAGCGGACCCGAGGTGCGGGTCTCGGGGGCCAGGAGCACCCCCCCCTCGATGAAGCCGGGCATCTTCTCGTCGAAATGCCGGAAGGCCCGAAGCAGCGGCTCCTCCACCCACGGGGGGAAAAATCCCCGGAGGTTGACCGGACGCGTTCCCGGCCGGAATGTGGTGCGGGGCTGGGCCTCGTCGGGGCGCCCTTCCAGGAAGCCTTGCAGGCTCTGAGCGGGCGCGAAGTATCCGCCGCCGCCCCACTCGTAACCTTTCTTTTCGAGGTCTTCCTGAAAGGCGAGGCCACCCTCCGCCTCGCCCCCGAAGTCGTCGGGGGAGACCGTCACGACGATCCCTGCGTTGGCCCTTCCGGAGGCCCGGTGGGACATGCTCATGCCGTTGGTCACGAGCCGCTCCGGCTCCGAGGCCGAGTTGACTACGACGCCCCCGGGACACATGCAGAAGGAGTAGACGCCGCGGCCCGTGGGGCGGTCCTTGTAGGTCAGGAAGTACTCGGCCGCGGGCAGGTCGGGATGCCCCGCGGCGGCTCCGTACTGGCAGGCGTCCACCCACTCCTGCGGGTGCTCCACGCGGCCCCCCACGGCAAAACCCTTGGGCCGGAACGGCACGCCGAGGGCCAGCAGCCTCCGGAAGAGAGGCCGAGCCGAATGGCCCACGGCAAGGAAGGCCAGGGGCGCCTCCAGAACCTGTCCCGAGGCGGTCTCGATCAGCCATCCGCCCGTGGAGCGCCGAATCCCGATCAGGGCTTCCTTGAAGATGAAGCGCGCGCCGAGTCCTTCTACCCTCTCGCGCAGACGGCGCACCACGGCGCGCACGCCGTCCGTGCCGAGGTGGGGGTGCGCCGTCTCCAGGATCGCTTCTGGGGCGCCTGCCTCCACGAAGAGCTCCAGCACCTCCCGCGCAAGCGGATCCTTGATGCGGGTGGTGAGCTTGCCGTCCGAGAAGGTGCCGGCCCCTCCCTCCCCGAACTGGACGTTGGCGTCGGGGCTGAGGGTGCCTGACCGCCAAAGGTCCCGGACGGCGACGACCCTCTCCTCAAGGCAGGGCCCCTGCTCCAGCACGGTCAGGGAGGCCCCCCCCTCGGCCAGCGCGAGGGCCGCGAAGAGCCCCGCCGGGCCCGTCCCCACCACTATGGCGCTCATTCCCTTGAAAGGCCTGTTGGTCGGGACGCCGCGCGGCCTGCGCTCGGGAACCGGTCCCAACTGCACCCCTTTTGGAATCCGGCGAGGCCGCATGGCGAGGCCGACATCGAGAACGAAGGTCCAGACCGGCTCGCGCCGTCCCTTGCGCGCATCCAGGGAGCGGCGCACGACGGCCAAGTCCACGATCGCTTCGATGCGAACCTGAAGAGAGCGCGCGAGGGCCTTTCGCAGGAATTCGTTGGAACCCCTGCCCAGCGGTGCTTCGATGCCGGTGACGCGTTGGCGGATCATGGCTCGCTCCGCCTCTCTTGGAAGGTGATGCCCGGGCGGAAGCTCAGCGTTGGTCCGCTTCGCCCAGGGCCAGCATCCCCGCCTGGATCAACTCATCCAGGTCGTTCCGCGAGGGCGTTTCGCAGTAGACGCGCAGGATCGGCTCCGTGCCCGACTGCCTGAAGAGGAGCCACGAGCCGTCGGAGAGGAAGAGCTTGGTGCCGTCCAGGGTGTCGACGCCCTCCAGTTTGCGCCCCAGAATCTCCGCGGGCGGGCGCTCGGCCAGCCGCCCCACCTGGCGGCCGCCCTTCTCGGGGGTGACGGGGAAGTCCCGCCGCCGGAAGTGGAACTCGCCGAACCTCTCGTGGAGCTCCCGCACCAGCCCCAGGGAGTCCTTGCCGCGCTTGACCATCATCTCGAGCAGCAGAAGGTTGATGAGGACCCCGTCCCGCTCGGGCAGGAAGCCCTGGATGGTGATCCCGCCGCTCTCCTCCCCGCCGATGAGGAGGTTCTCGCTCTGCATGAGCTCGGCGATGTGCTTGAACCCCACCGGCTTGTTCACGTAGGGGACCCCCGCCCACTCGGCGATCCGCTTGAGGTAGAGGGTGTTCGCGTTGGTGGCCGCGATGACGCCGGTCTGCTTCCGGTCCTCCAGGAGGAATAGCGCCAGCAAGGCGATCATTTCGAGCGGAGTGAAGGTGCTGCCGTCGCCGTGAACGCCACCCGAGCGGTCGGCGTCTCCGTCTGTGGCCAGCCCGACCTGGGCGTGTTCGGCCAGCACGGCGTTCCTCAGCAGATCGAGGTACTCCTCCTTCGGTTCGGGCGCCCTCCCTCCGAAGAGCGGGTCGCGCTCGGCCCTCAGCGTGGTCACGCGGCAGCTCCCGCTGGAAACCCACCGCTCCAGCGTCCTTTGGCCCACGCCGTTCATGGAGTCGGCCACCACCTTGAGGCTGGCCGACCGGATGGCCCGGATGTCGACGAGGGATTCGATGAAACGGTCGTAGCCCTCGTTCATGGGGGTCTCGATGAGCCGACCCGAGGTGCGGCCCTCGCGGAGGGACGCCGTCCGCACCGGGTTCATGCCCAGCATGGACTCAATCTGCCGCGTCGTCTCCGGCGAGGCGCTGCCGCCGAATCGCTCCTTGATCTTGAGCCCGTTGTAACGGTACGGGTTGTGGCTGGCGGTGACGACCACGCCCAGGGGCAGGCCGTTCTTGCGGACGAAGTAGGAGACGTGGGGAGTGGGGCACGCCTCGGGGCTGAGGTAGACGGTGACCCCGTTGGCCATCAGGACCTCCGCCACCACCCTGGCAAAATCCTCCGACATGAAGCGGAAATCGTAGCCGATGGCCACCCGGCGGTCCTCTGCCTTCTCGTCCAGGTAGTCCGCCAGGGCCTGGGCCACGAACCGCAGGTTCTCGAAGGTGAAGTCCTCCGCGATGACGCCCCGCCAACCGTCGGTCCCGAAATGGATGCTCCGATTCACGGACTCACCTCTCCCTCTCCGTCCTTGGAGGAGGGGTTCTCACCCCTCGACCCCCACCTGCAGGAGGTACATGCTCGCCTCCTCCGATGCCCGATCCATGAGTTCCAGGACGCGCTCCGGAACCACCGGAAGCACGCGCATCTCCTTCCGACGGGAGGCGCTGGCCCTGCGAAATCGGTCCGCCAGCTCCTTCCCCTCGAAGGAGGGCCTGAGTTCCTTGATTCTGTCCAAGACCTCCGCGGCCCGGCCCCACCATCCGCGCGCCAGGTGGAGCAGGGCCAACTGGTGAAGGGCCTCCTCCGAATCGGGTCTCACATCCAGCAACTGCGCGAGGAGCGACTCCGCGCTGGCGATCCGGCCGCGCCGCACGTGGACCTGCACCAGGAGGTACATGGCGGCCGGGTTGTCCTCCAGCGCCAGCGCCTTTTGGGCGCAGCGCTGGCAGTCGGGCCACCGGTCCTCCTGCGCCCTCACCAGCCCCGTCAGCGTCCAGGCCTCGGGATCCTCCGGATGGAGCTTCAGGATCGCCTGCAGGCGCTTGGAGGCCTCCCCGAGACGCCCCTGTCGTACGCACAGTTCGGCGTGGGCGAAGGCGGCCGCGGAGGTCTCCGCCTTTCCGGTGACGCGGGAGAGGCACCGTTCGGCCCGTTCGATCTGCCCGAGCCCCAGGTAAACCTCGCCCAGATAGGCCAGGAGCGGCGTGTTGTTGGGATCGAGGGTCTGGGCCTCCTCGAGGGCCTCCAGGGCCCTGGAGGATTGCAGCGAGTAGAGCAGGTCCTCGGCCCGGCCGATGCGCTCCTCGAAGCGGCGCTGGTTCTTGCCCGAGAAGGTGGCCAGGATGTGGGGCTTGGCATCCAGAAAGCGCTCCTTGCGGTAGAGGTCCCGCAGGTTGCGGAGGGTCCAGTCGCGCCAACGCCTGTCGAACTCCTTGGGTTCCAAGAGGCCGCGCTCCCGGAGCATGTTCACCATCACGTTGATGCCGGCCCGATTCACCATGACATTCCGTTCGAGGAAGTCCACCGCCTGGACGAGCAGATCCACGTCCTCGGAGGACCGGTGGGCCTGGCGCTCCACCGTGGAGATCTTGTCGATGAGGTAATCCTCGACGCCGAGGAAGGGCTGCAGGTCCACCGACTCCGTGGCCCTGTCCGGTTTCAGGACGAGCAGCGGCGCGCTGCAGTACTTGCACGTCTCGAGGTCCGGCTCGTTTCTCTTCCCACAGCGCTGGCAGAACATCGCTCTACTCCGCGTCCAAGGAACACATCCGCTGTCCCCCGATTCCTCCGCCGAGTCCCCGTCCTAATACTTGTAAAATCCGCGCCCTGTCTTCCGGCCCAGGAAGCCGGCATCCACCATCTTGACCAGAAGCGGGCACGGGCGGTACTTGGGGTCGCCGAGCCCCTCGTGCAGCACGTTGAGAATGAACAGGCAGGTATCCAGCCCGATGAGGTCGGCGAGGGTAAGCGGCCCCATGGGGTGGTTCATGCCGAGCTTCATGACCGTGTCGATGGCTTCGGGCGTGCCCACCCCCTCCATGAGGCAGTAGATCGCCTCGTTGATCATGGGCATGAGCACCCGGTTGCTGACAAAGCCGGGGTAGTCGTTCACCTCCACGGGCGTCTTGCCCATGGCCTTCGCCAGCGACATGACCTCCTGAAGCACCTCGTCATCCGTGGCGATGCCGCGGATCACCTCCACGAGCTGCATCACTGGCACGGGGTTCATGAAGTGCATGCCGATGACCTTGCCGGGGCGCTTCGTGCACGCCGCCAGCTTGGTGATGGAGATGGACGATGTATTGCTGGCCAGCAGGGAAGCCGGGGCCAGAACGGCATCCAGCTTCTGGAACACGCCCTTCTTGACCTCGAAGTTCTCCACCACCGCCTCCACCACGATGTCCGCTCCCGCCATGTCTTCCAGCCGGGTCGTGGTCCTGATGCGGCCGAGGACTTCGGCCTTCTGGTCGGGGCTCATCTTGCCCTTGTCTACACCGCGCTGGAGGTTCTTGTCGATGGTGCGGAGGGCCTTGTCGCACAGGGCTTGGTCCACCTCGCACAGGAGGACCTGGAATCCGCTGGCCGCCGCCGCGTGCGCGATCCCGTTGCCCATCGTCCCGCCCCCGACGACCCCGAACAGTTTCACGTCCATCGCACCTTCTCCTCTGAATTCGCTGGATGACCCGGCCCACGGAGGGTAAACCTCCGCCGTGGCACTATACCACAGCCCCGAACGCCACCCATCGGTACCGCCCGCGTATCGGGCCTCTACCCCTTCAGCCCCTCAACACGGCGAGAGGGCGGGCTCAGGGCGGATTCGCAACCAGGTGACCGTTCTCCACAACCACGTCGTCCTGGGTGCCCCACCGCCTGTCGGGTCCCGCGGAGCTCAGCGTGTAGTTGTTGCCTCGCCCCTCGTAGCGCACCTTGCCGCCCCACGGGTCTATCGAAGGGACGGACCGGATGCCGTCCTTGAGCAGAACATCCGTGCCCTTGCCTTGCGGAATCTGGCCGTTATCGATCTGGTACTGGAGGATCGCATCGTTCGCCGATTCCAGGCTGACGATGAAGGCCTTGCGGATGGGCGGCCCGGGATTGAAGGCCGCGGGGGGCGGGCCGCTGGACTTGCCCTCGCAGGCAGCCATGGAGGCTAGCACCGCAACGCCAAGGAGAAGAAGGAATGGCCTGTGCCCCGGAGCCTGGGACGCCGCCGAACGGACCGACCGCAGGGATGGGAGACGCGCTGCCGTCCTGTTCGCCTTGCTGCCTCGCCGATTTCTCGCGTCCATCTTCACCTCCAGGGCCCGCCGCTCACTCGCCCACTGGGTGGACGCCCGCGCGGAACGCCTCGTACCCGGTCACGTCCGCACCCACCACGAGCTTGTGGATGTCGTGGGTGCCTTCGTAGGTATACACGCTCTCCAGGTTCTGCATGTGCCGCATGGCCACGTACTCGTCCAGAATCCCGTTGGCACCCTCGATGTCCCTCGCCATTCGGGCGCACTCCCGAGCCATGGCCACGCAGTTCATTTTGGCCAGGCTCACCTGCTGGTGACGGAGGGTCCCGGCGTCCTTCATTCCGCCGAGCCTCCACACCATCAACTGGGCCTTGGTGATCTCGTTCACCATCCAGACGAGCTTGTCCTGCACCAGTTGGAAGCGCGCGATGGGGCCCTCGAACATGATCCGCTCGCTCGCGTACCGGAGGGCCTCGTCGTAGCAGGCCATGGCGGCCCCCACGGCGCCCCAGGCGATGCCGAAGCGGGCTTGGTTGAGGCAGGACAGGGGCCCCCGCAGGCCCTTCACGCCCGCAAGGCGGTTCGCGTCGGGCACGAGCACGTCCTCGAAGATCAACTCCGAGGTGACCGATGCCCTCAGGGAGAGCTTCCCCTTCATCTCCGGCGCCGAAAACCCCTTCATCCCCTTCTCCACGAGGAACCCCTGGACGCCGTCCTCGGTCTTGGCCCACACGACAGCTACGTCGGCGATGGTACCGTTGGTGATCCACATCTTGGCGCCGTTCAGGACCCACTCGCCGCCCCGCCGCACCGCCCTGGTCTTCATGGAGGAAGGGTCGCTGCCCGCGTCGGGTTCGGTCAGGCCGTAGCACCCGATGGACTCTCCCTTCATCAGAGAGGGCAGCCAGCGGTCCCTCTGCTCCTGGGAGCCGTACGTGAAGATCGGATACATGACCAGCGAGCTCTGGACGGAGGCAAAGGAGCGCAGGGCCGAATCCCCCCGCTCCAGCTCCTGCATGATCAGTCCGGCCGCTATGTTGTCCAGGCCAGCGCAACCATACCGTTCGGGCAAGGTGGCACCCAGCAGTCCCATGCCGGCCATCTCGGGCACCAGTGCCAGGGGGAAGGTGCCCTCGCGGTAGTGGCCGGCGATGATGGGGAGCACCCGCTCCTCCACCCAGCCGCGGACCGTGTCGCGGACCATCCTCTGTCCGTCGTCCAGCAGATCGTCCAACCGGTAGTAGTCCAGTCCCTTAAACTTGTTCGGCATGGCGGCTCCTCGGTCTGCCCGCGCCCGCTGCTCCCGGAGCGCCCATCCGCGCCCTCCGTCGGCATCTGGCGTACGCCACGTAGCGTACCGCATTTCGGAGCGGCTTTCACACGCGGCAAGGCGCGCCCGACTCCGCGACCTAGCCGCGTCCGGCGCGAAACCGGCGGATTCCCGAGGGTCCCGTGGCTGGGAGGGGTACCACCCGTTCTCGCACCATGGCCCGCAGATTGTCGACGGCCAACAGCGAGCGCCTTGGAGGCGTTGAAATCCCCTGCGGTGACCGTTCCACCCGTTGTCACCAACGGAGATGGCCCATGGAAGCTCCATCGAGACAAAGAGGCCGCCCGGAGGCGGCCTCTTGCTCAAGGCGAAGGAGCGATTCTACAGTTCCTGGGTGCCCATCACCTCCGCCACGCTCTTGGGGGTCTTGCGGCGGGCCAAACCTCTCCGCTTCGGTCTCTTGGTGGCCACGGCCTTAGCGGCTTTCGCCCTTGGCTTGTCCGCCGCCTTGCCTGGGGCCGCGGCTTTCTTTGCCGCACCTTTGGCGGCTTTCTCGGCCGGGGCCTTCAGTTTCCAAAGGCCACGCGTGCTCCCCGTCGTGAGCACCCCCTCATTCCTGAGAGTGCTGAAGTGTTGGCGCCCGGTGGGAGGAATCGACAGGCCATCAGCGAGGAAGCAGGCGTGAATGTGGGCGTCCGACACCTCATCCACGCCTTCCTGCCGCCAGAACTGAATGTACTGCAGGTATCGCTCCTTGTTGCTACGGAGCTCTTTTCCTGCCATGAAGGACTTCAGCGCCGCCTTGTCCACCTCGGGAACGGGCCGCTTGCGAAGGGCGGCTTTCTCCCCCGCGGGCTTGCCCGCCCTGGAGCGCTTCCTGACCCGGCCCTCCGGTATGCCCCCCTCAGCAAGGAAGGCTTCGATATACGACTCCACAAAGCCGCGGTCTCCTTCGACGTCCAATTCGAACTCCCCGTGGCGGATGTGGATTCGGTACGGCATGGTTGTCATGTTCTCTCCTCCTATGGAATAGGCCCTTACCTATTTCCTCCAATGTAATGGGTTTCGTTCTTCCTGTCAAGTCAATCATGACAACCACCCGGAAGCTCCCGCCGCGCCGAAATGGGCACGCGGGCGACGCGGGGATGCTGGATCAAGCGGAGGCGCGGACGGCGGGATTATCCCCGGGGTTGAGCGAGAGCGCTGACCGCGCTCCGTTCGAAAGCGGACGGCCGGGGAGGCGGTGGTTTTCTGGAGCGTCCTCTTCCGGAGACGCGGAAGATCAGCCTCGCGAGAGGCCCGGCGGCGCGAGTGCCGAGGCCGCCAGGACCTTGACAACCTCGCCGGGGACGAAGGGGGCGATCCCCATGAGGAAGGCGCGAGCCGGGTCGAGGTGCAACACGAAGGCCAGCCAGGCCGCGCCCATCAGGAGGATCAGGAGGTCGGCGCCGGCCAGAAGGGCCACCCGGGAAGCCATGCGCCCTCCGGCCCTGCCCCAGAGCCCCCCCACCAGGAGGGAGGCTGGAAGGAAGCCCCACAGGTAGCCGGCATCCGGGCCCGCGAGAACGAACGCGCCGGCGGCGGCGCCCGCAAAGACGGCCAGCCCCGAGGCGCCCACGGCCAGATAGGCGGTCTGGACTACCCCAGCCCAGTTCCGGCCGAGCCAGGCACCGCCGAGAAGCACGAAGAGCGTCTGGAGGGTGACTGGAACGGGAGTGAAGGGAAGGGGAATCCACACGTAGGCCCCCAGCACAGTGCCCAGCAGGAAAAACACGGCCAGCACGACCCGTTCTGCGGTGGCGCCGCCGATTTCGATTCCGAGCGCTCCCTCGATGCGGTCCATCTGTATCCTCCTTGCCGGCCCGTTTCCCCTGGCGGTCAATCCATCAGCCGCCCGGCCACGTACCTCTCCCACCCGTGGGCGGGGAATCGGTGAGCACATTTATGGTAGCGCATCCTGCCCCACAAATGCCATGCCGCGCCGCTGGAAGGTTGACCATGGAGGAAACGAGGGACGGTCGCTGGGGAGTGCTCTTATCAAAATCGGCGGGGGTTGAGGGTGAGGGGGCCGGGGACGAGCGGATTCCAAAATCCCAAATCCTTCGCGCCTTGGCGCCTTCGCGTGAGTCCTTATCGTTCGACTCCCATCACCCACCTCCCCCGCTCACGCCCCCGGCAAAGCCGCCTGGGGGAGGTTCCGTCCGCCGGAAAGCTGAGTGCGATAGAGGTGCGCGTAGAGGCCGCCCGCGGCCAGCAGTTCTGGGTGGGTCCCCTGCTCCACGATCCGCCCCCTCTTGAGAACGAGGATCTTGTCGGCGTCCTGGACGGTCGAAAGCCGGTGGGCGACCACCAGGGCCGTCCTCCCTTTCAGGAGGTCCTTCAGGGCCTGCTGGATCAGCGCCTCGGTCTGGCTGTCCACGCTCGCCGTGGCCTCGTCCAGCACCAGAATCCTCGGGTCGGCCACCAGGGCCCTGGCGAAGGAGACCAGCTGGCGCTCGCCCTGGGAAATCGTGGTACCGCGCTCGTTCAGGCTGTGGCGGAGGCCGTCGGGAAGCTTGTCCAGGATCATCTGCGCCCGGCTGGCCTCCAGGGCAGCGTTCAGGCGCTCGGGGGGCACCTCCCTGAAAAGGGTGATGTTGTTCTGGAGGCTGCCGGCGAAGAGGAAGAGATCCTGTTGGACGAAGGCGAACTGGCTCCGAAGCTCCTGTACGTCCCAATCCTGGATGGGGATCGAGTCCACGAGGATGCTGCCGTGTCCGGGCTGCAGCTCGTAGAACCGGAGCAGCAGCGAGGTGATGGTGGTCTTGCCTGAGCCGGTGGCGCCCACCAGCGCCACCGTCTTCCCGCACGGGACCTCGAAGGTGACCCGGTCCAAAACGGGCTGGCCCTCCTCGTAGGCGAAGCTGACGTCCTCGAACCGGATGCTTCCGCAAGGCCGGGCGGGGGAGCGTCCGAGGCCCGGGTCCTCGGCGTCCGTATCCAGGATTTTGAAGAGGCGCTCGCTCGCCACGACGCTGCTCTGCACGATGTTGAATTTTTCGGCCAGGTCCTGAAGGGGCGTGAAGAGCATCCGCAGGTAGAGCAGGAAGGCCACCATGGTGCCGATGCTGAGCTGCTGGCGGAGCGCCTGGCCGCCTCCGGTCCAGACCACGATGGCCACGGCGGAGGTGGCGAAGGCGTCGATGAGCGGGCGAAACACCGCGAAGATGTAGATGAGGCGCATCTGGGTCTTGTAGTAGGCTACGCCGAGGTCGTTGAAGCGGTCAAACGCCTTGCGCTCGAAGGTGAAGCTCTTGAGGACCGTGATCCCCTGCACGGCCTCCTGAAGGAAGGTGTTGATCTTAGCGAGCTGGACCCGGATCTCACGGTAGATCTTCTGCGATACGGCCTTGAACCAGAGCGCCAGGAGTACGAGCGGCGGGGCCAGAAGGAGGAGGTGTTCCGTGAGCCCCACGTCCAGGCTCAGGAGGACGGCCAGGATCCCCGCGAAGAGGGCCACGTCGCTCACGGCCGTGGCCACCACCTCGGTGAACAGTTCCGAGAGGGTGGCCGTGTCGTTGTTCACCCGCGTCACCAGGCGCCCCACCGGATTCTCGTCGAAATAGCGAATGGGCAGGCGGTGCAGGTGCGAGAAGAGTTGGCCCCGCATGCGCTGGACCGCCCGCTGGCCCAGCCGGTTCAGGCCCACCGACACGCCGTAGCTGAGAAGGAAGTTGGCGATCAGCAGGACCAGGTACCAGAAGGCCAAGCCGATGATGCCGCTCCGTTGGGGGCCCAGAAGGCGCCTTCGCTGGGGAGCGGGCAGCCGGTCCAACGACGAGGCCGACAAGAACTGGCTTGCGTGACCTTGGCCTGCGTAGGGGAGACGGTAGTATCGCTCCTTCGAGGCGAGACCGCGGAGCCCCAGCTCCGTCCGCTGCGCCTTGGTCAGGTCGGCGGCCCTCACGAAGGCCTGGCGGCCGCCCGCTTCGGGCGTGTAGCTGGGGACGGAGGCCAACTGCCGCGCGAGGACCGGATCCTTGAGCTCCACGAGCTGGTAGGGAGGCAGGATGTAGGAGTCGATCGCCCGGCGGGTGATCAGGGGAAGGGCAAGTTCCAGCCCGGCCAGGATCATGGAGCCGGCTATGCAGAGGGCCAGCAGCCATCGCTGGCCGCGCACGTACGCCATGATCCGGCGAAAATGCCGGAACAGCGTGAACGCACCCAGCCGCTCTTCCTCCCGCTGGATCGCCATCAGCAGGATAAAGTGAGAAGTGAGAAGTGAGAAGTGAGAAGTGAAAGGACCGGCATTCGGGGTTCTCCTCTCAGACTAAACCCCCGGGGGCGGATAATGGATGATGATGGATGATGGAGATAAAAGGATGGAGGGCGTCCGGCGAGCGTTCGCGTCTGTAGGGAAAGGGTGGAGGGGCCAGGGATGAACCGTTTACCAGATCCCCAATCCTCTGTGCCTCGGTGCCTCTGTGGTTTGCCCATTTCAATTCGCCATCCGCCATTCGCGATCCCAATTCCCTCGTGCCTTGGTGCCTTCGTGGTGAATCCCTTTCTTCCGTCTTCCACTTTTCCCTCACTCCTCCACTTCCTGCAACTCGACCATCCGCTGATAGAAGCCCGGAACGGCCGCGAGCTCGTCATGGGTGCCCGACTGGATCACCCTTCCGTCTTCCAGACACAGGATGCGCATGAGGTCCCGCACCGCACTGACCCGGTGGCTGATGACGATGAGGGTTCGGTTCTGGACGGCCCCGCTCAGCCCGACGAGAATCCTTCGCTCCACGTCGGCATCCACGGCCGAAAGGGTGTCGTCCAGCACCAAGATGGGGGCCTCCTTGAGCAGCGCCCTGGCGAGGCAGAGGCGCTGCTTCTGGCCGCCCGAGAGCGTGACCCCCCGCTCCCCCAGCAGGGTTTCGTAGCCCCTGGGGAAGGAGAGGATCTCGCCGTGCAGCGAGGCCAGCCTGCAGACCCGCTCCATCTCCTCGTGAGTGGCGCCGGGCCTGGCGACGCGCAGGTTCTCCGCGATGCTGTCACTGAAGAGGAAGGCCTCCTGCGGGACGTACGCCACGGCGCTTCTCAGGGTCTCCAGCGGAAGATCGAGCACGTCCTTCCCGTCCACCATCAGAGTGCCGGGGGGAGGATCGTGCAGGCGGCACACGAGCTGGGCCAGGGCGCTCTTGCCGGCGCCCACCTGCCCCACGACGCCGAGGCTCTCGCCCGGCTCGAGGAGGAAGTTGACCCCCGAGAGCGCCGCCCTCTCCTGGTCCGGAAAGGAGAAGGTCAGATCCCTTGCCTCTACCCGGCCGCGGATCGGAGGGGTCAGGCCGGGAGGGCGCGGACCCCCTCTTTGCTCCGTGTCCCGGATCTGCAGGAGGTGGTTGATCCGGTCCATGGAGGCGGCGGCGCGCTGGACGAGGCTCAACATCCACCCCGCCGCGATCATGGGCCAGGTGAGCATGCCCAGGTAGGAGGTGAAGGCCACGAACGAGCCGATGGAGGTCTGCCCCTCCATCACCCGCAGACCGCCGGCGCCGAGAAGTATGGCCACGCAGCTCCCCGCGAGGAGCAGGACCGCCGGGTGGAAGAAGGCGTCGACGGTGACGTAGCGCATGTACTTCCGGAAGTAGTCCTCGTTTCCGCGCTCGAAGTCGGCCGAATCCTCCGCCGCCCGGCCGTAGGCCCGCAGGACGCGGATGCCGGCGACGGACTCGCGGGTCTTCTCGGTGAGCCCCTCGAAGGCGGCCTGCACGGCATCCCATCGGTTGTAGACCGCCTTGAGGGAGAGGGCCATCAGCACCGCCAGGAGCGGCAGGGGCAGGATGGTCAGGAGGGCGAGAACGGGGTCCAGCCAGAACATGGCGGCGATCCCAACGAGCGCGTAGATGGAGCCGTCGAAGCCCGCCACGAACCCCATGGCGATGGCCTGGCGCACGGATTCCACGTCGTTGGTGGCCAGGGCCATGAACTCGCCCGTGCGCGTCTGGTTGAAAAAGCGGCTCTTCAGGGAGAGCGCGTGGTCGAGGATCCGATTCCGCAGTTCCAGCTCGGCCGACCGCGCGGTGCTGAAGAAGAAGTGGCGCCAGGCGAAACGGAAGGCCGCCACGATGGAGGCCAGTGCGCACAGGACAAGGGCCTGCTCTCCGAGCCACGCCCTCGTGGCGCTCCCCCCGGCCAATCGGTCGATAACCCCTTTGACGACGAGCGGTATGGTCAGCTGGGCCCCGTCGGTGACCAACAGGCAGACCACTCCGAGGGCCACCTTGCCGCGGTGTCTGAGAAAGATCGAGAGAATGGACCGTACTCCGCTCTTCACCCCGAGGCTCCCTGAAGTCTCCAATCAACACCGCCCGCCGGCCGCTTCACTAGGCTCAAACTTGGAATCGGCCGATCCGTCCGTCGAGGGACGCGTTGAAAAGGCGCCCCCGGCCAGACGGCCATTCTAACCCACGGCTCGGGCGCCGGGCAGGATGGTCCAGGCGCCAACGCGCGGCCGGTTGTCCGAGGCCCGGCCTTCTTCTAACGCTCCGGAACGAATTTTCTTTCGAAGGTGCCGCGGTGGGCTAAGGACTCTCGGCCTTGCGGCCCCATCACCCCGGCTTCGGGGCGGTGGTCCCGCCGGGAGGCTGGGTCTGCACGCCCTGGACGCCCACGGGAAGCGGCGGGGGAACGACCAGAGGAGAGAAGAACCACTGGTCGTAGTAATCCTTGCCCAGAAAGGGCCGGAAGGCCTTCTTGTGCTCGTTGCACCACACGCCCAGAATGGGTTCGCCCTCCTTGCCGTCCAGGCGGAAGGGCAGGATTTGCGTGGGCTGGGCCGCGGTCCCGGAGGAACCGGTCTCCTCCGTCTGGCCGGTCTGATTTCCCGTAGGGATTTGGCCGGTCTGACCCGGAATCGCCGGCGGTGTCCCGGGCGCGCCGGTGGAGCTCCCCGGCGAACCCGGCACGCCCGCGGTGGGAGGGCCGCCCTGGGATTCATAGTGGACCTTCCCGTCCTTGTCCACGGTCACGACGGTGGCCCCGGGGGCCAGCAAGCCCCACTTCCCATCGGGGGCGAAGGGGTTGGGGTAGAGCTGGCGAATGTAGCGGTGCTGCTTGGGCCCCTCCTTCATGAGGTCCTCGAGCTTGTTGGGGAAGGCGCCGCCGTGCTCCTGCTGGTACTCCCGGATGGCCTCGACATAGGCCCGTCCGCTGAACCTCAGCTCGGCCTCGCGCTCACGCTGCATGATCACCGAGGCGGGCTGGACCGCGGCCATCAACATGATGGCCATCACGAAGAGGCCCACCAGCACCCAGATGAACACTACCCCGGCTTCGCGTCGCTTCACCGAGCCGCCCGTTTCCGCCACGTGGTCAGCGTCCGTGCCAGGCGCCGGTCGGTTCTTCATCGTTCCATCGCCTCGCAGCTCAATCGCCTACTAGCTCAATCGCTTAATCGCCTAATAGCTTAATCGCCCACTAGCTCCACCGCCTCGCCCCTACCACGTACTGTACTTCGTCCCATCGCTCCCCACCGCGTCGGAGGCCGAATGGACGTCCCAGATGCCGCCCGTGCTTTCGCCCTCGGTGGGTTCCAGCTGGCCGGGCTCGTTGCCCGAATAGGGGACCGTGACCCAATCGGATTTGCCGGTGATGGGATCGATGGGAAGACGGCGCAGGTACCCGGCGGAAACGAGGCTTTCCAAGCTGTCCGGGTACTTGCCCTTGTCGGCGTAGTACTGGTCGATGACGTCTCGAAGGGTGTAGAGGTTCTCCCGGAGAACGGTCTCCTTGGCCCTCTCGACGATGGTGCGGTAGGTGGGCACCGCCATGCTGACCAGGATCCCGATGATGGCCACCACCACCATGAGCTCCATCAGGGTGAAGCCCTTCTGCCCGCGCGACCGAGACCGATGGAAGGGGGCAGAAGAGGATGGAGTGGGTGACGGAGAGGCGGAGGAGTCCGCACCCAACGGTTCGCCGGTACTCACCGGTTGGCCCTCGTGGACATCCTCTCCCCCGTTTCTTTCCCTCATCACCTCATCACCTCATTCATCTCGGCTTCGCTCACCATTCGTTGTAGTGGGTCTTTCCGTCCAGGGCGAGAGCGGTGCTCTCGGAATAGACATCATAGACGTTCTCCCCTCCCCACATGGTGGAGTCGGGTTCGTCCCGCGTGGATCGAAGGCCCCACTCGTCGGTACCGGTCATGGGGTCGATTGGGATCCTCCGAAGAAAGCGCATCTTGGTGTCCGGCGCCTGTCCCGACACCGCCACACCCTTCACAAGCGTCTCCAGGTCCGGCGGGTAGAAATCCTGCGTCACGTCGGTCTGTTTGATCAGGCCCTGCACGGCGTAGCGGTGGTACTCGTCGATCGCCTCCCTCATCTCGCGCAGGTCATGCCGCAGCTCCATCTCTTTGAGCCTCCGGTCCATGATCTGCGAAGCGGGAACGGCCACGAGGGCCATGATGGCCAGAAGGGCCACCGCCAGGCCCACCTCCATGAGGGAGATTCCCCCCTCGCCGGTGCGGGTGTGTGCTTTCACGGGATGCGGCTCCCTAAGCTCCCTTGCCAGTGCCGGCAGCCGGCGGCTGGGAGGGAGGTTGCTGGACGGTGACGACGGCGAAAACGGGCGGCAGGGAAACGGCCCCGCCCGACACGGCCGTGGCCGTCAGGCCTCCGACGTTGATCCTGGCCTCGCCGGGCTTGGATGCCGTGAACTTGAGCCGGGCCACCAGGCCCGCCCCCGAGGAGCCGCCCGAGTCCGCCCGCCCCGCCTCCAGGGAGACGAGCCCAGGCCCCGACTGCGGAGCGGCGAAGGTGGTGGGCGCACCGCCCATCTGGAAGAAGGTCCCCTCGTCGGCCCCCTGGAACTGGAGGGCATCCGCCGGGAAGTTCACGTCGGCGTGGAGGCTCTTGAGGTCCTTTCCGCCGAGCAGCACCAGATTGAACACCACCGGATCGCCCGGCTTCACGCTGATGTTGGTGGGGCTGACCAGGAGCCTGGCGTTTTGATTGGCGCTCTGGTCCTGGCTGCCGTTGTCGCTGCCCTGCTTGGGCTGCGCGGCTTCCGCGCTCGGCTTGGGCGCAGGCTGGGACTCGGCCGGAGAGGGACTGGGGCCGAAGGGGTTGTCGAACCCCTCGACCATGGGCCGGTCGGTGGTGCCGACCCACAGGGGCTTGAGGTCCTGCTCCGTGATGTTGGGCATACGGACGATGTGGGGCGTGAGAAGCATGACCACGTCGGTGGTGGTGTGGGTATCCGATGTGCTGCCAAAGAGACGGCGCAGCAGGGGGATCTCCGAGACCCCCGGTATCCCCGAGATCGCCTTCTGGTCGTTGCGTTGGATGAGCCCGGCCAGCATGCTCGTCTCCCCGTCCTCCAGCCGGATGGTGGTGGAGATCTCCCGCGTCCCGAGGATGGGTTGGTCCGGTGTAAGCGGGCTCGTGGAGTTGACGTAGCCGGCGATGGAGGACACGTCCGCCTTCAGCTTGATGGTCACCTCCTTGTTGTGGTGGACGCGGGGCTCGAGCTCGATCTTCACGCCGATGTCCTGGTAGGTGAAGGAGGTGATGGGGGTATAGCTGGAGGTGCCGCCGGTCGTGTTGAGGTACTGGTTGGAGGTGGGGATGGGGATCTTCTCGCCGATGTGCACGCTGGCCTTCTGTCCCTCCATGACCCTCACCTGCGGCTTGGCCAGGACCCTGCTGTTGGTGTCCGTGAGCAGCATGTCCACGATCAGGTTGGGCACGGGAAAGACCATGAGCCCGTGGGCCAGCGTCCGCCCCAATTCGTTCAGGGGGATGGGCGGACCGGTCCCGATGCCCGTGGCGTTCCCGTTGGTATCGCTGGTCACGTTCATCTTGGGGCCGACCGTGAAGGTGTGAGTGCTCAGGTCGATGCCCAGGTTCCTGAGTTTGTTTTCATCGACCTCGAGGAGCTCCACGTCCACCGCTACCTCTCCCTTGCTCTTGTCGTTGTCCTCGATGATCCGCTGGGCGATGGCGACGTTCTCCGGCGTGTCCTCGATGGTGATGGAATTCAGGTCCTGGTTCATGGCCATCTTCCGCGCCTGGATGATGGAGCGCACGAGCTGGAACACGTCCTTGGCGTCGGCGTTGGAGAGGTAGAAGGTGCGGATGACCTGATCCTGGTACTCGTCCCGCTTCTGCTTGTTGTCGGGCACGATGATGAGCGTGTGCGCGTCGATCACCTTGTAGAAGTTCTTGGTCTGCATCATGAGGTAGTCCAGGACCGTGGCCAGGGGCTCCTTCGAGAAGTCGACGGTGATCGGTTTATTCTGCTCCACGCGGTCGTCGTACAGGATGTTGATCCCGCTAGCCTTGGAGATGGCGTCGAGGATCGTCTTGAGCGGGGTATTGGTGAACTTGAGGACGATCGGTATGTTGGAGGCGGGGTCCAGCCTGGGCACGCCAAGATCCTCGTTGGCCTTCTTCTCCATCTGGTCGATGGAAGGAAGGGCGGCCTTCTCCTTCGCCTGTTTATCGCGAAGGGTCTGGACGATGCTGTTCATGGTGTCCTTGGCGTATTGGTTGCCCGGGTCGTACTCCAGGGCCTTTTGAATTTCTCGGACCGCCTTCTCGTAGTCGCCGTGGGCGGCCGCCATCTTTCCCCTCTCGAAGTGCCACTGGGAGGCCGTCAGACGCGCGCGCACGAGGGTCGTCTTGTACTTTACGTTGCGGGGGCTCTTGTGGACGGCCTTTTCGAGGTTCGCCACCGCCTCGTCGTAGTTCTGGTGCTCGTAGAGGTAATCCCCCCGGTGGAAGGCGACCGAGCCGCAGGAGAGGGCCAGGGTCAGGAGGCTCATCATCAGGATGGTCTTGAGGATTCTCGCGCGCACCTTACTTCCCTCCTCCAATCAAGGGGATTCGCCGGGTCTCCTTGAAACCCCGGAAACCGATCTCGGCGGATTCGTAGCCGATGTCGACCACGCGGAACTGGTTCAAAACCGTCTCTCCCTTGCGGGCCAGCAAGAGCACGTTGGATCCCTGGGTCTGGAACACGGCGAGGCGGTTGTCCGCCGGTCCGAAATAGCCGATGAAGGTGAAGGGGATGGCCGGAGGCTGAGGCGGAGGCGGAGGCGGAGGCGGCCCGTAGGTGTGGGCCTTGATCCACTGGGCCTTCTTGGCGGCCTCCGCCGCTTTCTCGGCTGCCTCCTGGGCCTGGCGCCGCTGCGCCAGGATCACGGCGGGGTCCTGTTCGAAGGCGAAGAGGTTCCGCGGCGGCAGCCCGGCCTCGTCGTCGCCGACGTTCACGGGGGATGGAGTCGCAGGCGCCCTCCGAGCCGCCGTCCCGGGGCGGGAGAGACCCTTTGCTTGAGCCGCCGGAGCCGGCTGGGCCGTCTTTCCAAGTTCCGAAGGACCCTGCTTGCCGTCCGCCGCCTCGTCCACCGGCAGGGCGATGCCCTCGAGGGAGAGGGAGGGTATGTCGGAAGCCTGCTGCGCCTGGGGGGCCGCGCGGTGCGGCCGCGGCCCCGTCCGCTCCCCCGTCTCGGGGTCCACGGTGCCGTTCGCGCCGACGGCGCCTGAGCCGCACGACAACGTGAGGATGATGGCCCCGAGGGCGGCAAGAGCGATGACGAACCGTCTGGTCACGACTTGGCCTCCTTCGGCGGAAAATCCTCCGGGGTCGCCACGAAGTAGGTGCTGATGGCCACGTTCACGCGGATCGTGCCCGCCGACTGCGGGCTGGATGAGAGTGACAGGGCATCCACTGTGAAAAAGAGAGGCGACTCCTGAAGAGCCTGGATGAGGGCCTTGATCTCCTGGTAAGGCCCGGTGAGAGGCAGAGTCATGCGGACCCGGATGTACCGGTGGGACCAGCCCTCCTTATTGTCCGGCGAAGGGATGAACTCGTACCCATAGGAGAAGTTGTCCAGTTGGAGCTGATGGGCATCGATTAGGGACTTAAGGCCGGTCTGCAAGTCGACGAAGCGCTGCTGCCGCGTGCGGAAGACCTGCCCGGCCAGTTCGTCCATGACCTTCCGGTCGTTGCTCACGCGATTGACCGACAGGGTGAGGGTACGTTCCTTGTCCTCCAGCGTCTTCAGTTCCCGGCGGTTGGATTCGACCTGCTGCCTCGTGGCGCGGGCGTAGTGATCCAGCCGGGAGACGGCCATCAGATAGACGGCCAGGTTCAGCGCCGCGAGGCCGGCCGCTATCGCAAGCAGGAGACCGAGCTTGCGCCGGATGAGGACCTCAAGGCTCATGGGCCCCCCCCGGAAGGTAGGTGCAGCTGATCTGAAAGTGGACCCACGGGCTGGATGCGTCCTTCTGCTCTGAATGGAGCTGGGCTACCGTGAAGCTCTTGTCGGTCATCAGGTTCTGCTCGAGCTTGAGCAGCTCCGAACGGGGGTTGGCGTCTCCCGTGAGGGCCACCCCGACGGTTCCGTCCGGATTGATCTGCGGTACGATGGCCGTAAACATGACCCCGTAGGGCTTGATGCGCTCCAGGTCGGCCAGGAAATGAATCCAGGAGAAGCGCTTCTCCTTTAGAACCTCCGATACGAACTTGGCTTCCGAGGTCACCGATGCGATCCTGGCCCCTTGCAGGGCTTTTTCCTTCTCGGCGACGCTCGTGCGGAGATGCGAGAGGCGTACCTCCTGGTCCCTCAGGACGCCCCGCTGCGTGCGGTAATCCCTCCCCAGGACGAAGAACGACCCGATGTTGAGCGCCGTCAGCAGAAGGGCGATGCCCCAGACCACAGCGAGGGCAATCCCTGGGACGGTTCTGTTAAGGAACGGAGTTCCTGCGAGGTTGATGGTCAGCCGCCTCATCTCAATTCCTCTCCAGAAGCGCGTAGAGGGGCATCCACTGGGGCTCTCTTAAGGCCCCACCATGCAGAGGCGGCAGGGCCGAGATCATGGTCTCGATGCGGGTCCCCTCGGCCTCGAGCTCTTCCAGCGGAAGGTCCGCTCCCTCGGGGAACCGGTGGACCAACACCTTCTCCAGCGGTCCGCCGCCCAGCTTGTCCTTGTAGTAGGCGAGGGTGAGGCGCACCTCCTGTTGGAGCCGGCCCTCCTCCGCCCCTTTGCCCGAGGCATCGGTCTCCTTGCAGCGGAAGAAGAGGGGGCGGCCGCCTTCGGTGAAGAGGAAGGAGAGGTAGGCGGGGGTCCGGTGTATGAGAAGGGTATTCCCCTGGTCGGTCATTACGTCCATGCTCCGCGCGAGGTTGAAGAGCTCCACGGAGGAGGCCCCCAGGTGGCCGAGCTGGCACCCCCCTCTCTGGAATGCCGCCTCGAGAAGCCGCACGGGCTCTTCGGGACAGAGGGCCACCCAGAGGATGGTGCCACCAGGAGTGCGCCGGATCACCTCGTAGCTCATCCGGAGGGACTCCACGGGGACGTTGAGGGACTTTCTCAGATTCCAGAAGATGACCTGGCGGCGCTCCTCCTCCTGCCGAGGGAACTCGCCCAGGCTCATGACCTGCATGCGGAAAAAGGAGTCGCCCAGGACCGCGCTGATCCGCTTGGGCTGCCCCATCCGGGCCAGAAGTCCGCTGACCTTCACCTCGAGCTCCTCGGCGGCGGGAAGGTACCCCTCTTCGGGTGAGGTGACGCCCTCCTCGTGGCGGACGAGGGGGGTCGTCTCCTTGCGGCTGGACGCCACCCGGAGAGCGCCCAGGAAGGGCGGATCCAGGAGCACGGCCACGGGCGGCAAGGAGGGACGGAACCGGCGGAGAATGTCGTCGATCATCGGTGCGTCTCTTCCACGAAAGGCGATCCAAGAGGGAGGCTCCGCCCCCCTCTTGGCGCTGCGCTCCCTTCGGTCGCTCCGCTGAACTCCTCGGGGAGAGGTCCGCGCTCCAGCCGAAGTGAATTCGGCTTCGCGCTTTTTTCCCAGGCTAGCTCCCGCCTTGGCACGGCCACGGGCGGCAGGGAGGGACGGAACCGGCGGAGAATGTCGTCGATCATCGGTGCGTCTCTTCCACGAAGGTGACCTTGTTGATCTCCCGCAGGGTGGTCCGGCCCTTCAGGAGCTGTTTGACCGCCGATTCCCGCAGCGTCTCCATCCCCTCTTCGCGCGCGGCCTTCTTGATGTCGCTCGAGGGACGGCGTTCCAGGATCAGCTCGCGGACCCGGTCCGAGAGATCGAGGAGCTCGGAGATGGCCATGCGCCCCCGGAAGCCCGTGCCGTTGCAGTCCAGGCAGCCCTTGCCCTCGTAGAATTCGGCCGATGCCGCCAGGTCCAGCGGGATTTTAGAATCCTCGAGCTCCTGGCGGCTGTAGGTCACCCGCTCCCTGCAACTGGGGCAGACCTTCCGCACCAGCCGCTGGGCCAGCACGCAGTTGAGCGCCGAGACGAAGTTGTAGGGCTCGACCTTCATGTTCAGGAACCGGCCGAGCACGTCCACCACGTTGTTGGCGTGGACGGTCGTGAAGACGAGGTGGCCCGTGAGAGCGGACTGGATGGCGATGTTGGCCGTCTCCTCGTCGCGGATCTCGCCCACCATGATCTTGTCTGGGTCGTGCCGGAGGATGGAGCGGAGGCCCCTGGCGAAAGTCAGTCCCTTCTTCTCATTCACGGGGATCTGCGTGATTCCCCTGAGCTGGTACTCCACGGGGTCTTCGATGGTGATCATTTTGTAGTCCGAGGACTGGATCTCCGACAGGACCGCATAGAGCGTGGTGGTCTTGCCCGAGCCCGTGGGCCCCGTCACGAGCAGCATCCCGTAGGGCTCGGCCGCGTGGCGGCGGATGCGCTTCATGATCTCGGGCTCAAAGCCCAGCACCTCCAGGCTGAGGTTGCGGAACTCCTCACTCGTGGACTCCTTGTCCAGGATGCGGATGACGCAGTCCTCGCCGTGGATGGTGGGGATGATGGAGACGCGGAAGTCCACCGTCTTGCCCTTGACCTTCAGCTTGAAGCGCCCGTCCTGCGGGATGCGCTTCTCCGCGATATCGAGCTCCGCCATGACCTTGATGCGCGAGATGATGGTGGAGTGGAAGCGCTTGTCGATCGGATCCATGGCGGGATAGAGGACGCCGTCGATGCGATACTTGATCATGACCTCGTTGTCGCGCGTCTCCACGTGCACGTCGCTGGCCCTCCGCTGGAGCGCGTTGAAGACGGTGTAGTCCACCAGCTTGATGATGGGGCTGGTGTCCGCGGAGAGCTTGTCGATGGAGATGACGTCCTCGCCCTCCTCAGAGTCCTCCCTCACGATCTGGATCCGGAAGTCCTCGCTGACCTCTTCGAGGACCCGCTGGCTGGATTCCGACTTCTTCAGGACGTCCTGAATCTCGCTGCGGACGCCCACGTAGAGCCTGACCGGCCGCTTCAGGACCAGCTCCAGCTCGTCCACCATGGTGACGTCGGCGGGATCGGCCGCCACGATGGCAAGCGCGGCGCCCTCCTCCTGGTAAGGAACGAAGCCAAAGCGGGTCATCAGATCCACGGGAATGGAGAGGAACAGCTCCGGCGGGATCCGGAAGTCCTTCAGCGACAGGAAGGGCAGGCGCAGCGTCTCGGCAAGCCGGCGCGCGTTCTTCTCTTCGTTGAGCAGCTCCCCCTCGGTGGGGAGGTTGGCGACGATCTCTCCGGGCGACGATGCCATCCTCAACTCCCAGCCTGGGGGCGGTGGCGGGCCGCCCAGATCCGATCGGCGCGGGGCGCCAGGGGGACCCGCCTCGCCTCGCCGGCGTTCGCCGGTGTGCGCTCAGTCCCTCGTGCCCTGCCTCTCCAAAGTCTCTCCACCTTTTCCTCCTACTGCCCGACGTAGTTGTACATGGTGAAGAGGGGCATGTAGACGGACAAGACCACGATGGCGATGATCACCGCCATGACCAGGAGCAGGGCCGGCTCGAGCAGCGCCACGAAACGTTCCACGGCGGTGGTGAGCTCCTCGTCGTAGAACTGGCTCACCTGGTCGAGCATCTCCGCGAGCGCTCCCGTGGACTCGCCCACCTCGACCATCTCCACGGCCAGGGTGGTCATCATCCGGGTCCTCTCCATGCTCGACCACAGCGACTGGCCCTCCAGCACCTCCTTCTTGACCTGCTTGAGCTCCACCTTGTAGAGCTCGTTACCCATGGCGTCCGCCACTACTTCCAGGGCGGTCACCACCGGTATGCCTCCGGCCACGAGCGTACCCAGGGTGCGGCACATCTGGGCGATGTTGTAGCGACGGATATTCTCCCCCAGGACCGGGAGCCTCATCCTCAGGGAGGCGAGCCTGAACCTGCCCTCCGGACGCGAGGCGATCACCCTGAAGGCGAGCGGGACGGCCACGACGGCGGCGAGGAAGAAGGGCCACCCGTACTCGAACACGGTCGCCACGCTCAATACCACGCGGGTGAGCAGGGGAAGCGGGGCGCCGGTGCCCGTGAACAGCGTGGCGAACTTGGGGACGATGACGGTGAGCAGGAGGAAGATGAGGGCCACGGAGAGGCAGAGCAGGATGATCGGGTAGATCATGGCCGACATGATCTTCTTGCGGATCGCCTGCATGGTCCGCAGATAGAAGAGGTAGCGCTGGATCACGGCCACCAGTTCCCCGGATCGCTCGCCCGCGGCCAGAGTGGCCGAGTAGATGGTAGGAAAGGCCTTGCCGCGGTTGGAGAAGGCCTCCGACAGGCTCGCCCCGGAACGGACCTCGTCCCTGACGAGCTCCAGGTTCTTGGCCAGATCGCCCTTCTTGCGCCTGCCTGACAGGAGATCGAGCGCCGTCAGCACCGGCAGCCCGGCCTTCAATAGCGCCGAGAACTCCTGATTGAAGATGACGAAGTCCCGCAGGGGGACCTTTCTCCGGCTCGGCCCCAGTTGAGTGCCGAGATCGGCCCAGATGCGCGCCGGGCGGACGCTGAAGACGTAGTAGCCCTTGTCCTGCAGGGAGGACTTGAGAGACTGTTCGCTGGCGGCGACGATCTCCTGGACCACCACCTCGCCGCCGGCGGTCCCCAGACGGCACTTGAACCTCGGCATCAACGCACCTCCGGGTTGGTCACGGAGGGAAGGAGCGTCGGAGTGACCTTGAGGCGGAGGGGCGGGGTGGCGGGTGAGGGATTGACGAGGAAGACGGTCATGTCACCTTCGGGGAGCACGGCGGCTCCCTGGAGGACCGCCAGCGGGGGCTTACCCTCCTGGAGCTTGTAGAGGTCCAGGTCAGCCAGCGCCAGGCGGCGCCGGCTGGGATCGTACCCCTGCGCCTTGGCTTCGAGCCGGTAGGCCTTGCCCAGCGAACACGAGCCGGACTGGCCTTCGAACAGGTCCATCACGCCGTTGTATGTTTCCAGGGGAGCGGCGTTCTGCGCCCACGCCGTCATGTCCACGAAGCCGGGAGTTCCCCGAAAAAGACCGTGCTGGACCGGAACGGGGAGGACTTCCAGCCGCGTGCCCAGGGCCAGGTGGCGGGCCGGTACGTCGAGCTCCCGGAGCAGGCTCCGGATGGCCTCCACGCGCGGGGCCTCGTCTTCCACGGTGATCTGATTGGCCGCGCCGTTCACCCAGATTTGTCCTTTGGGACCCAGCTCCTCCGTGACGCGGGCCAGAACCGACCGCACGTCGCGGTGCTCCAGCGAATACCGCATGGTCTGCACCTGCTGGGCGAGGAGCAGGAGGGGAAGGGCGATGGCCGCGAGCCAGGCAAGGAGGGTCCGCCGTCTCATGTCTTCTCCTGTGACGGGATCACGAGGATCCCTTCGGCCGTGGCCAGAGCCACGCCGCTCTTCGGCTGAAACAGCGGCGCAGAGGCCGCCGGCACGTCCGCCCGAAGCATGGGCGCGTGGGATCTGGGTATGCGGTAGAGCCACAACCCGCCCGCCAGCAGGGCCACGAGGGCCACGGCGGCGGCGCGGGCGAGGATGGCCCGTCGCCGGTTGGCGCGCAGCCGGGAGGAGAGATCCCGCATGAAGGGCTCCCATTCGGATCCGGACCTTCGGCTCCTTCTCAGCTCCTCGATCCTCATAGTTCGATCCCCGCCGCCTGCAAGTAACGCTGGACCTTCCTGCGCGCCTGCATGACCTGATTGCGTACCGTGCTCTCGGAGACGCCCAGGAGCGCCGCCACTTCCGGATACTCCAGGCCCTCCACGAGTTTCAGGACGAACGCTCCCCGCTCCTGAGGGGGGAGGGCCTGCATGGCCCTCGCCACCACCTCCTCCGCTTCGCGGAGCCCCAGCTCGACATCGGGGCGCGCCGCCGCCGGCAACTCCTCAAGAAATTCGCCGCCCTCGTGCGGCCTCCGGTTCTCCTCGCGGCGAAGGTAATCGATGGCGCGATTCACGCAGAACCTCCTCAGCCACGCCATGGGCTCGCTGGGAAGGCCGGTCTCCGGCAACCCCCAGAGGGCGGCGTAGGCGTCCTGGAGGATCTCTTCCGCCACCGCGTCCCTTCCCACCATGCGCCTCACCGTCCAGAAGAGGCTGTCCCGCGTCGCCTCGACCACCCGCGTGAAGGCCTCGTCGCTGCCTCGCCGCGCACTACGCAGGAGGGCAGCCAGGATGGAGGCCGTCATTGCCGCTCCTCATGGTATGACGGACGAGCCGCCGTTTTGTCTAGCTCGTCCGGAAAGCACCGCATAACTCACCAGGGCGCCCAAGGCGCCGCCGGCCGCCGAGACCACGAGGCTCCCGACCACCAGCGGCCGGCCGAGAGATACCCACCAGCCCGCGGGCCCAGCGGCGCCCTCCGGCACCATCCACCGCCCGACGGCATACTCGGCCGCCAGAATGAAGGGGGCCGTGAAGGGCTGCCACACAAGGCTCCCAGCCAGCGCGGCGACGCGGTTGAGGCGCAACAGGAAGGCCGCCCCCAACACCAGGAGGGTCTGGAAGGGCGACACCGGAAGCAACCCCACCCACAGACCCAGTCCGACCGCCAGGGCCGTCCTGCCGGGTGCGTCGCCAAGTCCCGCGAGGCGATGGAAAACTTCACGGAGCGAAGTGGTCATAGCCCGCATCCCCGATCGGCTCGCGGCGGCCATCGGGCATGACCAGCACGCGCTTGTCGCCCTCGGTGAGCCTGCCTATTCGGTACAGCTCGACCCCAGACCCGTCGAGCGCCTGCTCCCGTTCGGGCGGAACGGTGAAAAGGAGAATCTGTTCCTCTCCGCCTTCGAGTGCCCTCTGGAACCGCTCTTCCTCTCCCATCCGCGAAAGGAGGGGATCGACGGGTAGCGCGTCCGCCTGAATCTCCGCGCCGCAAGCGCTGGCTTCGCAGATCCGGGACAGGTCCCGGGCCAGGCCGTCCGAAACGTCCATGCAGCAGGAGGCCGCCCTCGTATCTGCCAGGAAAAGGCCGAGCGGGATCTGATCCGGGGGCCGGTAAAATCGGTCCAGAAGCGCCCTCTCGGGATCGGACGGACCCGCCAGCGGATCGAACACCTCCAGGCGAGCGCCGGCCTCGAATCGTCGGAGCGCCTCCGCAGGGCCGCCCAGCGAGCCCGACAAGTAGAGCGCGTCCCCCGGCCTCCCCCCCGAGCGGAGCAGGGGCCGTCGGCGCTGTTCGCCGATGACCGTCAGGCTCACGAAGAGGCCTCCCGGCGCCTGGGTCAAATCACCTCCGCACAGCTCCACGCCGCAGCGATCCGAGAGCGCGTGCAGACCCCTGAGCACCCCCTCCACGAAGGCCTCGGGGTATCCCCTGGGAAAGCCCAGGGTCATGAGGAAGAAGCGGGGGAAGGCCCCCATGGCGGCCAGATCCGACAGGTTGGCCGCCATGGCCTTGTAGCCCAGGGCCTCGGGCGGCGCCCAGTCACGCCGGAAGTCCACCCCCTCGACGAGAACATCCGTAGAGAGGGCGTACCGGGCCGGCGGAATGACGCAGCCGTCGTCCCCCAGGCCCACCTCGGCATCCTTGCGGTGCCACGTGGTCGACAGGAGCCTGATCCAGCCCGCCTCGTCTCGGAGCGGTGAGGTCACGAATCCTCTTCCCCACGAATCCCGTATTGTTCGATCTTTGCGTTCAGAGTATTGCGGTGCATGCCGAGCTTCTTGGCCGCCTTGCTTCGGTTGCCGTCACAGGAGAGGAGGGTCCGCTGGATATACAGGTGCTCGATCTCCGCCTGCGTCTCCTTCAGGGTGATCCCCATCCGGTACAGGCCGTCCACGAGCTCCTTGAGGTGCCCGTTCAGGCCCTTGTTATCGGCCAACGGGTCCCCGAAAGGCAAGCGATCTGCCACCACCCCCCGCGCCTCCGCATAATCCCCGCCAGACGGGGTCCCGGTCAGGCCATCCCCTCGATCTGCTTCTCGTACTTCTTCGAGATGACAAGCATCTGGTCCTTGAGGGTCAGCTTCTTCTTCTTGACCTGTGCCACGTAGAGCTCCTCTTCGGAGCTCAGAAAGCCCTTCTTCGCCAGGGCGTCCAGTTCCTGTTCATACTCCTGGTGCTTCTGGTACAGGCGCCTGAATTCCTCGTCGTTCTTGGCCAGAAATTCGCGTACCTGCTGGGTCAATTGCATTGGGATTCCTCCCCTAGCGCATGGTCTTTAGTGGGGCCGCGTGAGGATGCGGTTCCAGCGGGTCTTCCCGAAGAAATGGAAGACCTTGTCGAAAAATCGCCGTGCCACCTGTCCCGGCGAGTTCTGCAAGTAGTCCAGGTCCCCCTCCTTGAATGACCACCAGATCACCCAGGCCCTGCCCAGCACCATGTGCTCGTCCAGGGCCCCCCAGTATCGGCTGTCCTCGCTATTGGTCCGGTTGTCGCCCATCACGAAAAGGTGGCCGGCCGGTATGCGGTAAGGCCCGAATGTGCCCCTCCCCATGAGATCGGTCCCCTCCTCGGCCTTGAGGCTGACCTCGACCCTGCCCGGGAGCACCTCCGTGGAGAAGGCGGACGGGTCCTTCAAGTAGTCGGGCAGGGCAGGGATATCCGTCGCCGGCGGGAGCGAGGGTGGCGGAATGTAGGTGCCCTTGATGGAGGCCGGAAGCTTGGTATATCCCTCGATGAGGAGCCTGCCGTTCACGAAGACGTGCTGGTCCACCACCTGCACGACGTCTCCGCCCTTGGCGATGACTCTCTTGATGAAGGGCACCTGCGGGTTGCCTGGGAACTTGAAGACGACGATGTTGCCCCGCTCGATGCCCCGGATCGGCAGCAGGTCCCTTTCCCACTTGAAGAGGGTGGGACCATAGATGAAGGAGTTGACCAGGAGACGGTCACCCACCAGAAGGGTGTTCTCCATGGAACCCGAGGGGATGTTGCTGTTCTGGAAGACCCAGGTCCTGGCAAAAAGAACGAAGATCAGGACGATGCAGATCGTTTCCCAGTAATCGCGGAGTGTTCCCTTGGAAGGGGGGCCGGCCTCTTCCGCCGGCTTCTGATTTCGCTTGTCTTTAGCCGTCATGAACCATTCCTGTGGAGGTTGTCCAGTCCGTGAGACTCGCCGCCGCTTCTCCGACATCCGCGGCGATAATGGACCAGTTTAACAGATCTTGCTCCACGACGCCCGTGTCGGCCATGGCTGAGAACAGCTGCTCCCAGGGGCGGCCCACCAGCACCAAGGGGCGCCGCGAAAGGTGCCCCGCCTTGAAGTGAGCCCAAATCGTCACCACCTCCGATAGGGTCCCCGTTCGAGGGGCAAGGGCCACGTAGCCGTCGGCATGTTCTATGAGAATCTGAGTCCTTTCAAAGAGATTTTCCGTCCAGCGGAGCCGCGTCAGGTAGGGGTTGGGGCTTCGGCCCTCAAAGGCCCTGCAGACGACCCCCTCCGCCTCGCCACCCGCTTCCGTGGCGCCCAGGCTGGCGGCCTCCATGACCCCCCCATAGCCGCCGGTGATCACGACGACCCCCGCCCGGGCCAGTAAACCGCCCATCTGGCGGGCCTGTTCATAGTCCTCGGATCCTGCCTGAACATCGGCCCTGCCGAACACAGCAACCCGTCTCGCCTGCCGCACGCATTCATCTTAGAGCCGCCCCACCACCGAGTCAACCCTCCCGGTCCGAGGGGAAGAATTCGCCGCAAAGGCACAAAGATGCGAGAGATCGGGGATGGGGGAACTGGAAGTGAGGCGCCCGCTACCGGCCCGGCGCTCTGATCTCTGCCCCCCTCAGCCATTCTTCCCTGTTCCCCTGTCCCTCCGTTTTCCGTTTCCATCCCCTTCCCTCGTGCTTGGCAAAGTCAGGCGGCTCCTGTACCATCAGTTTCGGAGGCGCCCATGGGCGACCGCATCCTGGAAGGCTCCCTCCGAGCCATCAGCGCGCCGGACCTCTTGACCTTCATCAACATGATCAAGAAGACCGGCATCCTCTCGCTGCGGCTGGGAGAGAGGACACGCCGGATCTACTGGGAGCACGGCGACATGATCTTCGCCAGCTCCTCCGACCCCGATGAGTCCCTGGGCAGCTTCCTCGTTCGGCACGGCAAGATCACGCAGGAACAGAACATGAAGTCGGGCCTCCTGGTGGAGCCCGGCAAGCGCCAGGGAAAGGTGCTCGTCCAGATGGGCGTCCTCACGCCCAAGGAACTCTGGTGGGCCGTGAAGAACCAGGTCCTGGAAATCATCTACTCCACCTTCGCCCTCAGGGATGGCTATTTCACCTTCGAGGAATCGGAGGAGCCCCACGAGGAGAAGATCAAGCTCTCCACCTCCACGACCAACATCATCATGGAGGGGATACGCCGCCTGGATGAGTGGCCCATGATCAAGGAGCTCATTCCCAACGACCGGCTGGTCCCCGAGCTCGCGCCCGTGGAGCAGCAGAACAAGGGGGTCCGCTTCCTTGAGGGCGAGAAGGCGGTTTTTGCGCTCATCGACGGCCGCAGGACGATCCGCGAGATCATTCACCGATCCTCCCTGGACGAGTTCGAGACCCTGAGGGTCATCGTCTCCCTGGTCAGGGCCCGCTACGCAATGCTTCCCGAGGCACCCCTCCCGTCTCACGGAGAGGAGGTCGAGGACGCGCTTGCCATCCAGGAGCTGATCTTCTCCTACAACCAGATCTTTTCCAGGATCCTGTCGAGCCTGGCCGGCTCACAGCCCAGAGAGAGCCTGGAGGCACTGGCCCAGAGCTGCCTGGACACCGCCAACAGCAGCATCCTCGAAGGGCTCCGATTCGAGGCCTCGGGGCGACTGGACCCCAAGGTGCTCACCGCCAACGTGGCCGACCACCACGTGGACCGGCGGTTGGCGGACCTGGATGCGGGTCTCTCGACGGTCCTCTCATTCCTGCTCTTCGAGGCGAGCAAGCACCTCTCGCCCGAGGAGAAGAGCGCCATCTACCGGATGGTGGAGGAGCGGGTCTCGCCGGCCGTGTCGTGATCCCCTCCTCGGCCTCCGGGCGGACCGAGGGCCCCGGCGTCCTTCTCCCGTCGTCACGCGCCAGGGATCTCTTCCACCACTCCCGACTCGGATGCTGGAGCGGCGGCCACCGAAGGCTCCTCGTCTTTTTTCTCCGCAGGCATCGGCGCGGCCGCGACGGTGGTCGGCTCCAGAAAGGCGCGCATGTAGGACACCTGGGCGCGCGCCTCGCCCACCCTGAGGTAGGCCGCGAAGAGGAATCCCCCCTGAAGCAGAGCCGCCGTGGCGAACCAACTGCCCGTCGTGCCGTACCCCGGGCTCAGCGTAAAGACGGCGAGGATCATGGCCCCGGCTCGCACCAGGTTGAGGAGCCAGGTCATGAGGTTCACCGGAACGAACCTCCGGAAAGTGAACGCCACGCTCCGCAGAAAACAACGCGCCACCCCCTCCCTGCCGCCGGTCAGAACCCACCGGGCCTGTGAGAAGCCGAGCGAATTCCTGAACAGGTTCACCACGATCAGCACCGACCACAGCGTGATCCAGAAGAGATGCCACGGTCTGGCAGGGTCCATGGTGTCGCGGACGCCGTGCCACGCCGCGGCGAAGAAGACTCCAATGCCGAGGCCCACGACGGCCCAGAGAAGGAGGTTGAGGAGCAGCAGGGCGGCGAAGGGCAGGACGTTGGCCGCCGAACCGCGCCAAAATGCCCGCCAGCTCCCGCTTCCCTCCACGGCCTGCGAGTAGACCCCCGACATGAGGACCAGGCCCACGACAACCGCGAGGAGAATCATGTACGGCAGCATCGCGGCGGCCGCCGACCAGAAGGCCGGCTGATGCATACCGGCGCCGATCAGCGTATCCAGCCCTCCCCCTCCGAGGAGGGCACGGGAGGCGGGCGCCTTGTCAAACAGCGAATGAAAGCCCCGCCGCATGGGGTTCAGGGCGATGGTGGCGAGAAGGAATCCGGAGCCCCATATCAGGAGGGTGCCCAGGGCCTTTCCCCTGCCGCGAAAGAGACCGTTGCCGATGGCTCGCGCCCATTCCATGCTTGATCTCCTCAGAGGACGTTGAACAGAATCGCCGCGAGAGACTGGTAGAGGACCCGGAATCGCGTGGTCATGGAGCGGGCCACCGCGCCGTCTCCTGCGTCCACCCAGGCATTGTTGAGCCGGTTCAAATCCATCGGGACGAGGTCCTGCGGATCGGCCACGACGCGGACCACCTTGGGCCCCGAGAAGGTCCAGGCGCTGTATCGGCCGTCTCCGTTCCAGTGCTCCGTGCGCGTGGTGCCGTCGGAAAATTTGATGGCCACGTCCACCGGCAACATCAGGCTACCGCGGCGCTCCACCACCACGGTCGAGTCGTAGCTCTCCTTGAATGGGGACTTGGCGGCTCCCTTGTGCTCCTGGTTCCTATCTTTTTTCTTTCCGGTACCATAGAGCACCGGAGCGGCCCCGGTCAGGTCGTAGCCTTCGGGAGAGGAGCGCGGTACGTTTCGCACCCGGGCCACCCGAAAATCCACCGTCCCCGTGCCGTAGAGCATCGGTTCGAGCACGGGCGCGAGGTCCTGCCCGGCGGCCTGCGAGACGATTCGGATGAAGTCGCGCGTGTCCGGATGGGTGAACTTGACCTGCATGAAGAAGGCGCGCATGACCTCGTCCATCTTCTTCTGGCCGAGCATGTTCTCCAGGGTCTTGAGGACCAGGGCCGACTTGTCGTACGTGATGACATCGTAGGAACGTTGGGAGACGTACTTCCACGCATCGAGCACGATGGGGTCCATGTCCGGCATGGAGAGGTAGGCCGCGCGCTCCTGCGCCTGCTCCCCCAGGTTCCATCCCCAGAGGTCGTCCACGAAGGATCTCTCGGGACCGTACCAGGCGTCCATGATCCGGGCCTCGTAGTAGGAATTGATGCCCTCGTCGAGCCAGGCGCGCTCGAACTCGTTGTTCGCCTCCATGCCGTACCAGTACTGGTGGCCGAATTCGTGGACCACGGTCACCTCGGGTATGAGGATGTGCTTTCCCAGGAAGGGGCTCGCACCGGCCGTGATGAGCGTGGGGTACTCCATTCCTCCCGCGCCCATGCCGTTCATCGGGGGATCGATGACGGTGATCTCCGGGTAGGGGTACTTCCAGATCCACTTGGCGTAATCGGTCAGGTCCTGCTTCACGGCGGCGAAGTAGCGCGGGATGCTCGCTCGGTTCCCCGGCTGCATGAGGACCCTGATCTTCACGCCCATCCACGTTTCCGTCCTGTCCACGAAATCGGGTTGGGCCGCCCAGGCAAAATCGTGCACGTCCTCGGCGTGGAAGGAGAGCGTCTTTTCCGCTCCGTGGCGCACCTCCTGCCAGAGGACGCCCGTGGCTCCCACGACGTACTCGGCGGGCACAGTGATGGAGACGTCATACACCCCGAAATCGGAGAAGAACTCCGTATTCGCGTGGTACTCGTGGCAATTCCATCCCTTCGCGCCCTGGAAGACCCCCATCTTAGGAAACCACTGGCCGGCCATGTTGAAGGTCCCCGCGTACCCGGAGCGGGCGAAGACGCGCGGGAGCTGGTCCTCGAAGCTGACCTCGAGGACGGCCTCGCCGCCTGGCGGAACGGGCGCGGGCAGCACCACGCGCATGACCGTGTGGTCCTCCCGGGGAAAGAGCTGTTTGAGGGAGATCCTGGTCCCGTCCGCGCTCACGAGGGCGATGGACCTCACCTCGCAGAAGCCCCAGTGGCCCTTGTCGAACGCGTCGCCCCGGAGCTGTCCGCCTGACTCGGTCATGAAGACCGTGTGGTCGTTGGCGAAGGCGTTCAGATAGAGGTGGAACCAGGCATCGGTGGCCGGCGCGTCCGTGATGTTGCGCCAGCGGATCCGCTCCTCGCCCCGCAGAACGTGCTTGGCGGCATCCAGGCTGACTTGAATGGAGTAGTTGGCGTCGCGCGGCGACATGGGCGTGGAGAAGAGGACCGGCGGGCTCTGGGCCGCCACCGCGGCGGCCACCAGAAGAATGGAGAGAAACGCCAAGCACGTCCTTTTCAAGGGTGGAACCTCCCTTCCCCCGCGCATTGGGGGCCAAGACGGGTCGGCTTTCCGCCGTCCTCGGATAGGATCGTCACGGGACTTCCGCCGGCATTCGTCCGGCACCGACTGATTGGTACGAGCGCAGCGGCTCCAAGTTTCTGCCCCTCCTCCGGAGGCAGGGAATGGCTTCGGACAGGTCCACGGCGGGCACGTCGAAGCGCACGCGGTAGGCCAGCACCTCCACGCCCGCCTTCGCCGCGGCCGCCAGGGCGCGGGCGTAGGCGGGGTCTTTCTCCTGGGCGGCCCTGAAAAAGGAGCCGTCCTCACGATTCACGACGAAGAGCATGACGGCGCGGCCTCCCCCTCGGACGACGCCGCGCAGTTCGCGCAGGTGTTTGAGGCCTCGCTCCGTCACCGCGTCGGGAAAGCCGATTCCCCCGTCGGGGGTGGGCCAGGTCGTGTTTTTCACCTCCACGTAGCAGGGCGGAAGGCAGGGGCCTTCCAGCAGGAAGTCCACCCGGCTGTTCCTGCCGTAGGGGACCTCGGCGCGGACGGTTTCGTAGCCTTCCAGCTCGGGGACAAGGCCCCGGCGAAGAGCATCGTGGACGATCCGGTTGGTCCGGTGCGTGTTGATCCCCACCCAACCTCCCGGCAGGCGGATCCACTCGGCGGTGAAGGCGAGCCGGCGGGAGGGATTCGAGGCCCTCGTCAGCAGGACGGGAGCGCCCTCGGCCGTGCACCCCTCCATGCTTCCCGAGTTGGGACAGTGCACCGTGAGGAGCGAGCCGTCCTCCAGGCGCACGTCCATCAGGAACCGCTTGTAGCGCCTGACGAAGGTGGCCTCGATGAGGGGTTCCGTCACGACCATGAGGACTCCAGCCGACAGCATAGCCGGAGAGGGGCCGCCGCGAAAGCGGAAAGCACGCACGCTTCGTGAGGGAGAGGGGAGGAGAAGATGGAGCCGGGGAGCTGGAGAGCCGGGGAGTGGGAGATCTGGGGAATCATGGCTGTCCAAGACAATGTCAGCTCGCACTTCCGCGGTTGGCCTTCCGGAGCGAAGCGGAGGAAGGCGCGTTCCGGCGCCGATGGGCCTCATGCGAGAAAGACAAGGCGGCCGCACCGCAAGCGTACTCCCTGTACGCTGAGGATGGGGCCGATCGTCGCCCGGCCTCGTTTGGCAGCCATCACTCGTCGTTCGGTGTGCGTTGCTCATCCTGCCATCGACCATCGCCCTTCGACCGCCCTCCGCCCTCCTTGGTAGCATGGTCGTGCTTCTTTCTTTCCCAATTCCGATCTATCCTACCTCCCATGCCGAAGGAGTGGGCCGGACGGCCCGTCTACGCGGTCTCGGAAATCGTGAGGCTGCTGGCCTCTGAGCTGGAGCAGGCCTTTCCCGACCTGTGGGTGGAGGGCGAGGTCACGAGCTTCAAACGGGCCGCCTCGGGCCACTGCTACTTCACGCTGAAGGACGAGTCGGCCTCCCTGAAGGCCGTCCTCTTCCGCACCCACGCCCTCCGCGTGCCCTTCTCGATTGAGAACGGCCTGAAGATCCTGGCGCGGGGAAGACTCTCCCTCTACGAAGGCTCAGGCGATCTCCAGCTCTACGTGACGGCCGTGGAACCCTCGGGATTGGGCGCGCTCCAGATGGCCTTCGAACAGGCCAAGCGGAGGCTGATGGCGGACGGCATCACGGATCCCGCCCGCAAGCGGCCCTTACCTCCCTTTCCCACCCGCGTGGGCGTGGTCACGTCGCTGGAGGGGGCCGCCCTCCGGGATTTCCTTTCGGTGCTCCGCAGGAGAAGGGCTGCCTTCGAGGTGGTGGTGGCCCCCGCCCTGGTGCAGGGCGCGGGGGCGCCCGAGAGCCTGAGGAGGGGCCTCGCCAGACTCGCCCACCGGCCCGGCATAGAGGTCGTGGTCCTCACCAGGGGAGGCGGCTCCATGGAGGACCTCTGGGCCTTCAACGACGAGAGCCTGGCCAGGGACGTGGCGGGGTGCGCTGTCCCCGTCATCTCAGCCGTCGGGCACGAGGTGGATACGGTGCTCACCGACCTCACCGCGGACCTCCGAGCGCCGACGCCGTCTGTGGCGGCCGAGCTGCTGACCTCGATGAGGGACTCGGTTCTCCATCGCGCAGGGGCGGCCGAGCGAAGACTCTTCGATCTCTCCCTTGCCCGCTTGACCGCCCTCAGGCAGACCCTCGTCGCCAGTCGGCCCGAACGCCTCCGGGGTTCCCTCGTGAAGGCCCTGGAGCGGGCGCAGGAACGGAGTGACAGGGCGGTAGACGCGGCGGCGCGGGCGGTCTCGGTCAGGCTGGCCCAGGGGGCGCACAGACTGGAGCTCTGCCGGCGGACGCTGTCGCCCGAGACCATCCGGCGAACGCTGGCGGCCTTCGGCACCGGGCACGAGGAGGCGCGGCGAAGGATGCGGACCGCCGTGGCGGGGGCGCTGGAACGGCGGCGGGAGCGGTTCGGCGGGCTGACGCGCACGCTCAATTCGCTGAGCCCCCTCAACACGCTCGGCCGTGGATACGCCGCCGCCTTCCTGCAGGGGAACCGGTCCCTCACGAGCAGCGCGCAGGCCCCCCCGGGAACCCGAGTATCCCTGGCGCTCCGGGATGGCCAATTGGACTGCGCCGTGCTCTCCCACCGCGCATCGGCCCTGCCCGAAGTCCTGAGGACGCGACCGGGCCCCACCGTTGACTCCTCGGCGGGAGCGGCCGTAACATCGGGCTTTGAGGAGAAACCCGATGAGTGACAAGAAGGCGGACAAACCCCAGGGCTTTGAGCTCAAGATCCAGGTGGACGAAAAGGTCGCCGAGGGTACCTACGTGAACTTTCTCTCGGTCTTTCACAACCAGGCGGAGTTCGTCATGGACTTCGGCCGCATGATCCCGGGCAAGCCGGAGGTGAAAGTCCTCTCCCGGCTCATGACCAATCCCATCGCCCTCAAGCAGATCGTCAGGACGCTGGCCGAGAATCTGGAGCGGTACGAGAAGGCCTTCGGCCCCATCCCGGTGGAACCGCCCATGCCGGTCCCCAAGGGACTCATTCAGTGAAGCTGGGCTGGTTCGGCGCCCTGATGATCCTGCTCGTGGGCGCGGTCATTGGCACCCTTCTGGGCCAGGTCGTGGGCATGCTGCTTCCGGGGGGAGCGGCGCACGACCTCTTCTTCAAGGGCGTCTCCATCGGCCTGAAGGAGCCGCTCCATCTGGATCTCTCCGTTTTGCAGATCATCTTCGGCATCACCCTCTCGGTGAATCCCCTGACGCTGGTGGGATTGCTGCTGGCCATCTACCTCGTCGTTAAATTTTGGAAGTGAGCCTCTTCGTGACCGATCCCTCAAACGCTTCCCCCAAGGCCTTCCCAGGCGAGCGCCCACGGACCTTCGAGCGGGGGCCTGGAACCGACGGGCTGCCAGGGGCGCCGGCATGGTGATGGACGTGGTTCTCGCCTCCCGGAGCCCGCGCCGGACGGACCTTCTGGACCTTCTCGGCGTGCCGCACCGGGCTGTGCCCTCCGGCATTTCCGAAGAGCCCCTGCCGGGAGAGGGTGCCGAGGCGCAGGTGGTCCGCCTCGCCCGCCGCAAGGCGGAGCACGTGGCCTCCCTGGAACCGAGGGCGGACCTGGTGATCGGCGCCGACACGCTCGTCGTCCTGGACGGGAGCGCCATGGGGCAGCCCGGCGACGCGGCGGAGGCGGCCCAAATGCTGCGGAGGCTCTCCGGCCGGACCCACACGGTCCTCACGGGCATGTGCCTGCTGCGTGACGGTGAACGGGCCGAGGGGGTCAGCAGCACCGGGGTGACCTTTCATCGGTTGTCGGAAGCGGAAATCGCCTGGTACGTGGGGACCGGGGAGCCCATGGATAAGGCGGGGGCCTACGCGGCCCAGGGGATCGGCGCGGTCTTCCTCCGGCGGATCGAGGGCTCCTTCCACAACGTCGTGGGCTTCCCTCTCGATCTGTTCTACCAGCTGTTACCCCAGATGCGGATCAGCCTGCGGGACCTTCTCTGAGGAGCCCCGCCTAAGGACCCGCGCAGGAATCGGTTAACGGAATTCGCGCCCAGATTCGTGTGAGATTGGCGCGATTGGAGGGAGCAAAACCGCAGGCGTAGTTGAAGACTACGTTGAGGATTTTGCGATCGAGAATCGCGTCAAGATCGCGCGAAGATGGGATGCGAAAACGTTAAG
>JBAWEQ010000082.1:0-3159 GCA_049591295.1 Acidobacteriota bacterium
GGCCAGAGGTCCCCTCCCGGCTCCAGCGCGCGGGGCAGGGCCCGCGCCGACGCCAGCAGGGCGCGGAGCCCCTCGGCCTCTCCCCGGCAGGCCCCGCAGTCCCGGAGGTGGCGCTCCAGCTCGGCCCGCTCTCCGGGGGCCAGGGCGCCATCGAGGTAGTCGTCCAACCGTTCGAGCACCGTTTCGCAGTTCATGCCAGGGCCTCCCGAAGGAGCCGCCTCGCCCGGTGGAGCTGGGCTTTGGTGGCCCCCACCGTGATCCCGAGCAGCGACGCCATCTCCTCGTGCGCGTAGCCTTCCACGTCGTGCAGCACGAACACCCTCCTCGCCCCCTCGGGCAGAGCCGCCACGGCCCGTTCGAGGTCCACGGCCCTCTCGGGGCTTCGCTCCGGCCTGGCCTCGTAGCCCGAGAGGTCCTCCTCGGCCCGCTCCCGCCTCTCGCGCCGCCCCGAGGAGCGGCGCTCCATGAGCGCGGCGTTCACCGCCATGCGGTGGAGCCAGGTGGAGAAGGCGCTCTCCCCGCGGAAGGCCGCCAGCTTCTCCCAGGCCCTCACGAAGACTTCCTGGGTCAGCTCCTCGGCCCGGGCCTCCCCGCCGCACAGCCGCCGGCAGAGGGCGTGAACGCGGCCCGCGTGGGTCCGATAGAGCTCTTCGAAGGCGGCCAGGTCGCCGGAGCGGGCCCGCCGGACCAGCACCCATTCCCCGACCGCCGGCTCTTCGTGTGCGGCTTGCCCCATGACCTGCTCCACCGTGCCGTCCATGCGCCGCCCCTCCGCCTCCACCCGTTGAGATGCCGCGGGGCGCCCAAAGGTTTGAACGAAATCGTGGCGCGTTTCGTTACCTGGTGTCATTATCTGCCCGGAGGGCCTCTCCGCTCAACGGGAACGGCCCGCTTTTTCACGGAATGGGTTGGAATCGTTCGAGACCTCAGTGCCTGCCCATTATACTTTCAGGGGATGATGCCGTTTTGCCTAAAGGCCACAGTGCCATTTTGACCTCAACCTAAAGTATGAGAATTGGACTCATACTTTAGGCTGATGACAAGGGGGCAAATGCGAACTAAATTGCATTCATGAACTTGTGGGGCTGGGGAGCTCGGCACAGAAAACCGGGAATTAGACCTCACTGCTCACTTCTTCCGAAGGAAGGCTGACATCGGCCACATGAGAAAGGGGGTGACCTTCTAGTGTGGCATGAACCGGGGTTAGGGCCGCGAAGCGAGAAGAGGAGGAATCCATGCAGTGGAGAATTTGGCACAGGAGTATAGGGGGTAGCGGGGTTTCTTTCCTACTGATCGCGGTGATGGCTTTCGCCGCAAGTCCTGGTGGGAGTGTCTTCGCGACCACTCCTCCTCCGTCACCCACCATTGAGGAGATATATTCCGGCACGGATTCGCAAGGGAGTCTCGATATCGTGAACATAAAAGGGACTTCCCGAAATGATCTCACCGTAACATTTTACGCTGTCGGCGGCCAAGTCGTGACCTTACGATTGAACATCCTCACCGGGCAGCGATTCCTCACGTTCCCGAGTGGCCAAATTACAGTCACTCCGCAGGCCAACGGCAACTATCAGGAGACTTTGTCCGTGAACGGGGGACAGCAGTGGCAGGTCTTGCTTGACAGCCAGGGAAACATCATTACTGCTGGTGGTGATACCCTGGTTCAGCAAGCAGCAGCCGCCATAGGCCAGGATTCCTCAGCCGCCCTCGGCGGCCTGAAAGCCTTCCTGCTCCAGGAAAGCTTGGTCGTGCAAAATCCTGATGGCACCCTCTCGGTAAGCCGAGACGAGTGCCTGGGGGTGGTCGCGCCCAAGTGGCTGGCCTGCGGTATTGCAAGCATTGGCCTTGCCGCGGCAATCGCCGGCCTAATCCTTGGCTGTGGAACGGTATCTCCGGCTTGTTTGGGGGCGGTGGTTGCCTACAATGCGGCTGTTCTTGCATGGGCCTATGACTGTTTCGCCTAGGAGGAAAGGATGATCACCCTGGCTGCCCTCGCCGTGATATGCCTGCTTTTGTGCGGGCTGGGAGTTGGTTGGCTGCTTATGGTTCTCCTTGGAAGGCACGTTGCCCGGAGCGCCGGGGACCAGCGGTGGGCCTGGGTCGCATCGGGCTTCATAGCTCCCTACATACCGACGCTCTTCATGCTCGATTCAATCAAGGGTCATTTCTTCCTTCTGATCCTGTATGCCGCCGGCTTCATTTGCGCTGTTACAGCCTTGGTCCTCGAAATTGTGCACCTTCCGCATCCCCGTTCGACGGATGCCGACGCTGCACCGCGACGGATGCGATGGCGGGGGATTGTGGCTCTGGCGGTGGCTCAAGTGGGAGCCCTGCCGCTGATCGTGTGGGGGGCACTGCAAACCACAACGGTGCGCGCTCTGGTCGGCGTCCTGGGAGGTGTCGTAGTGTCGGCGGCGGGGCTGGCGGTGGCAATGGTCACGAGGCGCCGTGCCGGTGAGAATGGCGCGCGCTGAGGTTGTCCCGAAACGGAAACTCCACAAAGGACCTAGCCGCCCTCTTGCTGTGGACCGGAGGGGACGATCCTGCACTCTGCGCCATGGCGATATCGGGGGATCTGATCTGTAGGGGGATTACTCTCCTGGCAGTGGGCTCACCATGTCGGCCGGCAGGGGCGCCTCCACGGCCGCCTCGCCGCCTCCCGGCAGAGGAAAGACGAGCCGGCGGGAGTGGAGTAGGGGGCGGCGGAAGCGCGGGTCCGGGCGGCCGTACTTGACGTCCCCGAGGATGGGCACGCCCGCCGCCGCGCAGTGGACGCGGATCTGGTGGGTGCGCCCGGTGAGGAGGCGCAGCTCCAGAAAGGACCGCTCTCCCTCTCGCGCCAGCACCCGGTACAGCGTCCGGGCCTCTCGGCCGGAAGGATCGACGCGGACCACGCCCCCCGCGGGCCGGCCGAGGGGGAAGCTCCAGCTCCCCTCCGCCCCTTCCGGCTCGCCGGCCACCCACGCGTTGTAGGTCTTGGCCACCCGGCCCTCCCTCAGGGCTTCGCCGAGGAAGGCCGCGGCGCGGGCCTCCAGCGCCACGAGCAGAGCGCCCGAAGTGCCGGTGTCCAGGCGGTGGACCGGGTGGAGGGCCTTGAGGGGAATGCCGAGGCGGCGGGCCAGGGCGTGCAGGACGGTCCCCGCGGCAGCGGCGCGGGTG
>JBAWEQ010000083.1:0-1984 GCA_049591295.1 Acidobacteriota bacterium
TTTGACTACAACAACCGCACCTATCGCGTGTATGTCCAGGCAGACCAGCATTTCCGTGAGGTGGCCGGCGATCTGCACAGCTACTATGTTCGATCTGACAGTGGCCAGATGATTCCGCTGGACAACCTGGTGAGCGTTGCAGAGAGCTCGGGCCCACCTGTGATTTCGCACTACAACCTGTTCCGCTCGGTGGAGATTGATGGCTCGCCTGCGCCGGGCTACAGCTCAGGGCAGGGGATCACAGGCATGGAGGATCTCGCCAAGAAAGTGATGCTGCCCGGCATGCGCTATGAGTGGACGGGCCTTACGCTGGATGAAATTGAGTCCAGCGGCAAGGCGCTCAGCATTTTCGGGCTGGGCATCCTGGTTGTGTACCTCACGCTGTCAGCTCAATACGAGAGCTTTGCTCTGCCATTCATCATTCTGCTGGCGGTGCCCATGGCGGTTCTGGGGGCGTTGGGGCTGGTGTCGTTGCGTGGGCTCTCGAACGACGTCTATTGTCAGATCGGCCTTGTGATGTTGATCGGCCTCTCCGCAAAGAACTCAATTCTGATTGTGGAGTTTGCGGAGCAATTGCGGCGCAAGGGTCGTTCGATTGCCGAAGCAGCCATTGAAGCGGCTGAACTTCGCCTGCGCCCAATTCTGATGACGTCCTTTGCCTTCATCATGGGTGTGTTGCCACTCGTGTTTGCCAGCGGCGCTGGCGCCCTGGGACGCCGCTCAGTGGGAACCACCATCGTGGGAGGCATGCTGCTGTCTACCGTGCTCAACCTGATCTTTATTCCTGTACTCTACGTGCTGCTCAGTCGTCTGCTGAAGCGCGGCGAAGATACTTCCCATGGGCCGGCGAAAGCCTGACAAGGATCGCTCATTGCTTATCGCGGTGAGCGATCATGTAGTCCTTGATCCGGTAGTAGACCTGGCTGGTGACAACGCCCCGCTGCAATAGATCCAGCTGGGTGTGGTAAGGCCTGAAGCGCACAATGCGCCCGGCCCAGCTCCGTGTCATTCCGGGTGCTTTCATCAGCTCGTCCAGGGATGCGTGATTGATATCGATGCGGGCATCGGGCGGGGGCGCGTGATGCCTCGCCGCAATCTGCGGCACGGCAGGCAGAAATGCCCAAAGCACTGTTACCGCGAGAATCGCCCATGGCCGCCGATAATCCACCGCCCCATTTTCCTATCAGGGATGAGCGAGCCGCAAGTGCGTCGCCTGTATTCTCCGCTGGCTGGGGAAGGAAATTGGGACAATCGGCATCTTCGCAAGCCTGCGTGAACCCGGGACGGCCCAGGCTCGCCATTTTTGACCGCTGCGGGTGGGGTTTTCTGTAAAAATGCAAGTATGGCAATGTCCCCAATTGCTCCTTCCTCCGGCGCGGCGCGTGCAAGCATCCTTGGCAAGACCCGGGTGGTTTTGCTCATCGTGCTTTTGGCACTTCTGGCGGTGTGTCTCCTGTCCTCCTGGTCCACGCGCGATGCCATGGTGCATCTCCCATTCATGAATTGGCAGGGTGGATCGCAGCTCCATGCCCGCGGTAAGAAGACCCTTGTCGATATCAGCCCCTGGCAAACCGCACAGTCTCTGGCGCCTCTGGCTGTTTCTGCCGAGGAGACGGAGTACGCGCGCGAGGCGGAACGCCTCGCTGACCACGACGTGGACCAGGCTTTCGCTTCCGCCCTGCGCCTGGCCAATTTGCACGATAAGGATCGAGTCCTTACGGGGCAGGCGCTCGTCATTTCAAAGCGGATTGCCCAACTCCAGCAGCTCATCAAGCAGGATCAGGCGCTGGTGGACGGCCTGACCGCGAAATCAGCTTCTGGGCCAGCGAAGGTGAAGGCCGGTGCGCCGGTCCCCGCAAGCACGGACGATCTCGAAGTTGCGAAGGCGCAGCTTGGTCTTGATACGGATGAGCTTGCGGACGCGCAGCGCGAGCTTGAGCGTGTGTCGGGCGATGAGAGCGTGCGGATTCAGGAAGACCTGAAT
>JBAWEQ010000084.1:0-5852 GCA_049591295.1 Acidobacteriota bacterium
CGATCCGATGTCATCGTTCAGCCAGGAGGGGGAGTCATGAGAAGAGGGCGTTATCCGAATTTGGGATTTCTCGGCTTCGTCGTGGTTCTGCTGGTGCCAAGCTTGGGGCCGCGTGCCCAATCGCCCCCCCCCCCGCACCAACGTTGAGCCAGGTCTCTCCTGACCGCGCCGCGGTAGGGGACCTGCTCACCCTCACCGGCCAGGCCTTCACCGCCGGGGAGGCGCAGGTCACCGTGAACTTCGGCTCCATCCCCATCGCCGTAACCCCCGACTCGGACACCCAGATCAGCCTCACCGTCCCCCAGGGCGCCACGAGCGGCCCCGTCACGGTCACCACCACCGCCATGGTCAACGGCCAGCCGCTCGTCCAGACCAGCAACTCCGAGGATATCCTGGTGATCTGGACCGACTACAGCCCGCCCTATGGTGGCCGACTCGATGTGTCTTCTTGGTCATCCGCCGTCCTGCCCGGCGCCAATGAGGATTTGTATGTGGTCAACGGGTATGCGGACTACTGGACGGTAGGTGATTACGTCTACCATATCGACAATCAGGGCCAGGTTTCCGAGACCGGCGGGGCATGGTTTTCCAGGAACAACGGTACGGATGACTATTCGCTGTTCTATTCAGGCATCTCTGCGCGGAATCCGGCCGATGGGCAGGTCTATGGTCTCCTTGCCGAGAATTTCAACTATCCCAAGTACAATCCGCCCTATATCAACGAGGATATCGTGAATCTAGGAACGAGCTCGGTGGTACTGACCACGCAACAGCTCTTTTCAGATAGTGGCTGTCCACCTGCCAATGGTGGCTATGGCACGGAGAGCTTTACCATCGCTGCCTTCGGCTTCGACGCCCAGGGCGATCTCCTTGTGGTTGGTTACCGGTTACCATGCTACCATCTCGTACCCGTCGGCATTGGGACATACGCACCCGTAGTGGACAGGTCTGAAGCCTACGATTTCTGGTGGTTTCCCGCCAGCAGTCTGAACGGCTCGACGGTCGTACTCTCACTGGATTCCGCCCTGCTCCCTTCCCCCATTGAAATGGGGGACTTCCTATCGAACGCCTATGGATTCTTTGGCCCCTTCGGCCTTGCGGTCTCCCCCTCCGGTAATGCGATATGCCGGGTTTTCTGGGCTTCGGGCTGGGCGGGGGGGCAATCTCACGATGAAGTGCAAGATACCGTCTGGGCTATCCCTCCCATGGGAAGTCAAGAACCGGTCCAGCAGCTTCCACCGCCTCCGCCAATACCCACGGATTTACAAGGATACTATGGTGCCTTTGGAACCGTAGCCGCTGATTGCATGGGTCGGTTTTACTTGATGGGGGCCATTGAGTCGGGTTCCAATCAGTCGGGACCCATTGTGGAATATGAGCAGGGATCTGGCGGGGGATGGGCCGAAAACCCGTGGACGGCGGCGGCACCAGCGGGAGGGGCGACATGTGCCGCCAGTACGCTCAATTGGCCAGCGTGGCTGTCCTCCGACGCTTACGGAAATCTATACGAGAGCGGATGGGTCCCCACGCCCAATGGCAACTACAATGAAGATCTCCACCGCTTTTCAGCGTGCGAGCTGGTGGACCCCCACTACTACGACAACTTCACCTGCTGCCCGACGGGCGTGCAGTACAAGGACGTGGTGCAGAAGAGCCGGGGGGAAAACGCCGAGCTCTCCTGTTCGACACTGACGATCAACATCTCCCAGAATGGCCAGACCATACCCGTCACCCAGAACGGGCAGACGGTCACGCTCCCCCTGGGAGCCACGCCAACGTTATCGCTACTCTCCAACAACCAGCCTGTCTCGGCCACGTGGGGTTTGCAGAAAGTCTGCCGGACGAACGGTCCCGATCCCGATGACCTCTTCCCCAACAACGTTGTCCTCCTCTTTCTGCCGAACGGTGGCTCCGGTGCGGGCTTGGCCGTTATGCACGTGGGTAGTGTTCAGATTACGGCCACTTCCACCTCAGGCCAGAGCAGTCTCTCCTTTACCGTGAAGACGGTGGCGAGCGGCCCTCTTGGATCGGCCCACCCCGAGCTTGACTCTGCAATCTACACCGCTGCGGAGCAGTTCGGCATTCTGCCCCAATACATCAAGGCCATGATCCAGAAAGAAAGCACGTTTACGGCCACGGCCTACCGGTACGAGCCCCGAACATGGGACTATGGCGCCAGCCAGCCGGGATTCCGGCTCCGGCTGGGCGATCCGGCCTTCGCCGCCTTCGCCTTCCAGGAACCCTCCATGACGGGGGTGCCGGGCAGTCCGATTGCCGAAGGGCCGCTGACCTCAAGCTGGAAGGATATGCGGCTGGATGCACGGTACAGTTTCAAGCTTCTGCCCTCCTTTGCCGTCTGGAATCAGGGGCAGGGCTGCACGGCGGTGACGGCCGCGGATGGTGATCTTTCGGCCTACGCCTTGAGCTTGGGTACCTCCGCATGGTACGCCGTCGTTCCGGCCGGAAGCCCGTACAAGTATGGTCCCTGCGGCGAAGGCGAGGACTGGTACAAGCCGGTGAGCGTTTGGGAGTACGACGAATACCGGGCGGGTCGGTGCCCCAGCCTCTCCAATGCGGCTCTCGACTTCTTCTACGACAATCCCTATACCGCCCAGACTGTGCTTGCAGCCTCTTACGGGTACATGCAGGTGGGTTTCGAGGCGCTCAAAGAGTTGGGGTGGTTGGGTATGGGTATCCCAGCCAATCTGGAGGTCGCTGGTAGCGATCTAGGCTTGGGTAGCCCCGGCGACCTGGAAACCGCCGATACCAACATCAGGCTAGGGGCCCACTGGCTCGCGTGGCAACGACGGTATCTTTTGAAATACTATAGCAACACTGGGCAACCCAGCCTATCCGATTTCCAGCAGTTCTTTGTCGAATTATGTACGTTTTACAATGGGTATAACAGGAAAACTAGGGACCTCAGTTACGGCTCAAGGATTGTGCAAAACTTCGCCCCAGCCTATCAGCCGCAGATCCCGGGCCAATGAGGAGACGACCATGACGATGAAGCACATTCTTTCGGCGCTCTTGGTGATGCTGGGGACGGGGATGGTGACTTTCGCGCAAACATCCAGTACTGGCCAGCTTTTCTACAGCCAGAGTATCCCCGGCAATACAGCTATCCCCGATGGCCTGAAGCCGCTCATCATGCAGTATTACCCTCAAGCCTTCATTAGCGGCCCAGGTGCCTCCGACTATGCTTGCCATCCTGAGATTCCTATCCAGGATGACCTGACCAACGGGCGGATCCAGTGCTGGGAGCAGGAACTCTCCTCAAACGGACCAGACATTTATGTCGTGACCTATAGCCGATGCGGCGAAACACTTCTTCGGATCTTCCTGAGGGATTCCTCCGGCACCTTTCACTATTCATGGGGTGCCAATCCAGATGTATTCGCAGGCAACCTCTGGGATCCTCACTTCGAGGACGTCGAAAAGGACGGGATGAAGGACATCCTCCTCTATTGGGAGGACGATACCTTTAACACAGGCGCCTCAGTGGATCAGGGCGTCCTCGTCCTCGCTTACAGGAGCGGAGCCATCGTGCCCATCACACCCTACAATCCGCAGACGGGAGTCGTAAGCCTGGACGGCCCCCCTGGCCCCGGAGCGACAGGGAATGGAACCTGTACTTGCTCCAATTCGGGCGTGGGCTTCGTGGACCTCGATGGTAATGGCATCCCTGAACTCCTCGTTTACCCCGACTGGGATAACACGCCAGACAATACTGACCGTGTGTGGGTTGACGGAACCCAGGTCTGGAAACTCGTGAATGGCGTCTACCAGTTCCAGTACGAAACGCCCATCGGCACGAGCACGCCGAGCGGGGGCGTGATCGGCGCGGCGATCAAGCCGGCGTCTATTCCTCTGGGCGAGCTGCAAGGGGCGGGGGGAAACACCTCCGTGAAGGGCAAGAACCCGGGCGGGGGGAATGACCAGGCCATCACGCTCTACGTCATGCCGCCCTCGGGTTTCACGCTGGACGACGTGGACTGGACGAGCCTGCGCATCGCCGATTTCACGCAGGCCCCTACGGCCGACGAAGGGGTGGACCCGGCGCCCTACAGCGCCACCTCGCCGCCGGCCACGATGATGCCCGTGAGCCGCTTCGGGCAGACCATGCTCCAGGAGGACCTCTCGAAGTCGGATATGTCCTTCACCCAGCAGGACGCGGACCCAGTCTACTATATCGGTCCCAGCGGGCGGCTGCATTTCACGACGCCGTATCATGTGTTCGGGTTCTCGAAGACGCTCCTCCTGCCGTGGCTCTACCAGCAGTGGCAGAACGGGGCCTCCTCCTCGCCCCTGACTACTTGCGTCTCGCCTGGGCAGAGCTCGTCCTCCGCGAAGAAGGGGGAGACCACGGCCGGGAGCCAGGCGCGGCCGGCCTCGAAAGCGGCCCCGGCCAAGCCTGCCGGCACGAAGGGACCCGCCGCCAAGGCCCAGCCCGAGAGCCAGGGGAATCCCCACTGCTTCGCGCCCATCACCATTCCCATTCGCGTGAACCTGACCAACAACCGCGGCCCCGCCCTCGGGGAAGCCCGCATCTGGATCGACACTGGGGCGCAAGGTTCTTCTTCCGCTGCCGCTGACGCGGGCGGGACAAAGCCATCCACGGGCAGCAAGGCACGGGCGGACAGCGCCAAGTAGAGGCGCCCCGGCGCCGGGGAAGCCGAAGAAGCAAGGGAAAGCCCCAAGAAACCCGGGAGGCAAAGCGGGAGGCAAGCGTTATCTTCCGGGTGGCCGCCGCGCCGTTCGAAGCCTCCCGTCCGGGCCACGCTTTCTTCGTCACTAGCTTATGGGGACTTGGCGAGCGAGCCCGCAACGGGACGTCCTTCAGGAGTCGTGACGGCTTTTGCCCAACCGGCTGGACAACGGGAGGGGAAGGACTTACTATGAACCGCTATGGTGCGTCGAGCCGCTCTGCTGATGATATTGTTTCTGATGGCGCTGGGCATGGCCGGTGACTGGCCGAGCCAGGATCTGCGCGCGGGCGGCGGCGACCAGGCCAAGGCCGCCGAGAACCTGTACCTGCAGGTGGCCGACCTGGTCGAGACCCGCGGCTACGAGAAGCCGCCGGGGCAGGACCTGCTCAGCGATTCCCTGGACGGCATGCTCCACAGTCTCGACCCGCACAGCAACTACTACTCGCCCGCAGACCTTCAGGGATCTCATGGAGGACCAGGAGGGCAAGTTCTCGGGGCTCGGCATGCTGGTGGCCAAGCCGAGCGCCACCTCCCCCCTCCTGGTGGTGAACCCGATTCCCGACACTCCGGCCTGGCGGGCCGGGATCCGGGCGGGCGACGTGATCCTCGAGGTGGACGGCCAGCCCACCGACAAGATGAGCAGCCGCGAGGCGGTGCGGAAGCTCAAGGGCCCCGACGGCACCCTCGCGCGACGCTCGCTCATCGGCATGGGCGCCGTCCTCCTGGACGGCTGCGTCATCGAGGAGGAGGTGATCGTGGGGGCCGGCTCGCTCGTGCCCCAGGGGCGCGTCATGCCGCGCGGGTACCTCGTGATGGGCTCCCCGGCCCGCCCTGTCCGTCCCCTCACCGACGTCGAGCTCGGGGCCGTCCGCAACGGCTGGCGCAACTACGTGGAATACGTCGCAGAATACCGCCGCCTCGGCAAATTCCACGGCTGGGCCGACCACCCCCTCCAGGACCGCTGAGGGGAGGGGCAGTCCCGTTGACATCCCGATCGCCCTGGGTTACCCTGGCGCCGATCCGATGTCATCGTTCAGCCAGGAGGGGGAGTCATGAGAAGAGGGCGTTATCCGAATTTGGGATTTCTCGGCTTCGTCGTGGTTCTGCTGGTGCCAAGCTTGGGGCCGCGTGCCCAATCGCCCC
>JBAWEQ010000085.1:0-12905 GCA_049591295.1 Acidobacteriota bacterium
TCCCGCGAGGGAATATGCGCACGGGGAATCAGATTGGCTCTGAGAAGGTCCGCCAGCGTCCCCGCGTCCACCGAATCCGTCTTGACCTGGGCCGCCGCGATGGCCTTCACGCGATAGGGATGCGCCAGTTGAACCTCGTCCAGCTTCTCAATCTGGTCCAGCCAGTCGTACAGCTTCCCCCAGTTGTAACCCGCCTCCAGAACCACCTTGCACGGCTCATCGAGGTCCGCGAAGAACTCTTGAACCGCCTGGAACTCGTTCTCGACCCTCATCGCTTTCTTCTTGATTCCGTTCTCGTCCTTCACGTCAATCAGCGAATACCTCTTGTGGTAATCTAGACCTGCGTACAGCATGGGGGTCTTCTCCTCTTGGTTATCGGCCGTCGATACCGATATCCTACCGGAGTTGACCCCCGCCTTTACATGCTACCTGACCCCTATCCCCCAGCACGGTGCTCCCCACGTCCGGCGAGGCCGCGCTCAACGCCGCGTCGTGGAGGGTGAGGGCCGCCCCCGCGGAGATTCAGGCGGAACGGGCTTGCTTGGAGGAGCCCCGGGGCGCATGGCTGAGGCATCGTGATTCGGAGCGGGGGCCGAAGGCTTCGCGGGGATTGTCGAAACATCACCTTGCTGCTTTGCGCACGGCGGCAGCCCTTGCACGCCCATGCACTCGCAGTGAAGGTTCTGGAAGAAATCCAATTCCAGGAGATCGGCCGGGATCCGAGGGTCCTTCCACCGGGCTTGTTTGGCTTTGATATCGTTGCAGAAAAGCTCCCGTGTCCGCTCAAGAAGATCGGCACGCTGGGCCGCCGGGATCTTTACGATAACGCCGATAGTTCTCCTATACGAGGGGTCAATGTAGCCCTTCATTGAAAGGAGGCAATTGTACCGGAGAAATCCGTAATACGCCAGCTTGAACTCCGGCCCGTCGCCACTGAAACCACACCCCAAGGCGGCCGACAGCTCCGGCCAATGGTCGAGGATGATCTTGTAGGTCGCCAGGAAAAAGCGGCCTTCCTCGTAGGTGGGGTTCAGCGTGCCGGGGGGAATTCCACATTGAGCGATATAAGGAGCCTCCAAGACACGGTCCTTTTCCGGAAGCGCGGCGAACTTGGGGAAGGTCTTCTCATCGTAGTAAGCCGGCAGGTAATCCTTCTTCCAATCTCGGATCTTGTAATAAACAGCCCCCCCTGCCGGGACGATCTCTATTTTGTAGCTGTCCATCCGGACGTTGGATACTTCCGGAATCGTGATCCAGCCGTCGTCGGCGTGGAGAAAGTCCCGCCAGCCGCAGGAGCGCTCTGACTTGAACTCTTCCAACTTCCAGCTGCTGAAATCCTGGTACGGGATCTGCTTTCCTTGGGCGATCAACGCGTCATATTCCCTCTTCTCTCTCTCAAACAGTTCCTTTCGCTCAGCCCTCGTCAGATCCGTTCGCAGGCAGGTCACATCAATCATGACCCATTCGACGGGCCGCCCGGTGTCTTTGTACACGATCCTGACGCGCGTGGCGGGAATCGTTACCTGTGGGCCAGAGGCAAGGGTCGCGACCGATAAAGCGCAAAAGCAAAGGAAGCAAAGCCGTCTCCTCATTTCTCCCTCCCTCACGGCGTCTTGCGCTCTTTAGGGACCCACTTGTCCGCGTTGATGTACGTCTGCAGCCCGTCCGCCGCCTCTTTGAACTTCTCCTCCAGCGTCTGCTGGCGGAAGCCGCCAAGGGTGCATGTGGGGAGCGTGGCTGCGGCGGACTTGGAGGTACAGCTCCGCCATGGCGATCAGACGGTGGCCCGACGGCGTCGGGTGAACGTAGTCGGGACCCAGCACACCGCCCCGTGCGGTAGCTTCAAGGTGGGTGCCTTTCGCTATATTGTCATAGAACCCTCTTGCCGCCTGCTTATCCGCGGTGATGATGGCCAGCGCATTGGGGTCGGTGATCCCCGCGTCGCTCGCAACATCCAGGATCGTATAGCTGCCAGGGGGTTCCTGCCCGGGTTCAACTCCACCCCGCGCAGCGAGCAGGAAGAGCAGGTAGTTGAGGTCGAAGACCCGGATGCGGCCTTCCTTTCGCCACTGCGTAAGACGGCTGTCCCAGTCGTCCTTGTACAGGAGTTCGAGAATGCTTTGGTTGAAGCCCCGGATGTTGGCTCGCAGGTGCGCAACTTCGTCGGCGGTGAGCACTTCATCGTCCTGCAAGACGTGGGGGTTGCTGGGCGTACCCAGGACACCTTTCGCGGCGGCCGCCGGCGACACCACCGCCCCAATCTGGGCAAGGGCGGCCTTCAAGAACGGGATCAGACCGATCATGGCGCAGTTCCCATTGGCATCGCACGGCGGTTGCTGCAAGGCAAAGGTCGAATCCATCGTGGCAAGCCTGAAGTAGTCGTCTAGCGGAGTATTGTGCCAGAAGAGCTTTGCCGTGGCCTCGAAATTGGAAGCGGCAAAGGGGTGAATGTTGTGTCCCGCCTGGATCTGCACCCCGGCGGGTATGACTGAGACATCGGGCACGCTGAGGAAGACCAGCACCGGCTTCACACCAGATCCGTTGTACTGATCCAGGATGCGGGAGATGAGCATCATGTATTCGTTCTTGAAGGAGGCGACGGTGCTCAGATTCCGAGCTTCGCCTTGGAAGGGCGCCTCTTTGCATAGGGTGGCATCCTTCTCGAAGATCTCTCCTCCCGTCCCGATGATGACGCCCAGTGCGTCATTGGCGCCCGCTTCGATCGTCACGATACTCGGCAGGGGATCCATGTTGCTCAGCCACTCAGGCGGGGCCTTCTCGACGTTGGCGGTGATGACGGCCGCCTTTCTCGTGTCTTCTCCGCTGCCGGCCCAGAAAATGAGTTTCGAGAGCGCACCGGAGTCCTCGCACATGGGGATGTCGTCGGCGATCGACCGGATGTCGGCTCCCGTAACGGCAAGGTTGTTGGGAATCTCGTCTGGGTTCATGCGGTGGCCCTTCGTCCAGCCGAAGGGATTCAGCGGGTTGTGGATCACAAGCCTTTGGTCCTCGCTGACCGGTTCTACGGATCCAGGGATGCCGTGCCCGCTCAGCTCCGGGAGCACCATCGGGAGACCGAGCATCTGCGCGAGCTGGGCCGGTCCGCTGTTGCGCTGCCCTGAAGCCTGCGTGTTGCCGCCGAGGCAGCCCATGCTGACGCTGTCGCCCAAGGCTGCGTAGGTAATGGCATTACTGTCTCCACGGGCAGTGCGGCCATCGGCATCGGTGGCTTCCACATGAATGGTCTGAGCCGCGAGGGTGGTGGTGGCGGGAACTGGCGGGGCTTCAAGGGCCTCACCCCTTGCCTTGCGAGTCTTCGAGGCGGAAACGGGCTCGTAGGTACCTGGGGCGAACGGCGGACCGTCGAAGAGGAGAATAGGCGTGGTCGTTCGCAGGCGCAGCCCATCCACCGAAGCGAGGTCGTAGGCGGGGGTTTCTTGCGTCCCGTCATACTTCGTGGCCGTCACGTGGACCTGCCCGTTCGCGGAGGCGGCGAGCTTCGGGTCGTGCACCTCGATGTAAAACTCCTTCCTCGGCAGGTAGGAGGCGTTGAGTTCGTCCAGGCCCGGAATCTGCTCCTCGCCGAAGCCGTCGTTGATGGTCTGGGCGGTCAGGTCCACCTCGTTCGAGTAGTCCGCGTCATCCTCGCTGGCCTCGGTCAGCTCCAAGACACCGCCTTGAACGTTCCAGGCCGGCACGGTCACAAGGCACCGCAAGGTATCGTAAATCCTCGCCGTACCCCATCTGGCGGAGTGAGGCGCTGCTGCCTTCAGGCTCTCGAACACGCTGCGCACCCGGAATGCGTCATTTTCGGGGCTGTACCCCGCGGCCCACACGCTTGCTGCCCTACGCACCAACGGCCCCGTCACCAAGGCCGACGTAAGGACTCGCTTCCGGCCCGCCGGGCTCAGCTTTGACCGGGCGGGTTTCGCACCCGCTGCACGACTCACCGCATTTCAAGGACTTTCGCCACCCCCTTTCCCATCGGACCAGCCTATCCGGGCCGCTCCGCAAGATGTGACCCCATCCTTCCCCACTTCCTTGTTTGGTGCCTTTCAGGACGGACACCACCTAACGTCGTCAAGGATCGCGTCCCTTGACACCGTTCAATAGCGAGAAACGAACGCTATTGTTCCGGAAGGTGACGACGCCGGAGATCTTTGGGGTCGGAGGGTTCTCGGTCTGCTTCCAGGTACCGCCGATGTCGCAACCCTTGAGACTGAAACAAATGAGGGGCGTGGTAGTGACGAAGGTCCCGTCCTTCCCTGGCTGAAGCTCTATATCCTCATGGACTTCGCCCTTTCCTGGCTCATCCCAAAGCACCCTAAGTTTGGACCCATTTGCAACGCCAAGCCCAGAGACTTCCACCATAAACCGCGCCTGCTTCAGCTCCTCTTCTACTTGAGGCCATGGCTTATAGGGCCATTCCCCATTCATGCTATTGATCACCCGCCAAGGCGGCTCGGACCAACAGCGGTAATACCCCGTGTCTATGCCTGTTTCGTAGACAATCTGCGGGAAGCGGTTTAGGCCCATCGTCGGATCGGTGATATAGAAGTAGAGATAGTTCAGCGTCTGGCCATCGGGCCGGTCTCTCAATTCTTTCGCGTCGTCCATCACGTAGGCCAGCTCGTAGACCACGCTGCGGTCTTCGTTGACGAAACGTCGCGATCCCGGCGCCGTCTCGGTCAATCGCAGGTATTCGGATACGTGCCCGTCCGCGTCATCTAGTGGGCCGGAGCGTTTGAATGACTTCGTGGGCCACGTGGCCGCGTAAACATTGATCCGCGCCTTTACATCCGGCGGGAGGTTCTTGTCCAGCAACGTCATTCGCGTCGTGACGTATGGGTTCACGAAGATCTTCGTGTCCGCGCCCGTTTCAATCAAGCGCATCGAATGGATATCGAAATAGAAGGGGTTGATCTCGATCACATCCGGCCTGTCAGGATGCAACTCGTAAACCCAGCTTTCTCCCTTCCGGTAGGGCCTGGGGCCATCAAGCAATATCGCATAGTCATCCTTCTCCCAGTTCTTGGGACGGAACTCAAACGGCAATCCTTCCATCCCTTTCCACGTGCGGGGCGTGAGGACATACTCCACGGGCGTTTCCGAATACTTCACTTCTTCGCCCATTCTATTGTGAACACGGTGGACTAAGGCGCGGATCTCCTTCGGGAATTTTCGCAGGTCCAGTTCGTAGGAATCATCCTCATAGGGAAAGAAACCAAAGAATCCCGAATAGGTCGTGTGAAACTCGCCGCAACGTCCCAGAATCTTCTCCGGGTAGTCATTATGTTCTTTAGCCAGGCCGTAGTCCCACAGGTCGTACACGGGGAACCGCTTCCCCCACAGAGGAATGTCCTGTTCGCCGAAAATGAAGTGGTATTCTATACCCGCGTCATCTTTCAGGTAGGGCGGCGCTCCCCTTGTGGGGCTGTTTTCTAGCGGGTTCCCGAAGCCATCCAGCGGCTCTTCTTTTATAACCTCAAAGGGCGTCTCGAACTGAGCGAATTCGTCGGTCTTGTAGATGCTCAACCGAGAGAAGGTGATCTCGCAAATCCAGACCCTTCGCTGGCAGTCGAAGAAGGGGAAGAGCCGATTCCCACCACCCTTGGCCCCCCCTATCTCTTCCAACCGTTGCTTGAACCATTCATCCAGTTCCACGGGGAGGCATCTGGGCTGAGATCGCAATTGATTCGAGTAAACCTCGTAAGGCAACTCGCACCCATACCACCAAGCATCCTTGGGATACTTGCAGTAAACTATTTGGTCCGGGTAATACTTGATCACGATCTTGTAATCGGCCCCCGGCTCGGCTTCCTTGGCCTCGCAGTGCTGCACATACGACGGCGGCCTATTGAGCATTCTCAGATAGTTCCCTTGTGAGTCGTAGATGCGGTAGACCCGGCTGCGCAGGTACTCCGTGCTCCCATATTTCGCGTTGTTCTGGAGGCCGTACTTGCGGCTTTCCAGTAGAATCTCTTCCCTACCGCCATCTGGGCACTCCACACGGTGGTCCACCCGTAAACCATTCACCAGGATGGCTACGTCGCTTGGACCTGCATCAAGTGAATTCAGGACTCTTCCATCCATCCCGACCACCACTCCCCCCATCACGAGCCATGGGTCTTTCATTAGCAGCGTCGGACCGCCAATACCTCCCTGGCGTTCATAAAAGGGGCTTGGCTTTGGCATGAAGCGGACGGACTTGTCGGGGCCAATAACCATGATTTGTCCATCTCTGTTCTGGCCAGTGGTGCCGAAAAGGAAACTCCCGTCAGAGGCAACACCCATGAAGTCAACCATAGGCATACCCCATAGGCCGCCCAAACTAATGACTTTATCTTCGTTGGCTATGGGCCTCTCGTACCAAAGCTCTAGCCCTTTAGGCGCCCGCGACCATACGAAACCCGGCAGCAGGAGCACGACAAGCCAAAGCTCGAATGCGAACTGCCTAGCCCTCATGGCGTGCCGCCTCCGCCAACCCCATGGTGGTTGTCGCGCCACGGGTCGGCGAACCGCTCTGCTGGAATGCTTAGAGGAGCTGCGTCGGTAAACCGAGGCCCAAATGCGGCTCCGGGCACATCTTGCGCTATTTTTTGCAGGAGATGCAAGAACGCATTCGCCACGCACGCGTGGGCCGTGCGCGTCGGGTGGATGTAATCGGGCCCGAAGAGACCGCCTTGCCCATCGGCGAAAAGGCCCGACAATCCCGGTTGTAAGCTCTTCGCATATTCTCCATCAGATCCGGGATGAACAGGCCCGTATCTGCCGTCCACTATGCCGTCGCCATAGAGGAACTCCCAGTCCTTCTGAACCACGGCCAACATCTCTCCCGAGATCCCAGCCTCCTGCGCCACCGCAACCAGTGTCTGATGGTTGCGCATGGGCGGAACCTCTGACCGTTGACCGTGATGCAGAGCAAGCTGCGTGTCATCGTACAATTGATCAAGCATCCAATGCGTATCCAAGACGTGAATTCGCTTGTCGCTTCGCCACTTCATGAGCAGCGCCAGGGCATTAGCGTCCAAGCCAGCATCCGTAAACGGGGCCACATAGAGCAGCTTGAGAATAGACACATTGAAGGTTTTGATTCGGTCGGACGTCTGGATCACATCCGCCTCGGACAAGACGCGAAGCGTCCCTTCTGGGGCTGCTATGCAAGGCTGGTCTTCGCTGAGGGCGCGCGGGGCCCCCAAGCCAAAAACGTCTTTGATGTAGGCCTTCCTGAGGCCAGGAATACCGAGAACAGGCTGCGCAACCGAAAGCAAGCTCAAGCGGTCGCGCGGTGAGGTGACGCCATTCAAGCTGAATTGGGCATTCTTGAAATCATCGGTGAATTCCCTCCCATTGATGCGGATTCTGAATTCTGAATCAGCAAAGGGTGCCGAAACGGCTGGATTGCCACTAACAGGTTGGAGCGGCGCAGTGACCGGCGGCACGGTGACGTCCGGAACCAAGCCGAAAAGCAGGATTGGATCGGCATAGGTGTCAGACTTAGCTGCTTTCTTTTTGCTGTAAATCGTCACGATCCTGGCAAGCATGGCCTTGTAATACTCCTCGAAGGCGGCTGCTGAAGTCAGGTTGCGTTCCTTTCGCCCATTCTTGCCCTCGGGGCATGCCACCTCGCACGGAAGGGGATCGATCGACGTCCCAGGCTCCTCCACAACTTCTCCGCTGATCGCCACCCCCAAGGCGTCATTGGCGCCGATCCAGATAGAGAGAAGACTGGGTAGAATCGGCATCTTGCCAAGCCATTCCACGGGGCTGTGCTCTTCCAGGTTGTTCGTGAATGGCACGATGTCGGTCATGGCGACCTGCCTTGCCGTCTCCAAGTCACCCCCCAAGAGAACCGTTTCCTTCGCACCGCAGATCGGCTCCCTTTCCTTTACGGTCGTATAAATGTCCGCCCCACTCACCCCGAGATCCTGGGGAAGTTCGAAGCGGTTAGATTGAAGCCTGTTGGGGCCTGCTAGGCTCGATGGGACACTGATCTGGAACGTGCGGCCCGCAGCGTCGGGCTTCCTGTGTGAGGGCATTCCAGGGTAGTCGAAGAGCGGCAGAACCATTGGGATGCCCAGCATGTCGGCGAGCCGATTCGGATAACTCAACACCTGGTTGTAATAGACCTGCTGCCCGGCCATCACACCGGCCGTCATACTGTCTCCGATGGCGACATACTTTATGCTGGCTGCGTTGGCGGACAACATGCGATTATAGGTGTCCCTGATGGTGGGGGCCAATTCCTCGAATCGCCTGCCCCATGTACCTTCGACAACGGGCGCCTCGCCAGCGGTTTCTTCCTGTGGTTTGTTCGTGCCCATGGCCGCCGCGCTCTGCATCGCGTGAAATTGATTTCCAGAGAAGCCAACCAACGGTAGCTTGCTTCTGTAGCGAAGAGAATCAACTTTGATCAAAGCCAGCGTTTCACTAACCACCTGGCCGTCGTACTGAGTATAGTTGACATTGATCTGCGCCGGTTCTGCTAGAGATGGATCCCGAACCTCAATATAGAACTTCTTTCGCGGAATATATTGCGTTTGGATGGCGTCCACCGTAACGCATGGTTCTTCGCCGAAGCCGTCGTTGATTGAGGAGACGGTCGCTTCGACCGCGTTGCTGTAGGCAGGGCTGTCAACTCCCTCTTCGTCAAGAAGGATATTCGTGGGTCGTCCGCCCCAAGATGTGACCGTGATAGCACCGTACAGGGTATCCATAGAATCAGGCCTTGGAGCGATCTCAGGTTGAGCCCCGTCATCCACAATTGCCATACAGCGGAATCTGATGTCCTGTGAGACGCTCTGAAAGGTCCGCGACCCTGGAGCCGTTTCGGTAAGCGCCACTTGGATTGATTGTCCTTGAAGGTTGCGAAGCGTTCCGGTAATGGCGCTCGCCTGGTTTGCCGGCAAGTCGCGGTTTCCCAACGTCAGGTGCGCCTCGATCACCTCTTCTTGGAAGGTTATGGTGGCCGGCCCGGTCTCGATGAGCTCCTGGTCGGTGGCGAAGGGCTCGTTGCTGGGCCCGAAACTCCCCGTCGCCGAAACCATCAGCACATCCGGCACCGCCGCCGAGAAGACAGGCGTCACGGGCGGGATATCGGGGTCGTCGGTCGTGAGAATGGCGAGCTGCACCTTCGGGTTGCCGTCCGGCCCATTGATGGCGAAGACCAGGGTGTTCGGTCCCGTCTCCGTGAGGGTAAAGCTTTCGGAGACGCTTGCATCCTGGTGGTCCGTGATCGTGGCCGTAACGGTGTCCACCGTGCCCTCAGTCAAACCGTTGGGGATCTCCAGCTTCACTCCGACGGGATTGCTGATGGTGATCGTGCCCAGGGTGTTTCCCTGAGCTTTGTACTGCGCCTTCTGATACAGGTCCAGGCTCATGGCATCGATAGCGGGCAGCGAGTTGCCGTCGATGTCGACAAAGTCGATCCCTAAGTACGGCAGGACGATCGCGGCGGCCTGGCGCTGGGCGGGGGTGAGCCAGGTGAGGCCGGTGTTGAGGGGCGAGTCCACGCTGAGGTTGGCGGCCGCGTTGTCGGCGGCGAGGAGCAGGGGGCTGGCGCTGGAAGCGGCGTCCTTGTTCATGTTGTAGGTCGCGCTGAAGGAATCGCTGAGATAGAAGTTGAACTTCGGGTCGCTGGGATCGTCGCTCTGGCGGTGCAGGACGAGGGCCGCGTCCTTGTGATCGTCCCGGACGCCGTTTCCCGCGAGTTCGGTGGGAGGATTGTGTCCCGCCGGAGCTTGGCGCAGAATGCCGCCTTTTGCGATCGAGTGTACGTCCGCGGCGATGGTTGTTCCCGCTCCGCCCGGCACGAAGGCCGCCACTCTCGGAGACCAAGGGTCCGCCGGGGTCACGTCCGCGCTCACTGCGTTCAGCACCGGAGCCTCGTCTGCTTCGAGGGCGCGCATGGCTTCCCGCCCGAGCCTGCCCTCGCGAAGGCGGGGGGCGGTCAGCGCCTGCGCCTGCTGGTTGCTCAGGAACCACAGGTGCGGCTCCGAGACTTTCACGGCCCCCACGGCATCCGACGGCAACCCCATGTACGCCATTCCCGTCCCCGGATCGATCAGCGGCGCTTCGGGGCCAGTATACCCCGGATCGTGGCTCACGAGCCGCACGGGCAATGCCACGGGGTCCTGACCCACTGCCTCGATCCTCGTCAGGTGCGCCACGTCGAAGACCCACAGCCCGGCCGTTCCCACGGCGTAGAGGAGGCCTTCGCGGGGATTGAGCGAGACCGCGCTGAAGCTGTCGAGCGCGCCGCAGCCGCTCTCCGCCAGGCCGAAGCGCAGGTAGAAGGACGGGCTCGTCTCGTACCCGACGTCGAAGACCGCGATGCCGTTGGCACCGTCCGCGAGGAAGGCCAGATCCTTGCCCGGGTTCGCCACGGGCTCCGCCTCCGCATCGGCCTTGCGATAGGTGATCCAGCCCTCCGCCAGGCACAGCCCCAGCCGGCCGCTCGTGCTGAAATGGCCGGGGCAGGGACAGCCCGCCGTTCCTGCCTGCGGGCAGAGGTAGCCTCCATAGCCCGTATCCGTCAGCTGGGCCGGATCCGCCGCATCCGGGGTGAGCACGCGCAGGTTCCCGTTCCCCAACGGCACGATGAGGTGGCCCGTCTTGGCGTGCAACCCCAGCATGCGGAGTCTCGACCCGATCCGCTCGCTGCCGGCCCCTTTCCATACTGGAGGCCACTGTGTGGTCTGCGTCAGCGTCCGGAGATCCACCCCTGCCACACCGTAGCCGAGGACCGACGCGTAGGCATAGTTGCCCGCCACTTGCACCGAGACCGGCTCCCCGTTCCGGGACTCCCCTTCCGCGTCCTGGCAGTTCGGGTCATCGGGAGAAGAACCGAGGGCACACGAGAGCTGGTTCCCGCCGAAGAAGGCCAGGTACGGAGCCGTCCCGCTGATGGCGTACGCGCTCAAGAACCCCATCCCCGCTTCGCCCCCGCCCACGGCCACGAGCATCGGGCTGAGCGATCCGGGATGGTTGGGGTCGTCGATGTCCGCCGTTGCCAGTGAGCGGACGACTCCGGTGGTCGTCACGAAGGCCCTGGAAACCGGGGCGTCGGGCTTGCTCACGTCGATCACCGCGATCCCCTCCTGGCCGTTCTGCTGCGTCCCCACGAAGAGCAAGCTCCCCCGGACCGCCGCCGCCCGGAAGATCCCGACGTCATTCACCTGGCCCGTGGTGCTCGCCCCCGCGCTCGTCGTGAACTCCGCTTTGAAGTCCTGAGGGAAGGCGTCTCCCGCCGCGTTCTTGAGCCCGGGGAAGCTCACCTCGTAGCTCGTGCCCGCCTCCCAGGCCGCACTGGGCAGGAACGCGAGCACTTTTCGGGTGGAATCCAGACTTGGTGAGCCGTCCACCGGGACCGTGTCGCCCTCCTTCACGACGCGGATGGGATAACTGGCTGCATCGCTGAAGTCCCCTCCCAGCGCCCGTGAAAAGGTCACGGAAACCGGGACTTGGGCATTCACCTCCACCTGTCCGATGGAAAGCACGAGGACGTCGCCGGGATCGCCTCCGTGCAGGGCGATCGCGCCAAAGGAGAAGGACCCGTCGCCGCCCGCCGTGGTGGTCATCGTGGCCGAACCCGGTTTGGAGAGGTCCGCGAGGTACAGGACCGCGTTGGCGGACGCCGCGCTGGCGTCTCCCGTGACTGCCACCGTCCCGTTGGCGTCGGGTAGGCCGCTGTTGTTGTTGTCGGAGACTTGGTAGTGGATCTTCGACGTCGCGTCGCCCGTGAGCCTGTTCACCTGCATCGCTTTCACATCGATGGGCGAAGCCATGAGCGGGAATGGCGGCGTGTGGTCATCCGTCACGACCCCCACGTCGTTCGGCGTGCCCGGCGTGAGCGTCACGCCCGTGAGCGTCTGCTGTAGGACCTGAAGCCAGGTTTGTGCGTCGTCGATCAGAAGCATGAAGGCCCCTGCGGACTCGCGCAGGGCCCCGCCGCTCACGGGGGCGGGCAGGACGTAGATCCACCCAAAGCTTGCGCCGGTCAGCGAAACAAAGGGAAGGCCATCCAGGTAAACCAGCAGACTCAGGCTGTGGCTCACCTCTGCTCCGCCCATCACGAATCCCCACTCCGCCTTGGTCACCTCGTAGAGCTGGACGAGGCCGCTCTCGCGGAGGCCGGGGAAGGGGGGAGAGTTCGTGACAAGGCAGGAGCCGCTGCCGGAGGTGCAGCCGCTGGCGCGCATCGTGTCCACGACCATCGGCGCCTTGCGGGGAGTGGCGCCCTGGACGTTCACGGTGCGCACGAGCCAGAAGGCCTTCGTGGAATCGTTCACGTCCCAGCCGGAAGGAGCTGTCACGATGAGCTGGATCTCCTTCTGGGCGGGGCTCGACAGATCGATGGAGAGGGGCGCGCCGGCGCTGAAGCCGTCGGGCACGGGCGCCGCCAGGGAGACGTCGGCCGGGTGAAGGCCGATCGTGGCCGGGCCCGAGAAGGCCCCGGCGGGCACGACGATCGTGGCGAGCGGTGTCCCGTCGGCGTTCTGCGCGGTGAAGATCCCTCCCTCGGGGCCCATGGAGACGCTCTGGTGGTCTGGAGAGACGAGCTGCGTGAAGGTATAGACGCGGTCTTGAGAGCCGGGCACCACGACGTGCAGCTCGATCCGGTCCCCGATCGCCCCCTGGATGCAGGCGTTGAAGCTGCCGTCGGTGGCCGCCGAGGCCGTGGCCGTGCCGGCCTCGTAGTGCGTGGTGTTCACGAGATAGACCACGGCGAGGCCCTCCACGGCGCCTGGCCCGCCCTGCACGCAGATGGCGCCGTTCGCGTCCGGCAGGAGCGCCTGGATCTGGCCGGGATCGAGCCGCGGCACGCCCGTGCTGACCACGGTGAAGGAGAATGTGTAGGCCGAGGCCATGGCCACGCCCGAGCGGTCGGTGACGCCCTGGACGGT
>JBAWEQ010000086.1:0-1898 GCA_049591295.1 Acidobacteriota bacterium
GCGCAGGGCCGCGCCAGCTGAACGGGCGTCGCGACCGAACACACCCGGGGACGGATCGTCGGGCTGCCCGCACAAGCCGTGCCCGCCGCGCTTCAGCCGACGGCGTCGCCCGTCTTGGCGTCGAAGAGGTACAGCTCGCCCGGGTGCACGCTCAGGAGCACGTGCTCGCCGGCTCTGAGCCGCAGCCGGCCGTCGAGACGGGCGGTGATCCGGGCCCGCGTAGCTGTGTCGGCGAGCAGGAGCTCGTCGGCCTCGGTGTCGGGCGCGGCGAGCTGGCCGCCGATCGAGCCGTGGGCCAGAAGCTCCCCGCCGAGAGGCTCGACGACGTCGACGTGGAAGTCGAGCCTCGGGCCGGCGTCCTCATTCGCGGCGAGCGACAGTGACTCGGGGCGGATACCGACGACGCAGGGCCCGTCGGGCACGGCGACCGACACCGGGGACTCGAGGTCGCCGGCGCGCACGACACCGCCGGTCGCGGTGCCTTTCAGCAGGTTCATCGGCGGGCTGCCGATGAAGTGCGCGACGAACACGTTCGTCGGCTTCTCGTAGACGTCCTGTGGCGTGCCCACCTGCTGCAGCTTGCCCGCCGACATGACCGCGAGCCGGTCGCCCAGCGTCATCGCCTCCACTTGATCGTGGGTCACGTAGATCGTCGTGACGCCAAGACGCTGGTGCAGGCGCTTGAGCTCCGCCCGCATCTGCACGCGCAGCTTGGCGTCCAGGTTCGACAGCGGCTCGTCGAGCAGGAACGCTTTGGGCTCGCGCACCAGCGCGCGGCCCATGGCGACCCGCTGGCGCTGGCCGCCCGACAGCTGACCCGGCCTGCGCCGCAGCAGCTCGTTGAGACCGAGCATGACGCTCATCTCCGTCACGCGGCGGTCGACCTCGGCCTTCGCCACGCGACGCTGGCGCAGGCCGAACGCGAGGTTCTTGTAGACCGTCATGTGCGGGTACAGCGCGTAGTTCTGGAAGACCATGGCGATGTCGCGGTCCTTCGGCGAGAGGTGCGTGACGTTGCGGCCGCCGACGGTGATCGCTCCCGAGGTGGCCGATTCGAGCCCGGCGACGAGCCGTAGCGCGGTGGTCTTGCCACAGCCGGAGGGACCGACGAGGATCATGAACTCGCCGTCGGGGATTTCGAGCGCCAGGCGATCGATCGCAGTCGTGCCGCCGGGGAACACCTTCGTCACGTCCTGGAAGGACACGTCGGCCATGCTGCTACTCCCCGCCCACCGGGCTCACTGCTTGATCCCGGTGTAGGCGATCGACTGGATGAACCAGCGCTGGGCGATCAGGAAGACGGCGAGCATGGGGATCTGGCTCATCACGGTCCCCGCCATGAGCAGGTTCCACTGGGTCACGTGCGCGCCCTGGAACATCGACAGGCCCAGCTGCAAGGGCGCGTTCTGCGGGGTCGTGATGATGATGAGCGGCCAGAGGAAGTCGTTCCACGACCACATGAACTGGATGATCGCCAGCGTCGCGAGCACCGGGGCCGAGAGCGGCAGGACGATCTTGAACAGGATCGTCAACCGCGACGCTCCGTCGATGCGGGCCGCCTCCTCAAGCTGCACGGGCAGCGACAGGAAGAACTGGCGCAGGAGGAAGATGCCGAAGACGCCGCAGAGGTTGGGGACGATCAGCCCGCCCACACTGTCGATCAGACCCAGGTGCCGTACGATGAGGAAGGTCGGGATGATCACGACCTGGAAAGGGACCATGAGTGTGACCAGCAGCAGGACGAAGAGCGCGTTGCTGCCGAAGAACTTGAGCCGCGCGAACGCGTAGGCCGCCAGGCTGCAGAAGAGGAGGTTCCCGGCGACGGTCGCCGCCGAGTAGAGGAAGCTGTTCAGGAAGAAATGGCCGAACGGCAGCGACTGCCAGGCGTTGACGTAGTT
>JBAWEQ010000087.1:0-8289 GCA_049591295.1 Acidobacteriota bacterium
GCCCAGAGGCCGAGGGCGGCGGGGCCGGCGAGGCCCGAGCGCCGAGCGAGGTCCTCCAGCAGGCGCCAGTCGAGGCGCTCGCCCCTCTCCTTCGCGATCGTGGCCGTGTCCAGGAGGGACGTCATCCTGGGCACATCGGCGGCGTGGCGCTCGAAGGCGTGGGCCAGGGCGTAGAGGATGGCGGCTTCGGGCCGGAGGGCGAGGGCGCGCCGGGCGCCCACGGAGATCTCCTCCAGATTCTCCAGCAGGAGGCGCGTGGGCTCGTCGCGGCGGTCCGTGGGGGCGAAGAGGAGACTGCCGTGGGCCTCGACGCGGACGCCGGTCTCCGGGTTTCTCAGCTCGGGCAGGTGGCGGCTCCAGAGCCAGGGGCTCCCGCCCCTCACGGGTTCCATGGGGACGTACCCCCCGGCGCACAGGAGGCCGAAGGCGCGCTCGGCCTGCGCGAGGTCGGTGAAGAGCAGGTCCACGTCCGTGGTGGGCCGCAGGTAGGGCGCCTCATAGTAGCGCGGACCCATGTGGCAGCCCTTGAGGAGGACCGGGCACAGGTCCGCGCCGGAGAGCCGGCCGAGGACGTGCTCCACTTCCTCGGCGATCTTCACCCATCCGGCCTTGGCGTGCATGAGCCAGGCGTCGAGCTCGGCGCGGCGGGGGCCCGGAACGTCCAGCCAGGCCCGCGAGGCGGCCAGGCGGTGGATGAAGAGGGGCAGGACGCGCTCGTCGCGCAGGAGGAGGACGAGGCCCTCGAAGGCCGCATCGTCCAGGGCCAGGATGCACTCGGGGGCGCGCAGGACCTCCGCCGCGCGCGACCAGTCGCGCAGGACCTGCGGCGGCAGGGCGCGCGCCAGCTCCGGCGGGGCGGGGCCGTTGTCTTCGGCGAGGCGGGCGGTGAGGGTCGCGGCGGGCATGGGGGAATTTAGATTACAGATTACAGATTACAGATTGCAGATTGCAGATTGGAGATTGAAGGATTGAATGCTGGCCTTTGTAGCGGCCGCGAGGAAGATTGCAGATTGCAGATTGCAGATTGAAGGATTGAATGCTGGCCTTCGTAGCGGCCGCAACTTGTTGCGGCCGGAAGGGCCGGGTACGCCGGCACGGCTTTTCTGTTCGGTCATCCTGGCAAGCGAAGCGCGTCCAGGATCGCTTCGCCTTCGGGTGAAGGACCGGATTCCGGCCTCCCTTCGGTCGCCGGAATGACAGTAAAGGGGGCGGTCGGCGGAATGACGAAGAGCGTGGGCATGGCCTTTGCGGCGGACGGTAAAGGATTGCAGATTGAAGATTGCAGATTGCAGATTGAAGGATTGAATGCTGGCCTTCGTAGCGGCCGCAACTTGTTGCGGCCGACGGCCGGGCAACCCGGCACGGCTTCTCTGGGCGGTCATCCTGGCAAGCGAAGCGCGTCCAGGATCGTCCCGCTCTCCACGGTCCGCTCCCCTCACAGCGGCTGGTAGCCGTGGATCAGGGCGAGGGTGAAGGGCGGCGGGCTCTGGCCGATGGCCACGATGGCGGCGACAGACCAGTCCCTCAACGCTCCGGGCACGGTGGGCGGCTGAGGGCCCGGGGGCAAAGGAGTGTTCCATTGGATGACGCCGTTCAGCCGCAGGTACCAGCGGCAGGCATCCGGGACCTTCGCGACGAGCCGGAGCGACGTGTCGGAGCTTTGCGTGCAGTGCGCCCAGCCGACGGGATAGAGGGTGAAGCGGTCGCGCCAGCCGGTGATCGGGGGCGCCTGAGCCACGGAGTAGCCGGTGAGAAGGCCCCTCTTCTCGGGCGAGAGGAGCTTCTCGGGCACGCCGAGGGAGACCCATTCGGGCTTGTCGTTCCAGACGGTCCGGCCGTCCTCGAGCACGACCGGGTAGGCGAACTCGGGCCCCCAGCCCGGCCGCTGGAGGAGCCAGGACTCCACGGTCCTGGATTCGGCGTCGAAGTTCTGCGACCAGAGCGCGTAGCGGGAGAGCAGGCTCCACGCGCCGGCCCTGTCCCTCCCGGCCAGTTGGCGCCCCGCGGAGCCGAGGCGCAGGCGAATCCGGTGGAAGACGCCGTCGCGGCCGCAGCGGATGGCCCGCATGGCGGCGACCTGGTAGGCCGCGAGGGCTCGGCCGGCGTGGCCCGCCGCCAGTTCCGCCTCGGCCCTGAGCAGGGGACGGTACGCCCCCTGGCTGAAGTCCGTCAGCCCCACCGGCGGATCGAGGGCCGGCAGGTGCAGGACCACCGCCAGGCCCGCCAGCACGACGGCCGCCAGGGGGAGGACCCGGCGCCTGAGAGCGCGGGCGCTCACCGCAGGGACCCCACGAGGACGACCTCCGAATCGGGCGGGAGGGGCGCCGAGGGCCGGTCGGGTCGGCGGTGGCGGCCGTGGTTCTCCCCGCTGGCGTCGAGCCGCGAGAGCATGAGCCACAGCAGGAGGTAGGCCCCCACCACGGGGAAGACGTGCCCCGTGAAGTCCACGGCCGCGTGGGCCGTCTCCCCCGCCAGGGCGGGGGCCAGCCAGAAGGAGGCCCGGCCCAGGCGGACGCCGCGCAGAGCCAGGACCAGCGCCCAGCCCGCGGCCGCCAGGAGCAGGAGGGCCGGCAGAAGGCCCGCCTCGAAGAAGGTCTGCAGGTACTCGTCCTCCAGGTGGGTGTTGACCTTGGTCGTGTAGGCCACGGGAAAGTCGGTGACGACCGCCGGGAAGCGGGCCTCGAAGCTTCCCAGACCCTGCCCGATCAGGAAGTGGCGGGCGGGAACGTTGGCGTTCAGCTCCACCCGCCCCGACTCGAAGACCGCCCCCGTGGCCAGCGCGAAGAAAGCGCCCGCCCCCAGCGCCAGGGCGTAGAGAGCAACCGCCGCCCAGGCCGCCCGGCTCCCCTTGAAGACCCAGTGGCCCAGGATGGCCAGCGGGTAGAGCGCCAGGGCCAGGAAGGCCCCCCGCGAATGGGAGAAGGCGAGGAGCACCACGTGGAGAATGAAGATGCCGGCCATGAGGGCCCGCAGGCCCCACCGGTTGCCCAGCCCGGCCTCCCTGAGCGAGCGCCGCCAGAGCAGGTAGTAGAGCAGGGGCAGCGTGAGATTGACGAAAGCCTCGCCGTGGTTCGGGTTGACGAAGGGGCCGAAGGCCCTGTAGGCGAAGGGGCTGGCCCGGATGCCCAGGAGCTTGCTCTTCGGCTCGGCGTATTGCGCCAATGCCACGAGGGCCACGGCCAGGCCCAGCCCGCCCACCACGAACAGGAGCTTCTGGAGCCGCTGTTCGTCCTTCGCCACGCGCTCCAGGAGGAGGATCAGGCAGAAGGCCGCCGCCAGCGCCAGCAGGGACCTGACGGTGGCCAGGGGCGTGAAGGAGGCCGGAATCCAGGCGGGAGCGGCGGGCGTGAGGGCGGGCGAGGCGTCCCGCGCCGGTGGCGCGGGGGCGGAGGAGAAAGCGTCCCGTCGGTAGGCATCCGACCGGAGGAGCGCCTCGGCCTCGGCTCCCTCATCGTAGATGGCCACGCGCTCGGCCCGGCAGGCCCGCCAGAGGCCCGCGGGCAGGGGCACCAACTGGAGCAGGCCCACGCCGGCCAACGCGACGACGAAGAGCGCGGGCAGGCCGAGCCGCCGGGGCCAGCACCAGAGAGAGCGGTCCCGCCAGCCTGCGAGAGCCACGCCGCCCAGGAGCAGCACCTCGCACACCCCGATGGACCAGCCCTCCATGCACCCGAAGGCAAAGGACGAGAAGGCGAAGAAGAGCGCGAGAACGGCCAGAGCGATCATGCGCCGATGCGGGGAGCTAAGCTAAGCCTTTTCCCGATGTTATCGAGAATATTCACGTTATTACCATTATTCATGTGCCCCCTGGGCGCGGACTCCGCCCTCCGACGTGAGGATGACTGGGGAATACATCAACACTGTAGATTGGAATGTGCCAGGGATACAACAGCGGCCGGCCAGGCGGCTCGCTCGGCCCGGAGCCCCTCAGACGATGTTGGGCATGCGGCGCCGGCGGCCGGCGCGGGGGAGGACGGTGTGGCGGGTATCCTGCCAATCCTTGGAGAACAGGCCGCTCCAGGCGCCCCGGACCACGGCCCAGGCGGCGCGGAAGCGGCCGCGAAACAGCCTCGCGGCGAACTTGAGCGGCCAGCGGAGGAAGAGGCCGAGGAAGAGGAAGCTGAGGCGGTGCCAGAGGCGCCCGTATTCGGCCACGACCCAGGCCTGGTTCCGCGTGCCGAAGTAGCTCACCACGGGACTGGCCGAACCACGCTTCGTGGTCTCCCGGTGCCGGACGTGGCTGTGGGGGATGGCGAGGGTCTTCCAGACCTCCCGGCGGGCGCGAAGGCCCAGCTCCACGTCCTCGTAGTAGAGGAAGTAGGCCTCGTTGAGGAGCCCCACCTCCTCCAGGAAGGGCCGTTTGAGGAGCATGCAGGCGCCGTGGGGGAAGTCCACCTCCGACCAGCGGGGCGCGTTCGCACCCTCGGTGGGGAGGCCGTGCAGGCGCCGGCGGCAGCGGCCCGTCCAGAGGTTCGCGTCGCCGCCCAGGGACTGGGCGGTCTTCCCGTCCTCGGCGAAGACCAGAGGGCAGGCGATGCCCGCCCCCGGCACGGCCTCCAGGGCGCGCAGGAGGGGAGGGAGAAAGTCGGGCTCCACCTCGCAGTCGGGGTTGAGGACCAGGACGTACTCGGCCCCCCACGCCAGGGCCTCGCGGATGCCGGCGTTGTTGCCTCCGGCGTAGCCGAGGTTGGCCCCCGTCTCCAGCCAGATCTCTTCACCGAAGAGCGCCGGCGGCAGGGTCTCCTTCGACCCGTCGGTAGAGTCGTTGTCCACGACCCAGACGCGCCGGTTGCCCGTCCGGCACTCGCGGAGCGCCTCGAGGCAGCGCAACACGTCCTCTGCCCCGTTGTAGCTCAGGATGATGATGCCGATCTTCGGCGGTTCGATGACCATGTTCTGCTGCGCCACCTAATGAGGAGTCCATCGGCTTCCGGATCGGCATCGTGCAGTCCGGGGCCCTGGCGGCTGAAACGCCGCAGCCGCATGGTAGCACCGGGCAGGCAGGCGGGGAAGGAGGGGCTTGGGGAGTCCGCCGGCGGTCGGCGAAGGGCTTCGCCTCCCGCAGGACAAGGGCCTGGTATGCGGGCAGGCTTTCATGGCGGCCCCATCCGTGCGGCCGATGGCCGCGTTTCCCACCTCGTGGCGCGGGCGCCCTCGCCCGCGTTCGGCCGAGAGGAGTCGGCCGCTCCCGGCGCATGAAGGCCTTCGAAGCGGCGGGCGGGGGCTCCTCCACCCTCCACCCTCCACCGCCCTTCGCGAAGCCGCCCATGGACAAACGGGGGCGGCGGGTGCGACCCTCCTCATGGAGAGGCGTGACGTGGCGGATTCGAAGTCTCTGAAGGCCGACAACCGGACGGCGGATCTCCCCCGCCTGAAGCTCGCGGTCGTGATCCTGACGTGGAACGGCCGGGAGGACACGCTGGCGTGCCTTCAGAGCCTGGAGGCGGCGGGGCACCCCAAGGAGGGCGAGGCCTTCGTGGTGGTGGACAACGGCTCGACGGACGACACGCTGGAGGCGGTCGAGGGGCGCTTTCCCTGGGCCGTGACGATCCAGAACGGGGCCAACCTGGGCTTCGCCGGCGGCAACAACGCGGGGCTCGAGTGGGCGCTGGAGCGGGGGTACCCCACCGTCATGCTCCTCAACAACGACACTCAGGTGCCCGAGGGGGCGCTGGAGGCCCTCCTGGCCTTCCTGGAGGCCCATCCCGAGGACGGCGGCATCCAGCCCCTGCTGGTGCGCCATGACGATCGGGACCGCATCGATTCCATGGGGGTGGAGCTCTTCTCGCTCCCCGGGGCGCGGGACCGGGCCATCGGCCACCCCGTGGAAAAGGCGCCGACGGAGCCTGAGAAGGTGTTCGGGGTCTGCGCCGCCGCGGCCCTGTATCGGAGCGAGGCCCTTCGCCAGGCGGGCCTCCTCGATGAGGACTTCTTCGTCCTCCTGGAGGACGTGGACCTCTGCTTCCGGATCCGCCTCGCCGGCTACGGCTTCCACCTCGTGCCCTCGGTTCGCATCCTGCACAAGCGGGGCATCAGCTCCCAGGGGAAGCTCTCCGGCGAGAAGAAGTACCTGCTCCACCGCAACATCAACGCCCTCGCCGTCCGCTACTGGCCGGCCCGCTACCTCCTGATGTACGCCCCCTTCTTCGTGAAGGGATGGGCCTGGGGCCTCACCGCCGCCAGCCGGACGGGGCGCCGGAGCGAGTGGGCCTCCCTCATGCGCCGCTCCCGCGCCATGCGCCGCGAGTTCAGGGGCAACCCCCTCTGGCGGGAGATCCAGCGCCGCTGGATGCGCCCCCTCGGCCTGGGTTACTACCCGCGCAAGCTCCGAGAAAAGTTCGGCGGCCCGCCCGCGATTCCGTAGGGACGCGAGACGCGAGACGCGAGACGCGAAATGCGAGACGCAAAGAGGCCCTCTTTGCCTAGCTCGCTAGCTTCCTGGTCCCCTAGTCACCTAGTCACCCCATATACCCCAGCCCCTTGAGCTTCTCTTGGATGGCGGCGGCGTCGAGGTCGCCGCGGGTGCGGTCGGGGAGGGCGACGGGGGCGAAGGCGGGAGGGGTCTTGGCGAGAAAGCCGGGGGCGAAGAGGGACTCGTGCAGGCGGCCGTCCAGGCCTTCCGGAATGGCCTCGCCCAGGCAGTGGAAGAGGAGTGGCGCGACGTCGGTGACGGCGAGGGTGCCGGCGGGCAGGCGGCCCTGCGCGAAGGCGGGACCGTGGCCGAGGAAGATGCCCTCGGAGGCGTGGATGCCCGTGGGGTGGAAGACGAAGGGGATGGCTTTGAGAGCTTTGATGGCGGCGGCCACGCCCCAGCGGCCGGGAGCGAGCAGGAGGTCCGCCGCGCGGGCGGTCTGGGGTCCGTGATAGACCGCCTCCCGGCGGTCGGCGCTCAGGAAGACGGGCTCTCCGTCGGGATCCTTCAGCTCCGCCAGGGCTCCCTGGAGTTCGGCGATGAGCCCCTCCACCGAGACCTCGGGCACGGAGCCCTCCGGGAAGCGGCCCGCCGCGTGGATCGTGATGCCGTGGCATTCCGCGGTGAGGGCCGAGGCTCTGCTGCGCCGCGGGTCCACCGCGAGGCTGAGGGGCCAGGTACCGCCGAGCTTGCGGTAGACCTTGGCGAGGAAGCGTGCCGAACCGTTGAGGTAGACGGCGCGAAGGACCCAGGGCGGCAGCTTGCGCGACGGCCCGCCCATGGCTCTGAGGGCCTCCTCCTCCATCCGGTGACTCGGCGGGAAGGCGGGCCGGGCGTAGTCGGGGACGAGGAAGCCCCGCTGCTGGAGCCACTCGTTGAGGTAGAAGATGCCCTTCGCGGTCGTGAAGCCGTGGTCGCTGACCATGAGGAGGTGGTCGCCGGGGCCCAGCCTCTCGGCCATCCAGCCGAGGTAGCGGTCGGCGTCCTCGAACATGCCGAGGGCCTCCTGGCAGCGCTCGAAGCGCCCCTCCACGAGGTCCGGAAAGGCCTCGTGGCTCACCCAGTCGGTCCCCGAGAAGACCACGAAGAAGCAGTCCCAGGGTTCGTCCCAGAGGGTGCGCACGGCGTCGAAGCGGGCCACCTCCACGTGCCGGATGTCCTTCAGGTACCCCTCGACCTCTCCGCGCGCCCGCAGGCGGGTGTCGGGGAAGACGCGGTAGCCCGACAGGAGGGGGTATTTCTCCCTCAGGCTCTCGGGGAAGACGGCGTTGTCCCCCTGCGTGAGGAGGGAGGTGAGCGTGGGCTGCTGCGTCAGCGGCGGATAGGTCACGGGGAGGTTCACGAGTACGGTCTTGCGCCCGCGCTCCGTGAGCACCTCGTAGAAGGTCTTCTCGGCGATGTCCCAGGCCTGGAGCGGCCGGAGCGTGCACAGGCTGCCCTCGGGCGTGTTGAAGTCGAAGCAGCCGTGGCGGCCCGGGTTCACGCCCGTGGCGACAGAGACCCACGCCGGCGCCGTCACCGGCGGGTGCGCCGAGCGCATGGGCGCGTGGACGGAGCGCGCCATCAGCGAGGCCAGGTTCGGCATCTTCCCCGCCCGCACCAGCACGTCGAGCAGGTCCCACGTCGCGCCGTCGAAGCCGATCACGAGGACGCGGGCGGTCATGGGAGAGTGCCTTCGAAGGGCGCGCGACGGGAGGCGCGAGACGCTAGACGGGAGACGCTAGACGCTAGGCGCGAGACGCTAGACGCGAGACGCGAGAGGCGAGACGCAAAGGAGGCGATGACAGATGGGTCATGCATCATAGGCAAGGTCCTCTTCGGAGATCTGGCCGCCTCTGAGCCGGCGCGACAGTCCCTCGATTAGACTCCCGATGGCC
>JBAWEQ010000088.1:0-1984 GCA_049591295.1 Acidobacteriota bacterium
CCCGTCACCTCATAGAGGCGCAAGACAAGCTCCCGGCTCCGCTGCCATACTCTCAACCTCTCGTGCGCTCTCTTCACTCCACTTTCCCTCCCGTCTAGCGTCTCCCGTCTAGCGTCTCCCGTCTCGCGTCTCGCCCCCCATCGGCCTCCTTCGCAGCTACATATACCCCAGCCCCTTGAGCTTCTCGGCGAGCTGGGCCTCTTCGCCCTCGTTGAGGGCCGAGGCGCCCGAGCCGCCGCGCAGGCCGGCGTAGGAGGCGGTGCCGGTGGAGGGGGGCGCGAGGAAGGCTTCGGCGAGGACGCGTCCGTCCATCTCCTCGCCCACCGGCAGCCCCAGCGCGGCCAGCAGGGTGGGGGTCAGGTCTTGTAATTGGGCATTTTGCACCCGCGCGGCCTTGAAGCTGGGGCCGTGGAGGAGCAGGACGCCGTCCTGCCTATGGGAGCCGGACTTGTCGGTGCCGTATTGGGAGGCGGGAGCGAAGCGCGCCTCGCTCCAGTCCACGCGGTAGGCGTAGCGGCCGTCCTCCTGGATGAGCAGGTCGGGCGCCTCCCCGACGTACGGGCCGTGGTAGATCTCCTCGCGGGCGAAGACGGCCCGCGCCACCTTCTCTCCCGTGGCGGGGTCCTGAAGGCCGAGGAGGCGCTCCTTCAGCTCGGCCCGCAGGGCCTCGTAGTCCGCGCCCGGCTCCACGGTGCCGAAGGGCTGGCGGCCCTTCACGTTGAGGTAGACGCTGCGCCCCGAGACGCTGGCGTAGAAGGCCTTCGTGCGGTTCCAGTCCACGAAACCGAGGGGCGAACCGAGGGGCGAGGCCTTCACGTTGCGGCGCAGCCACGTGCGGGCGCCCTGCGGCACGAGCGTCCTGGCGGCCCGCTTCCAGAGCGGCTTCCGGATGGCCTCGCGGGCGACGAGGGCGGGGGCAAGGCAGCCCCAGTCGGCGAGCACGCGGTTCAGGTAGACGTCGGTGTGGAGCGGCCCGAAGCCGTGGTCGGAGAGGAGGCAGAGGTCCGCCTCCGCTCCCATGGCGTCCCTCAGCCGCTCGATCCCCTGCTCGATCCGCTGGTAGTAGCGGAGGATCGCCCTCGCGATCTTCTCCTCCGCCGGCTGGTGGCGGGGGTGGGATGGGTCCATGAAGCGCCAGAAGAAGTGCATGACGCGGTCCAGATCGTCGTAGACGAAGGCCAGCACGTCGGGCTCATGGCGCGCCACGAGGTCGCACAGGAGGGTCTCCTGCACCTCGGTGAGCCGGTAGAGATCGTCGAGAAAGCCCGTGAGGTCGCCTCGGGCGATGAGGCGGTGGTCGGCGCCGAGGGCGAAGTCGGGGAAGCGGGAGCGTATCCTCTCGCGCTCCTCCTCCGGGTGGGCCCAGGCGCCCACGAAGCCGGGCGTCCCCATGCCGGTGATGAAGAACCCGGGCACCTTGTCCGCCGGGTAGGTGCAGGGCACGTTCGCGACGCCGCAGCGGAGCCCCGCGTGCCCCAGGATCTCCCAGAGGGCGGGGGCCCTTCGGTCGACGCTGGAGATCACTCGGGGGGAGGTGGAGCCCGCCTCCAGCGTGAAGAAGTCGAAGATGCCGTGCTTGCCGGGGTTCACGCCCGTGAAGGCCGTGGTCCACCCCGGCGGGGTGAGGTTCGGCGTCACCGAGCGCAGGGGCCCCCAGGCGCCCTCCGCGCGGAGCTTCGCGAAGAGCGGCAGCTCGCCGGCCTCCGCCCACGGGCCGATGAGGTCCCACGTCGCGCCGTCGAGGCCGATGATGAGGAGGGGGCGGGTCATGGGAGGAGGCCTTTGAAGGGGGCTAGACGGGAGGCGCGAGACGCTAGACGGGAGACGCTAGACGCTAGACGGGAGACGCTAGACGCTAGACGCGAGAGGCGAGACGCAAAGGAGGCGATGACAGATGGGTCATGCATCATAGGCAAGGTCCTCTTCGGAGATCTGGCCGCCTCTGAGCCGGCGCGACAGTCCCTCGATTAGACTCCCGATGGCC
>JBAWEQ010000089.1:0-33267 GCA_049591295.1 Acidobacteriota bacterium
CAGATTCGTGTGAGATTGGCGCGATTGGAGGGAGCAAAACCGCAGGCGTAGTTGAAGACTACGTTGAGGATTTTGCGATCGAGAATCGCGTCAAGATCGCGCGAAGATGGGATGCGAAAACGTTAAGTCATTCCTACGCGGGTCCTAAGACCCTCGAACCGCCAGGCGCACGGCCTCCACGAGCCGGTCGAAGGCGAAGGGCTTCCCGAACACCTTCACCACTCCCAGCTCCTTCAGCTGCCGGTCATCCGGTAGGTTGAAGGCCGCGGAGACCATGATCGCCGGAATGAGCGGGCGGGCGGCGGCGAGGTGGCGAAGCATGGCCAATCCGTCCATGCGGGGCATCATGGTGTCCGTGATGATGCAGTCAGGAGCTTCGCTCAGGACCGAGGCGAGCCCTTCGCTTCCGTCCTCAGCCTCCCGCACCTCGAAGCCCTCGCTTTCCAGGAGGGCGCGGAACATCCTCCGCAGGTGGGCGTCATCCTCTACGATCAGGACCCGCTTCACGTCCTCTCCGGCACGAAGCACTCCAGCCGCCAGAGACCGCTTCGCCAGCTCAGTTCCAGGCTCCCTCCGAAGGGCTTGAGCAGCGCCTCCAGGTAAGGAAGGCCCGGATCCAGCCAAGCCTCCATGGGATGTGCGGAGGACCAGTACACCTTGCGGAAGAGCCGCTCCTCGTCCAGGAGGTCCGCTTCGCCCTCCAGGCTGTAGCGGCTTACGATGAGCCCCGGCACCTCCTCCAGCTCCCACCGCGGAACGGCTTTGGAGGCAGCCAGCAGCGTGATCGCCGCACCGATGAGCCCTACGGCGAGTGATTCCTGGGGCACGCCCAGGAGGGCCTTCCCCAGGTGCTCATCGGGAGGATCCAGGGGGAGCCTCTCCTCCTCGAGCCGCTCCCGAATCCCCCTTCCCAGCGTGCTGGCCGGCCAAGGCTCCACGGGCCCAGCCTCCCGTCCGTCGAGAAGCTCCCGCGTGCGCCAGTACCAGCCGAGCATGCGCTCAAGGGTCCGAACGCTGTGGGACAGGACCTCCATGGCGTCGGCCGACCGGGGATCGTTGCCGGCCACCATCTTGAGAAGGTAGTGGGCCCCCCGAAGATTGGTCAGGGGCGTGGCCAGGTCGTGCTCGAAGAAGAGGCGCTCGTCTTCCGGTCTCACGCGCGCCCCCTGAACAGGCTCGGATCGATATCCAGCTTCTTGAGCTGCTCGTACACGCTCTTCCTGCTCAGCCCTGCGTCCGTGGCCACCTGGCGGATGTTGCCTCGCCGGCGCTCCAGCGCATCGAGAAAGTAGGAGCGAAGGAATTCCGCGTGCGCGGTGGACAGATCCGTTGGCCCATCGGGCTTGGGCTGGGAGACCTCCGGCCCAAGGTGGACGACGTCCTCCGGTGTGATCACATCCGCCCTGCACAGCACGAGGGCCCGGCGGATGGTGTTCTCCAGCTCGCGCACGTTTCCCGGCCAGTCGTGCTGCACGAGCCGGTGCTGGGCCTCCGGAGTGATACTCTTCACCGACGGGTTGATGGTCGGTGCGTGGCTGCGGATGAAGTGGTCGATCAGGAGCGGGATGTCCTCCTTCCTCTCGCGAAGAGGCGGGATCTGGATGGTCACCACGCTCAGGCGGTAGTAGAGGTCCTCCCTGAAGCGGCCCCCGGCCACCTCCTGGTCGAGCTTCCGGTTCGTGGCCACGAGGATGCGCACATCGAAGGTGGCGGCCTGGTTGCTGCCCAGCCGGCGGATCTGGCCGTCCTGCAAAGCCCTGAGAAGTTTCATCTGGATGGTGAGGGGGGCATCCGCGATCTCGTCCAGGAAGAGGGTTCCGCCGTGGGCCTCCTCGAAGAGCCCTTTTCGGGAGTTCGTCGCCCCCGTGAAGGCGCCCTTCTGGTATCCGAAGAGCTCGCTCTCGAGCAGGGTCTCCGGTACCGCGGCGCAGTTGATGGGAACAAAGGGGCGGGAGCTCCGCGGGCTGAGGTTGTGGATGGCCCGCGCCACTAGCTCCTTGCCGGTGCCGCTCTCCCCGAGCATGACGACCGGCACGTCCCTGCGCGCCACCAGGCCCACCATCTGGAGGACGCGCTGCATCTGGGGGCTCTCTCCGATCAGATCCGGCGAGCGGACGCTGCGGGCGAGCCTCTCCTTGAGGACGCTCACCTCCTGCCGAAGGGCGAACTGCTCCAGCGCCCTGGTCACTTTGACGTTCAGCTCGTCGGGGATGACCGGCTTGTTGATGTAATCGAAGGCTCCGGCCCTCATGGCCTGCACCGCCGTCTCGATGGAGGCGAAGGCCGTGATGATCATGACGACGATCTCGGGATTCCGGCGCTTGATTTCCTTGGTGAGCTCGACGCCGTTGGTGTTGGGCATCATGAGATCGGTCAGGACGAGGTGAACCGGCTCGCGCTCCAGGATCTCCAGCGTCTCCTTGGCGCTCTGCGCCAGGCGGAGCTGATAGCCCCTGTGCTCCAGGAATTTGGAGAGAAGCCGCAACGCATCTGGATCGTCATCGGTCAGGATGAGCGTGGGTCTCTCCAGCATGGCCTCCCCTATGCTCAGAGCCATTCTAGCCCGATGCCGCGCGAATGCACAAGGCCGGCGCTCGGACCACTCCGGCGGATGATCCACGTGGAGGGGTCAGGGAACAGTGAGGAGCTGGGGACCCGCAACCCAGTAAGGGCGGCGGGGCGGTCAGGGCCCGAACCCTGGCCCCTCCTTGGGGATCTCCTCCAGGAGAACCACGGCGTGGCAGGCCACCGCCAGGCCCGCGCCGATGTCCCCCAGTCCCTCCGTCGTCTTGGCCTTGATGTTCACGTACTTGGGATGGAGGTTGAGGTGGCGCGCCACGCTGTCTCGGAGGGCATCACGGTAGGGGGAAAGCTTGGGCTCCTGCGCGATCACGGTCACGTCGACGTTCACCGGGGTGAAGCCCGCCCGGTTCACCTTCTCCAGCACCTGGTCGCACAGGACGCTGCTGTCGGCATCCTTCCACCGGGGGTCCGTATCCGGAAAGTGGAGCCCTATGTCGCCGAACCCCGCCGCACCGAGCAGGGCGTCCATGAGGGCGTGCAGGAGCACGTCCCCATCCGAATGGCCGAGCGAGCCCCGGCTGTGGGGAATGGTGAGTCCCCCGAGCCTGAAGGGCCGTCCGGCCACCAAACGATGCAGGTCCCATCCGTGCCCTACGCGCATCCCTTGCCCTCCAGAATGGATTCCACCAGAGCCACGTCCTCGGGGTAGGTCACCTTGATGTTCCAGGAGTAGCCCCGCACCCAAACCACATCCCCGCCGCAGTGACGCACGAAGGAGGCGTCGTCGGTGCCGTGGATTCCCTCCGCGAGCCCCCGGTTGTAGGCCTCCAGGACCGTGGCGAAGGGGAATGCCTGGGGCGTGTAGGCGCGAACGAGCCTGCTGCGGTCCACGGCCTCCTGCGCCATCTGTCCTTCAACCTGCCACAGCGTGTCCACGGCGGGCGCGCCCAGAAACGCTCCGTCGTGGCCCGGGAGGGCCGCCAGCAGGGCCTGCACGTCCTCCTCCGCCACGAGGGGGCGGGCCGCGTCGTGGATGAGTACCACCTCGGGTGCATGCTCCTCCAAGGCCCGGAGTGCCGCCAGGGCCGATTCCGGCCGGGTCGGGCCTCCCGGAACCCACCCCTTGTAGCAGCGCCGCGGGTAAGGCAGGAGGGCCCGGTCCAGGAGCGGGCCGACGGTTTCGGCGATGGCCACGACGACGGAGGAGACCTCGGGGATCGCCTCGAACACGCGGAGGCTGTAGTGGATCATGGGGTGTCCGAGGATCGGGGTCAGCGGCTTGGGCGCCGCGCCTCCCAGGCGGGTTCCCATTCCTCCCGCCAGGACCGCGACACCGAGCCGCCTGGGAGGATGCACCTCACACCTCCATGATGTCCGCCTCCTTGCGGGTGACGGACCGGCTGATCTCCTCGATGTGGGTATCGTGCAGGTGCTGGATCTTTTCGAACGACTGGTCGCGGTCGTCCTCGGAGATGGCCTTGGCCTTCTCCTCCTTTTCCACCTGCCCCCTCCCCTCGTGGCGGATGTGGCGGATGGCCACCTTCCCCTTCTCGCCCACCTCGCGGGCCTTCTTGCAGAGGTCCTTCCTGCGTTCTTCGGTGAGGGCCGGGATGGGGATGCGGATCACGCGGCCGTCGCTGGACGGGTTGAGGCCGATGTTGGCCTCCAAAATCGCGCGCTCGATGGTCGGGATCTGTTTCGGCTCCCAGGGCTGAACCATGATCATGCGGGGTTCCGGCACGGAGAGGGTGGCCACCTGGTTGAGCGGCGCTTTGGACCCGTAGTAGTCCACCTTCACGGGCTCCAGAATGCTCAGATTGGCCTTTCCGGTCCGAAGGAGCGACAGCTCGTGCTGGGTCGCCTCGACGGAAGACCTCATCTTCTCTTCCACTTCCCTGAGGATGTCCTTGAGCATGCGTCACCTCCGCTGGTCTGTCCACGGGCCGCTCGGCGGCCGCTCCTCCCTTCCCTCACTGCACGATGGAGCCGATGGGGGCGCCTTCCACGATCCTGCGGATGTTGCCCTCCTCGAAGAGGTCGAAGACCCTGATCGGAATCCGGTTCTCCATGCAGAGGCTGATGGCCGTGGCATCCATCACCTTCAAGCCCATCTCCAGAGCCTTCAGGTAGGTCAGGCTCTCATAGCGCTGGGCCGAGGGATCCTTCTTGGGATCGGCCGAGTACACTCCGTCCACCTTGGTGGCCTTGAGCAAGAGCTCCGCCTTGATCTCGGTGGCCCGCAGCGCGGCGGCGGAGTCGGTGGTGAAGTAGGGGCTTCCCGTGCCGGCGGCGAAGATCACGACCCTGCCCTTCTCGAGGTGCCGGATCGCGCGGCGCCGGATGTAGGGCTCGGCCAGCGCGTGCATGGCGATGGCCGTCATGAGACGCGTGCTCACGCCCCTCTGTTCCAGGGCATCCTGCAGGGCAAGCCCGTTGATGACCGTGGCGAGCATGCCCATGGAGTCGGCCGTCACGCGATCCAGCCCCTGCTCCTGCGCCTGGATCCCGCGAAAGATGTTCCCGCCTCCCACCACGAGGGCCACGCTGACCCCCATGCCGTGGATCTCCTGGATCTCGGAGGCCACGGTGGAGACGGCATCGGGGTTGATGCCGTAGGGCACCGAGCCCATCAGGGCCTCGCCGGAGATTTTCAGGAGTATCCGCTTGTAGACGGCTCCCGCCATGGTCATCGACCTCCTCGTCATCTTACAGGGACGCCAGGCAAAACAAAAGGGCGGCCCGCGGCCGCCCTTCGACTGTCCCGGTTAGGGGGCGTCGCACCCGGAGGGCTTGAGCCCCTCCCCGAGCACGTAACGCGTGAAGCGCCTCACCCGTATCTTGTCGCCGGCCACGGAGGCAAGATGCTTCTGGACGCTGACCGTGGGGTCCTTGATGAAGGGCTGCTCCAGGAGGCAGCTCTCCTCGTAGAACTTGTTCATCTTGCCCTCAACGATCTTATCCACGATGTTGGCGGGCTTGCCCTGGGCCAGCACCTGCGCGCGGTAGATCTCGCGCTCGCCCGCAAGCACTTCCGGGGTGACCTGGTCGCGCCCCACGAACTTCGGCACCGACGCGGCCACCTGCATGCAAAGATCCTTGACGATCTGGGAGTACTCCTCGCTCTTCGCCATGGCGGCATCCGAGCAGGAGGCCTCCATGAGCACGCCGATCTTGCTGCCGGGGTGGATGTAGGCGGCCTCGGTCCCTTCCGCGGTCTGGTAGCGGTCGAACCGGCGCACCTGGATGTTCTCGCCGAGCTTGGCCACCTTGGCCACGATGGCGTCCTTCACCTTCTGCGCCGTGTCCGCGTGGAACGGCTGATCCAGCAAGGCCTCAGGCGAAGAGGGGGCGCCCTCCGCCACCTGGCGGGCCAGGCCGGCCACCAGGGATTGGAAGTCGTCGGTCTTGGCGACGAAGTCCGTCTCGCAGTTCACCTCGATGAGCACGCCCACCTTGGCGTTCCCAGCCACATGGGCGAACACGAGGCCCTCCGAGGCGGCCCGCATGGCCTTCTTCTCGGCCGTCGCGACACCCTTCTTGCGGAGGACCTTGACGGCCTCGTCGAGATTGCCGCCCGACTCCTCCAGGGCGCGCTTGCAGTCCATCATGCCGACGCCCGTCTTCTCTCTCAGTTCCTGTACGAGCTTGGGGGAAATAGCCATGGGGATCACTCCTTCGCTTCGCCTGCGGGGCGGGGCGGAGCCGCCTTGCGGGACGGAGCGCGGCGGATTTTCCTATCGGGGGTTTCCTTCTTGTCGTGGGCCTTTCCGCGCTTGGCATCGGGGACGGCTTCCTCGTCCACAATCTCGCCCGTGTCGCGGCCGATCTTGTCGGCCATGGCCTGGGACTCGGCCTTGGCCTCCTGCTGAGCCTGGTAGATGCCCTTCCCCTCCTCCACCGACTCGGCGATCTTCGAGGCGAAGAGCTGGATGGCGCGGACCGCGTCGTCGTTGGCGGGAATCGGGAAGTCGGCCTCGTCCGGGTCGCAGTTGGTGTCCACCATGGCCACCACGGGGATTCCCAGCTTCCTGGCCTCCCGGATGCAGTTCTTCTCCCGCTTCAGGTCCACCACGAAGAGCGCCGCGGGAAGGCGGCTCATCTCCATGATGCCCGAGAGCATGGTCTCCAGCTTCTCCTTCTCCTTGGAGAGGAGGAGCTTCTCCTTCTTGGTGAGGTTCTCGAAGGCGGAGTCGCTCTCCATGCGGGAGAGGTCCTTGAGGCGCTGGACCCGCGTCATGATGGTGCGGAAGTTCGTGAGGGTACCGCCCAGCCAGCGCTCCGTGACGCACGGCATGTTGACCCTGGCCGCGGCTTCGCGGATGGCCTCCTGCGCCTGGCGCTTGGTCCCGACGAAGAGGACCTTGCCGCCCCGGGCGGCCACCTCGGTCACGAAACCGGAGGCCTGCTTGAACTCTCGCAGGGTGTGCTGGAGGTCGATGATGTGGATGCCGTTGCGCTGGCCGAAAATGTAACGCTTCATCTTGGGGTTCCACTTCCGGGTGAGGTGGCCGAAGTGGACGCCGGATTCTAGCAGTTCTTTCATGGTGACGTTAGCCAAGGTACCCTCCTTCTGGCTGCCGCAGACGGGGCGGAAAGCCTTATGGCCAGGCGGCCCACCGTGGGCGCCTTGCCCGCCCCTTGCCTGTCCGCGGGATGACGGGACCGCGTTCGAACCGGGAGCCCGACCCTCCACGGACCGAGGGAGGGCCACAGCCCTCGGCGATCCAGGACGGCCGGGACGGCCCACCAACGGCGGGGGCCCTCCCGGTGAAGGTTAACGTTTGCTGAACTGGAATCGTTTGCGCGCCTTGGGGTGGCCGTACTTCTTACGCTCCACCTCGCGCGCGTCGCGGGTCAGCATGCCCGCGGCCTTCAGCTTGCCCCTGAGCTCCTGGTTGTACTCCAGGAGGGCACGGCTGATGCCGTGGCGGACCGCACCCGCCTGCCCCGAGGACCCGCCGCCCTGAACGTTCACGAAGATGTCGAACTTGTCCAGCGTGCTGGTCATGACCAGCGGGCTCTGGATGAGCATCCGGTGGAGGGGGTTCGGAAAGTAGTTCTCGAACTCCCGCTTGTTCACCGAAATGGTGCCCTTCCCCGGCCGCAGGTAGACGCGAGCCACGGAGGTCTTGCGCCTTCCGGTTCCCTGGTATTGGATCACGCTCATGCCTCAGACTCCTGCATTCAGCTCAATTTCACTGGGAAGGGCTCAGGCTTCTGGGCCTGATGGGGGTGGTGATCCCCGGCGTAGACTTTCATCTTCCGTATCAGGCGATCCCCGATTCGGTTCTTGGGCAGCATGCCCCTCACGGCCTTCTCGATGAGGCGGGTGGGCTGCTTGGCCACGAGGTCTCTGGCCGCCGTCTCCTTCAGGCCTCCGGGGTACATCGAGTGGTGCCGGTAGATCTTGTCGGTCCATTTTGTTCCCGTGAGCCGCACCTTTTCGGCATTGACCACCACGACGAAGTCGCCCGTCTGGACGTGGGGCGTATAGCAGGTCTTGTGCTTGCCCATGAGGACGCGGGCCACCTCGGTCGCCAGCCTGCCCAGGGTCTTTCCGTCGGCATCCACCAAAAACCAGTTCCGCGGAATCTCCCCACTCTTTGGGAAATACGTGCTCATCTGAACTCTCCTCAACTCGAACGCCTGGGCGGGCCATACGGCCGCGCAATTGTTGAGTTTACGATAAAAGGCTTCCAGTGTCAAGGCTTGGGAGGAATGCCCCCGAAGGATGGCGGAGTGCCCCTGATCGCCAACTCCCGCTTCTCCCCTCTCGCGTGCCCCGACCCGCACCGCTCCTCACACCCCCCGGGCCTCCCATTCTTGTCCATGTTATCATGTGCGCGTTTTGGAGGTTGAATGGAGTTGAGACTATTCGCCCGCATCCGGTTTCTGCTTCCCCTGCTCCTCTCGCTTCCACTTCTGGCCCAGTCCCCGCCCCGTGACGCGCCCGCCTTCCCCTTCTCGGAGGTCCACGCCGGCCTCGAGGGTACGGGCTTCACAGTCTTCCACGGGGAGACGGTCTCCCCCTTCCGGGTCCAGGTCCTCGGGACGGTGGACCAGGGTGCGGCCATGACGCGCATGATCGTCTGCCGCCTGGACGGAGACGACCTGACCAAGACCGGCGTCCTGGCCGCCATGAGCGGCAGCCCCGTGTACGTCAAAGGGAAATTCCTGGGCGCCGTGGCCTACGCGTGGCCCTTCTCCAAGGAGCCCCTCTGCGGCGTCACGCCCGCCCAGGACCTGCTGGAAGTGAAGACCATGGCCCAGGAAGCGACCGCTCGTGAGGGGGCCGGCCCGATGGAATCGCTCTCGAGCTACCTGGCCGCTCTCGGAGGCGCGCAGGGCGGAGGCGCCGCGGAGCCGCTGGCCGCCGGGGGTTATCCGCGCCGGCTCCTCAACCAGCTTCAGGATCGGGGGTTCGCCTGGTCCGTGGCGGCCCGCGGGGGCTTCAGCACGGGCGGAGATGGGAAGACGCCGCCCGTCCCCGCCCAACCGCCCGGGCCCGGAGGCATGATCGCCGTTCAGCTCGTATCCGGCGACGTCCAGTACGCCGCCTACGGCACCGTCTCGTGGGTGAAGGGAGATGAGTTTCTGGCCTTTGGCCACCCCTTCCTCAACCTGGGCAACGTCGAGATGCCGGTGGTGGCGGCCCGGGTGGTCACCCCCGTGCCGAGCCTCCAGGCCGGCTTCAAGCTGTCCACTCCCCTCGGGCCCGTCGGGGTGGTGACCCAGGACAGGAAGACCGGCATCTTCGGCCGGTTCGGAGGGAGAGCCGACACCCTGCCCGTCGAAGTTACCATCCAGGGGCCCGGCGGAGATGATCGGCACTACCACTTCGAGCTGATGCGCCACCCCCTCCTCACTCCGGCGCTCCTCACGGGCGCCCTGAATTCGCTGTGGAACTCCGCAGAGGGCCAAGCCGGCGTCCGGACCATCCTCGTGAGCGGCCTAACCCTGGACCTTTCGGACGGCCGGTCCATACGGCTCAAGGACCAGGCCTTCGCGGGGCCCACCTACTCGTTGGATGCCTTCAACTACCTCTCCGCACTCCTGGGCCTGCTCAGCGGCAACCCTTACGGCGAGGTCCACCTGAAGGGAATCCGCATGACCCTGGAGAGGATGGCCGACAACCGCTCAGCCACCGTAGAGACCGCCTGGCTGGACCGGGACGTGGTGGCGGCGGGCGAACCCCTCGGCCTGTCGGTCCGGCTGCAGCCCTTTCAGAAACCCAGCCGGGTGATCCGGCTTCCGATTCCCACCGGCGGACTTCCGGCAGGACCCGTCACCCTCTGGGTGGGCGGCTCCTTCGCCGTGGAGCAGAAGATGGCCGGCGCCCTCGCCGAGGTGCCCCATTCCGCGACGGACCTCCTCAAGAGGCTCGCGGATCTTCCCTCCGACCAGTACCTGCGGGTGGCCCTGGCGGCGCGCGAACCGGGGCTGCTGCTCCAGGACAGGCGGGTGGGCGGGCTCCCGCCCTCGATGGCCGCACTGCTCTCCACGCAACCCACCGCGAACGCCTCCCCTCCCGAGGCCGCGAGCCTGCTCTGGGAGGATGCCGTGCCCGCAGACTCGGTTCCCGATGGGATGGTGGAGCTCACCTTCACCGTGAAGGAGACCGGCGATGAAGCCAGGTAAGAAAGCCATTCCGTGGATCGTGCTGACGGCGCTCTTCCTGTTCGCCGCCGCCGGCGCCGGCGCCACCCAAACCAAGATCCTGCTCTCCTCGGCCCAGGATCTCTGGCAGGGATACCCCGACGGCGTGCGCGTGAGCCCGAGCGGCAGCTTCGCCCCGGGACCGGCCTTCGGGCCCTCGGTGGACCTGCCCGGACTGCCCCTCTGCGCCGTTCGCGCGGGGGGAACGCTCTGGGTCGGCACCGCCCCGAGCGGCGACCTGCTGCGGGTGGACGCCGGAGGCAAGGGCCCGACCGTGGCCCACCACTTTGACGAGCCGCTCGTCACGGCCCTCGCGCTCCTGCCCGGAGGCGACCTCTTGGTCGCGACCTCCACACCGGCGAAGATCTACCGGTTCGACCCGGCCACGGGGAAGAGCACCCAGGTGGCCGCCCTGAAGGCCGAGTACGTATGGGCGCTCCTGTCCCAGCCCGGAGGCATCCTCGCCGCCACGGGGAAACCGGGCCGGGTCTTCAGGATCCCAGAAAATGGCGAGCCGCAACTCGTGCTCGACGCCTCGGCGGACCACGTGCGGTGCCTGGTTCCGTGGAAGGGCGCCATCTGGGCGGGCACGAGCGGACCGGCCTCGCTCTTCCGCATCGAGGGCGACAAGGCCTACCTGGCCTTCGGCCTGGACCAGGAGGAGGTGGCCGCCATGGTCGTCCGCGGCGGCGACCTGTTCGTAGGCGCCAACGACAAGGCGGGGCAGCCCGCAGTGGGCAGCGAGAAGGCGGGCGCCGCCAAGCCTTCCGGAAACTCCACCGTGTACGTGTTGTCGGAGGGCAAGCCTCCCACGCCCGTGGAGCGCTTCCAGACCCCCATTCTCTGCGCCGCCTCCTCCGGAAGCGAGGGGTTTATGGGGCTGGCGGACGGCCGCCTGATGGTGACCGACGGGCAGGATGTCGCACTGCTCGCGCACTGGGAGGATGCCCAGGTGACGGCCTTGGCCGGGGGCGAGGGCCCGCCCGTCGTGCTGACGGGGAATCCCAACGCCTTCCTGAGGCCGTCGACCGGTACGGGCGAGAGGTACGCCTCACCCGTAGCCGACCTGGGCGGCCTCTCCCACTTCGGTGTTGTTTCGCTCATGGGTTCCGGCGCCCAGTTGCAGGTGCGCGGGGGGAACACTCCCAAACCCGGGCCCTTCTGGAGTGCCTGGGTTTCCTCGGAGCGCTCCGGCTCGCTTCCGCTGGCTCGCTACGCCCAGTGGAAGATCGAGCTGGCGGCAGGCAGCACGCTGCGAGGGGTCTCCCTGGCCTACCGCAACGCCAACCGTGCGCCGGTCTTTGTCTCCGCCCAAGTCAACCCGCCCGGCGAGATCTTCGTACGCTCCCCGAGCCAGCTCGGGGACCGGCTGGTGCGCGAGATCCACGACAAGGACAGGATCTTTCCCAGCCTCGCCCTCGCGCCCGGCCAGGACACCCCTCCGCAGAAGTACTTCCTTCAGGGCTTCCGGATGATTACCTGGAAGGTGGAGGATCCCGACGGGGACGAGGTGGAGATGAAGGTGGAGTTCCGGCCCGAAGGCGGGGCCTCCTGGTACACGCTGGCCCGTCACGTGAAAGACGCCTTCTACGACTTCGACGCCCGCGGCCTTCCCGACGGGCTGTACCGAATCCGGCTGACGGCCGACGACGCCCCATCAAATCCAGAGGGGCAGGGGCTGAGCACCGTCCTGGAGCTTCCGGACTTCCGGGTGGACAACACGCCGCCTTCCGTCGGGCTCAAGCCGGAGGGGGCAGGCAAGCTGGCGGTGCAGGCGACAGACAACACCGCCGTGCAAGCCGTCCGCGCCAGCGTGGACGGGCAGCCCTGGCAGACGCTCGAAGCCGTCGCAGGGGAAGAGGGAGGCCGGTCGAGGAGCTACGTCGTGACCTATCCCGCTTCGGGCCAGCACTGGATCGCGGTCCAGGCCGTCGATCCTTTCGGGAACGAGGCCACGGCCTCCTGGCTGACGGGCCCTTGACGGACCCGATCGCGAGTTCGTTCGGCGGGGCCTGACGGCGAAAGGCTCCACCGCCAATCGCTAGTGTGCTGTCTCTAAATTAGGTTGACCATTGAAGCATGTGAGAGACAGCACACGGAGGGGTGCGGGGAGGAAGCCTTCCCGCTCCTTCGGGGTAACAGCCCGCCGCAGGCGGGCGCCCTAGGGGCGGAGCCCCTTGGGAAGTGTTGTGTCCCAGGAAAAAGCCATGGTAAACACAATACTGGGACACAACACTAGGAGGACGACGTGACCATTCTCAGGAAAGGGACCTGGTTCATCGGCCGGTACACCGGCGAATCCGAGAGCGCCAGGCTGAAGGCCGGCGCCACGCCACCCCCGGAGGGCAGGAGTTACGCCCCCGACAAGCTCGTGGACGTACTGCACATCAAGCTCGATGTGTCCTTCGATCTGGCTGGCAAGGCCGTGCACGGCACCGCGACCCACACCATCTCCCCCCTCAGCGACGGTCTCGATCACCTCGTGCTCGACTGCGTGGAGCTCACGGTGGGGGGAGTGACCGACGGCAAGGGCAGGGCGCTTCCCTTCGACTGCGATGGGGAGAAACTCAGGATTGCCTTTCCGAAGCCGCTGAAGGCCGGCCACCCCGTCGAAGTCTCCGTGCGCTACCACGGTACCCCCCGCTCGGGCTTGTATTTCACGGGTCCCTCCGAGGCCTACCCGGAAACGGCGGTTCAGGTCTGGAGCCAGGGGCAGGACGAGGACAGCCGCCACTGGTTCCCCTGCTTCGACTACCCCAACGAGAAGGCCACCTCCGAGACCCTCGTGACGGTGCCCGAGACCTGGACCGTCGTGGGTAACGGAGCCCTGGTGGGCGTGGCGAGCGACCGCCGAAGAAGGACCAAGACCTGGCACCACCGCATGGAGGTGCCTCACGTCAGCTACCTCATCTCCATCGCCTGCGGTGAGTTCGCCAAGATCGAGGACACCTGGCGCGGGACGCCCGTCCAGTACTTCGTCAAGCCGGGGAAAGAGAAACAGGCCAGGCGCGCCTTCTCCTTGACGCCCGACATGCTCGAGCACTTCTCCGAGACCTTCGGCTACGCCTATCCCTACCCCAAGTACAGCCAAGTGGTGGTGGAGGATTTCATCTTCGGCGGCATGGAGAACATCAGCGCCACAACGCTCATTGATCGGTGCCTCATGGACGAGCGGGCCTCCCTCGACTACGAGCCGCAGGACCTGGTCAGCCACGAGCTGGCCCACCAGTGGTTCGGGGACCTGGTCACGTGCAAGGACTGGTCCCACGCCTGGCTGAACGAGGGCTTCGCCACCTTCTCCGAGGTGGTCTACCGCGAGCACTGGCGCGGCGGGGAGGACGCCGGCTACCACAGGCTCCAGCAGATGCAGAGCTACTTCGAGCGCGACCGCTCCGAGAGGAGGCCCATCGTCACGAAGGCCTACACGCTCCCCATGGAGCTCTTCGACCAGCACATCTACGAGAAGGGGGGCCTCGTCCTCCACATGCTCCGTCACGTGCTCGGCGACGGGCCCTTCTGGCAGAGCGTCCAGGCTTACCTGCACGAGTTCGCCGGCCGGAACGTGCAGACCGAGGACCTCATCGGGGTCATCAATCGGGTGACGGGAAAGAACATGGAGTGGTTCTTCGACCAGTGGGTGTTCGGCGCGGGCTTCCCCGAATTCGAGGTGGCCTACGCCTGGGACGAGAAGCGGAAGACGGCCACCCTCACGGTGGACCAGAAGCAGAAGGTGGACGAGAAGACGCCCGTGTTCCGTGCGCCCGTGACGGTCCGCTTCCACGGGCGCAGGCCCGTCGAGGAGCGGATAGAGGTGCGCCAGGCCCACCAGCTCTTCAGCTTCCGGCTCGAGGAGAAGCCCGCCTTCGCGAGTTTCGATCCGGGCTTCCACATCCTGAAGAAGCTCACGTTCAAGAAGCCCCAGGAGATGCTGAAGACCCAGCTCGTCAAGGATCCCGACTGGTTCGGGCGCGTCGAAGCCGCCCAGTCCCTCTGCAGGGAGGGGAGCCGCGAAGCGCTGGAGGCCGTCGGCAATGCGCTCCAGAGAGACCCCTTCTGGGGCGCGCGGGTGGAGATGGCCGCCGCCCTCGGGGAGAACGGCTCGCTGCATTCCCGCGACCTCCTCATCGAGGCGCTGGGAACCAAGGACCACAAGGTCCGCCGAGCGGTGGTTCGGGCCCTGGGCCAGTTCCAGGACGAGACCGCGGCGAAGGTCCTGCTGCCGCTGGCCAGGAAAGATCCCTCCTACTTCGTCGAGGGCGAGGCCAACGCGGCCCTCGGCGCCACGCGCCAATCCCTGGCCTTCGACGCATTGGAAAAAGCCATTCTCAAGGAGAGCCACCTGGACGTGATCCGGGCGGGGGCGCTCTCGGGGCTGATGCGCCTGAGGGATGAGCGGGCGTGGCCTCTGTTCAGGGCCTGCGCCGCGCCCGGCGGCCGGCCCCAGGGGCGCATAGCCGCCATGCGGGCCATGGCCGCCATGGCCCGCGGCAGGGAGCCCCAGCGCTTCGACGTGCGCCAGGAACTGGAACGCTACCTTTACGACGCCAACTTCTTCGCCAAGTTCGGGGCCATGTTGGCCCTCGAACTCCTCGACGAGTCCGCCGCCGCCCTCGAGCTGGAGAGGATCGGTCGGCGCGAGGTGGACGGGCGCATCCGCATGAACGCCCGCGACATCGCCAGGACACTTCGCGAGGGCAAGAGCAAGGGCGAGGAGATCGTCAGGCTCAGGGGCGACCTGGAGAAGCTGCGCGAGGAAAGGCGTGTCCTGGAAGACCGCGTGGCCAAGCTCGAGGCCCTCGCCGCGCCCAATCGGCCGAGAAAGCACGACCGCCGCAGAGCGACGCCGAAGGGCATGCCGAAGCGCTGACGAGACGAAGAACCAGCGAGAGCGCGGATTGGAAAGGATGGGGAATCCCCCGATCTCGCTCTCCATGGCCCATGGCGCCGGATGGACCATCGCGCTCTGGAGCGGGCTCCACCGGGCGTCACCCCGGCGATTGGTCGTGATTAGCGAGACGAATCGCCCCGGTAGTAGGGGGTCTCAAAGAACCGGCTCTCCAGAACGTCGAGGAAGCGGCCCGCCTTGCCGGTCCTCTGACAGCAGAAGAAGAGGCTCACGGCAAAGCCCGGCAACAGGCGGGCGAGCGGTTGGGCGAGGGATTTCGGGAAGGGGTAGAAGTTGGATCCCCCGACCTCGACAACGCGGAAGTAGCCGTCCGCCTCGATGAAGCGCCGGAACCCCGGCTTCGTGAAGCCGCGCACGTGCGGTCCCAGCACGTCGATGGGACTAGGCTGCATGCCCAGGCCCAGCATGATGCGGCTGTGGAGCGAGGCCAGATTGGGAACTCCAACGATGAAGAGGCCGCCCGGCTTCAAGACCCGGGACACCTCCGAGGCGATCCAGAAGATCTCCTTGGTATGCTCCATCATCTGGTTCGCCAGGACCACGTCCAGGGAGGCCGTTTCGAAGGGAAAGGCGCTGCGTTCCACGTCCGCCTGACGCACGTCCACGCCCAAGGCCCTCGCCGCTTCCACGTAGGGTGGATGGCTCTCCAGGCCGAAGAGCCTCGTGCGGCGATGGTCCAGGGACTTCGCCACGTTCAGGAGATCGGCTCCCGTTCCGAGGCCGACGTCCAAAATGTTCAGCTCTCCCTCGACGGTGTCCTGCGCGTGGCGGCGAGCCATGCCCGCGATCACCTCGCGTCCGTAGTTCAGCTTCACCGTGCGTGCCTTGAGCCTGGCCAACAATGCCCGCATTCTCGCAGCCTTTCGTGGCCCATTGTAAAGGATGCACCGCCTCGGCGGGAGGGAGGAGGATCGTGGCGGACGCTTCTCCAGGGGATCACCGCCGGACGGAGAGCACGGCCAGGTAGAGAACGCAGAAGGAGAGCAGAAGCCCCGCAATGGCCACGGCGAGGGCGATCCACAGCTTGCGCGCGGGATGGCGCGGGCCGCCTCTGGCCAATTGGGGAAACTGCGAGTAGCCGCACACCGGGCACGTCAGCTCGAAGACCGGCGAGGCCGTGCCGCAGACAGGGCAGGCCTTCCGAGGCACCTCCGGCCCGACGCCTCCCGCGCCATCGTGCAGGGCGGTCATTCTCCCTCCACCGCGCGTTCTTTCTCCTCGGCCTCCCGCTTCGCCCACGTCATGACCCTGCGCGCCGCGGCCTTCCCCACCGCCCGGACGAGCTGCTCCTCGGTCGCCTCCCTGACGGCGGCCGTGGTGAGGAAGGCCCTCAGCAGCTTCTTCGCGGTGATGGGGCCGATCCCCGAAACGGCGAGTAGCGGCGAGGCTATCCGCGCCTTCGATCGGCGGCGGCGATGCGCGGCGACGGCAAATCGGTGGGCCTCGTCCCGGATCTGCTGCAGGAGGTGGAGCGCGGGCGACTCCTTGGGAAGGACGACGGGGGCCGGGTCGTGGGGACGGAAGAGCCACTCCTCGCGCTTGGCCAGTCCCGCCATGGGCGGGGGGTCCGGCAGAAGCCGGACCAGCGCCGCGTGGGCCGCGTTGACCTGGCCGGGGCCGCCGTCGATGAGCACCAGGTCCGGAAGCTCGCCGCTCTCCTCCAGGAGTCGCATGTAGCGGCGCCCGACCACCTCGGCCATGGAGGCGAAATCGTCGATCCCCTCCACCGACTTGATGTTGAAGTGGCGGTAATCGGACTTCTGCATCCTTCCCTCCTCCCACACGACGCAGGAAGCCACCGTCGCCTCGCCGTGGCTGTGGGAGATGTCGAAGCACTCGATGCGCCTCGGCGGTCCCTCCAGGCCCAGGCTTTCCATGATGGGGTCAAGGACGGTGGCGGGGTCCACGTGGGCGTCGAATTCCAGCCTCGCGTTCTCCACGAGCGTGGCTATGAGCGCCGCCCTCTCGCCCCGCTGGGGCATGAGCACCCGGACCTTCCTCCCTTTGCGTTCGGAGAGGAACCGCTCGAGCAGGGGCAGATCCTGAAATTCGTGGGAGACCACGACCCCGTCCGGCAGCACCGACGCGTTGCCGTAGAGGCGGGTGAGCATGGCAGCCAGCAGATCCTCGCCCGAAAGCTCCACCTGCTCGAAACGCCAGCGGCGCCGGTCCACCACCTTGCCGTCCACCACGACGAAGCCGTGGATCACCCAGGCCTCGCCTCCTCCGTAGAGGGCGAAGTACTCCCAGTGTCCCTCGCCGGGTCTGGCCACCGCTTGGCGCCCGCCCAGGAATTCCGCGGCCCGCTCGAGGTCCCGATAGTGCGCGGCCTGCTCATAGTCCTGACGCTGCGCAGCGGCCAGCATGCGGCCGTGCAACTCCTCGCGCAGGTCGGCGGTCCGCCCCTCCAAAAAGAGCCTGGCCTCTTCCACTACGGCAGCGTATTGGTCGGGCGGTACCCTCCCTTTGATGCAGGGGGCATAGCACTGTCCCATCTCGTAGTAGAGGCAGGGGCGGAGCCGGGAACCGTCGAGCGGGTCCTTGCAGGTGACCACGCGGAAGTGCTCCTGGAGGATCCGCAGATTCTTCTTGGCCTGCCAGCCGGGCACGAAGGGTCCGTAGTAGAGCGCGCCGTCCTTCTCGGGCCGGCGCGTGAAGAGGGCCTTGGGGTAACGGTCCTTCACCGTCAGCTTGACGTAGGGATAGGTCTTATCGTCCTTGAGGAGCGTGTTGTAGCGGGGCTTGAACTGCTTGATGAGGTTGTTCTCGAGGAGAAAGGCCTCCCACTCGCTCGCCGTGACGATGAACTCGAGGTCCACCGCGTGCTGCCTCAGGCGGCGGATCTTGAGAGGCACCTCGGATTGGAAGTAGCTGGATACTCGTGCCCGGAGATTCTTGGCTTTGCCTACATAGAGCGGGCGCTTCTTCGCGTCTCGAAAAATATAGCATCCGGGCCGAGAGGGCGGAGGCTGAGGTGGATGATCCAGCATGCGTCACCTGTGCCGGCCCGCGTGGTCATCCCGCAAGCCTGCGAAGCAGAGACAAGATGGTCCACAAGCCAGCAAGACACAAGGGGATCGGGAAAGCGCAGGCGGCCAATCGAAAGAAGCAAGCCAAGAGCAAGAGGAGATCGAGACGCGAAGGAGTGGGAAATGGGATCGGCACGATGCGCGGACTCGCGGCGACCATCCACCAACTTTCGTCCTCCATCGCGGAGCGGTCCGCACGCCACGAAAAAAAACGGCCCGCTCGGGGCCGCCTTTTTTCAAGAGACGGAGGTGGCCCGCCGTGAGGCGACGGGCCACCACAATGGGCCTGCCGATTACTTCTTGGCGGCGGGCTTCTTGGCCACGGCCTTCTTCACGGTGGTCTTCTTGGCGGCGGCCTTGCTTGCCGTCTTCTTCGGGGCCGCCTTGGTGGTCGTCTTCTTGACGGCGGTCTTCTTGGCGGCCGGTTTCGCCGCGGCCTTGGTGACCTTCTTGGCCGCGGGCTTCTTGGCCGCAGCCTTCTTCACAGCGGGTTTCTTCGCCGCGGGCTTCTTGGCCGCAGGCTTGGGGGTCGCCGTCTTGGTCTTGGCTTTCTCCACCATTACGTCCTCCTTATACAAGAACCACCACCACTTGCCCGACACCGTCCAGGATGTACCATACCTGGTGCTTGCCATAATATAAGCCCAATCTTTTCCCGAGTCAAGAGGTTGTGTTGAATGATTGTGCAGCACAATAGATGGTGGATGAAACCGGTGAAACAGATCTGCGATTCATCTCTGGAATGCCCGCAGATAGGCACTTAGCTGGCGGAGGGTCGGCGGCCCAGCCGGTTCTCGGTACCGGCCAGGATGCGAAGGATGTTGCTCCGATGCTTCACCACGATGAGCAGCGCGAGACCGGCAACGATCCAAAATGGCCACGGATTCTCCCTCACCCAGCTCGTCCCGCTCATGGCCCAGAGCAGCAGTGGGAAGGAGGCGGCCGCGAGCACCGACCCCAGGGAGACCATCCGTGTCGCGAGGACGGTGACGAAAAATATGGGTGCGCAGGCGGCCAGCACGAGCGGATGGATTGCGATCATCATGCCCGCGGTGGTCCCCACGCCCTTGCCGCCCCGGAATCCGGCGAAGACGGGATAGATGTGCCCCACGACGGAGGCCGTGCCGGCGATCGTCATGGCCGTCACCGGCGCGGGAGACGCACCGCCGAAGGAGAGGCGCGAGATCACCGCCGCAGCTAGCCAGCCCTTGCCCACATCCACCAGCGCCACGAAGAGGGCCGCCTTCCAGCCCACCACGCGCAGCACGTTGGTGCCGCCCGCGTTGCCGCTCCCGTGCTGGCGGATGTCGATGCCCTTCACCAAGCGGGACACCAGGATGCTCGTGGGGAAGGAGCCGGCCAAGTAGGAGAGGAGGATCGCCGGCAGGAGCGGCAGGAGCGATCCGTTCAAGCGAGCCCCAGGACGGCGATGGCCGCCGCACCCGGCCCCGAGTGCGCGCCGAGGACCGGCGTTGCCTCCACCACCGGCACGTCGGCGACTCCGGCCAGAGCGCTGATGCGCTCGGCGTAGTAGCGCGCCACCTCGGGAGCGTCCATGTGGGCGACGGCCACCCGGAACCGCTTGTACCTGCTCCACTCCGCGCGGGCGAGGGCCACCACCTTCGCTTCGACTCGACGGTTGCCGAAGGCCGCGCCTGCGGAAAAGCTCCTGCCTTCGGCGTTGAAGGAGACCACCGGTTTGATGCCCAACATCTTGGCCAGGAGGTTCTTCCCCGCGCTCACGCGGCCGCCGCGGTGCGCGAAGTCCAGATTCCTGAGCGATATGAAGAGGCGGACGCGCGTCTTCAACTCCTCGAGCTTCTCCGCGATGGCCGTTCCGCTCTCGCCGGCCTCGGCCATGTCAAAGGCTTCCCTCACGAGCAGACCTTCCGCCACGGAGACGGACCGGCTGTCCACCACGTGGACCGCTGCGCCCTTGAACTGCACAGCGGCCGTCCGGGCCGCCTCGAAGGTCCCGCTGACGGCCCCGGAGAGACAGACCACCACGATCTCCCGGCCGTGGCGCGCGGCCAGTTCGTACCCCCGCAAGAAATCGCTCACGGCTGGCTGGCTGGTCTTGGGGTGTTGGGACGAGGTCCTACAGCGGTCGAGGAACCCTGAGGGACTCAGCTCGATCCTGTCCAGGAAAACCTCGTCCCCGAAGATTACCTTGAGCGGGACCACGGTGATCGGCTCCCTGGCGAGGAGGTCCGGCGGCAGGTCGCAGGCCGAGTCCGTCACCACCGCCACGGCTCTGGGGGCGGAGACGGCCTGGACGTGCTGAGCCTGCATGTCGTCGCACTTCCTGCGGAGGATGGCGCCGAAGCGGCCGGCCACCTCGTAGAGCCGGCTGGGCTCGTTGGTGTGAAGATGAATCTTCACGACGCTGTCGCCCATGACCACCACGAGCGAGTCGCCGAGGGATTCGAGCTCGGATTCGAGCAGCGAGCGCTGGACGGGAACGGGGGTCCGCACCACGCACTCCGTGCAGTAGCGATAGGTCAGGAGCTCAGGTCCCCCGCCGTAAGGCAGGCGCACATGGGAAACGGGCGTCTCGCCGTCGCCCGGCACCACCAGGACGGCCGAGGCCCGAATGTTGCCCGTCTCGACGTATTCGGTGATCCCTTCCAGCAGGTTGATGAAGCCCGCCGCACCCGCATCCACGACGCCGTGGTCCTTGAGCACCTGGAGCTGGTCAGGAGTTCTCTTCAGCGATTCCCTGGCCTTCGCCAGGGCGCCCTTCAGCAGCTCGACGAAGTCTTCCGACTCCCTCCAGCGGGACTCGATGTGGTCGCACCAGTCCTTGATCACCGTCAGGATGGTCCCCTCCCGAGGCCTCGCCAGGGCGGCGTATGCGGAGCGCTTGGCCCGCTCGGCCGCCTGGGCGAACTCCATGGTGGTGATGCGCGCCTTGCCCTTCAAGCCGTCGGAAAGCCCCTTGAGGAATTGTGCAAGGATGGCGCCGGAATTCCCCTGCGAACCGAGTATGGCGTGGTCGGCCATGTCCCGGCTCGTCAGGTCGATGGCCCTGTCGAGTTGCTGCTTCAGCCCCTCGGCCGCCGAGCGCATGGTGAGTGACATGTTGGTCCCCGTGTCCGCATCGGGAACGGGATAGACGTTGATCTCATTGAGGTGCTCTCGCTGCTGGTGCAACCACTCGATGCCGGCTAGGACCGCGCGGCGGAAGCGTCGGCCATCCAGATAGCGAATTTGAACACAGCCGCGCCCGTCGGCGGGGGCCGTGCCATCTCTGCGGCTCATGGCGCCCCTCCCGTGGAGTCAGGGGACTATCCTAGCCCATTGTGCCGCGAGCGCCAAGCGGGCCACGCGGAGCGTCAGAAGGTCCTTGTCCAGGTCTTCTCGTGGCCCTGCCCGTCGAAGGCCGTGACGGTGACGGTCCTGTCCTTCGCATCGGTGAAGGTGAACACACCCGAAAAACTGCCGTCCTGTCCCACGTTCACCTCCACGTCATTCACGGTCACGAAGACGGGAGGGTTCACCTTCCCACGAATGAGGACGCCATCTCCGACCGGCGTCGCGTCCACCGTGAGGTTCCAGTCCGGAGGAGCAGCGCCCTCGGCAGCGCGCAGTACGCGGAATCGCCGTGGCTGGCTCCAGAAGGAGGGCGAGCCGCCACCCTGCGCCCGCACTCGCCAATAGTACATACCCTCGGGCAGCGCCGGAGAGGTGAACGAACCGCCGGTGACGGAGCGGTCCACGAGCACTCCTCTGCGAAAGAGCGGGTCCCGGGCGACCTGAAGGTTCACCGAAGCCCCGAGGAGGTTCTGCCACTCGAGGGTGACCTCACCGGATCTGCCTCCGTGCGATCGGAGGACCGCGCCATCCACGGGAAGGCCCATGAGGGGTGGGGTCTCCAAGGCGCGCGGACGCGTCATCCCGTTGGAGCCGCCCTCCACCGCGAGGGCTCCGCTCCGAGCATCCAGCGTCTCCTTGCCTTCCGCCGCTTCCACCTGGATCACTCCGCGCCTCGCCTCCACCAGGAACCCTTCGCCGGCCGACACTCCGATTCGAGACACGGCGCCTGGGGCCGAGCGGACGCTGCCCCGAGGCAGAAGGATGAGGCCCGCGCCGTCGGCCGGAACCAGAGCCGGCGTTCGAAAGAGAACGGACCCTCTCTCAATTCGCACCTCCACGCCGGACTCAGTGGTACCGGCGGTCCAGGTGTCCAGCCTGACCTTCGACCCGGCGAGGAGCGTCAGATCCTCCCTGTTGGGGAAGCGCACCATGGCCTCGCCCGACGCTGCCGCCTCGATCACGTCGCCCGAGGTCAGGTAGGCGCCCTCTTCGAGCTCACCCCGGTCCGTCCCGTCCTTGGCCAATATTCTGACAGCCCCTGCGACGGCCAGACAGCGGGCGTTTTCTCTGGGCGCCTCCAACCCATCCTGGATGCCCCTCAGCTGTTCCAGCGCCGCGTTCGCCTCATCAAAGGCCTGGCGGTAGGCCCGCTTTTCGCTCGCCGCCGCGGCCGCGTGCAGATGGTCTCTGGCCTCTTTCAGTTCCTGGGCCTGGGAGGGGCTCAGCTCGCGCCGGCCCAGGCGGACAGCCCGAGACCTGGCCTGTTCGAGGGAGCCCGCGGCCTGCCCTCTGTAGATGTCGCGGTTTTGAACATAGAAGTAGTAGGCCCCGCACGCGGCGATCACGACGAGCAGGGCGGCGACGCCGTAGAAGAAAAGATTGGCGGCCCGAGAGAACCTTCCCATGCCAGCCTCCAAACAGGATTAGGCGCCAAACGCAGGATCCCCGAATCTTCCACGAAGCATACCGCTTCCCCCGGGGCCTCACAAGAGCCCGCCGCGTCCGAAGACCAGGGCCTCAGGGATAGGTGCAGAATGGACATCGAGGAAACCCTGCTTCTCGCATCTCGCGTCCTTTCGGCCCCTTACTCTTCGCCCCTACCCACAATTCACCACAGCCGGCCGCCGAGGTCGGCTTGAGCCTCCCGCGTCTTTACGGTAAGCTCCTTCCTTGCCGACCTTTGAGAAGGGGGATGCATGAGCGCACAGGACCCGCCTACCAAGAACTCGACGCAGCTGCCGGAGAACGCCTACCGGGAACTCAAGCCCGGCGAGGAGTACGTGCCCCTCATCAGCGCCGAGTCAGGCGTCCCGGAGGTCACGGCCCGGTCCATCACATTCGGCCTCTTCATGACCATCGTCTTTTCCGCCGCGGCCGCCTACATCGCCCTCAAGCTCGGCCAGGGCATCGAGACGGCCATCCCCATCTCCATCCTCGCCATCGGCTTCTCCGCCATGCTAGCGCGCAAGACCATCATGATCGAGAACGTGAACATCCTCGCCATCGGGGCCACCTCGGGCATCGTGGTGGGCGGTTCGGTGTTCACCATGCCGGCCATCTACATCCTGGGCCTGAAGGGCGGCTTCTTTCAGATCTTCATCGTGCCCTTCCTGGGAGCGGTGCTGGGCGTGCTCTTCCTGATCCCCTTCCGGCGGTACTTCACCCACGAGATGCACGGCAAGCTACCCTTCCCCGAGGCGACGGCCACGACGGAAATCCTGGTCACCGGCGAGCGGGGAGGCAACCAGGCCAAGACCCTTCTGTACGCTCTGGGCATCGGCATCGTCCTCGATTACTTGGCCCTTTCCTATCACGCCTGGACCGATACCTTCACCACCGCGTCGCTGAAAGGAATGGATTTCTTCACGAACAAGATCAAGGGGGTCTTTGCCATGAGCACCTCTGCCGCGGTACTTGGGCTGGGGTACATCATCGGCATCCGATACGCCTCCATTATCATGGCCGGCTCCATGCTCTCCTACTTCGTGCTGATCCCCCTCTTCGCCAAGGTGGGAGGCCCCGCCTACGCGGCCATGAGCTACACGCAGATCTTCGGCGACAAACTGCTGGGCGTGAGGAACATCGGCATCGGCGGCATCTTCGCCGCGGGCGTCATCTCCATTCTCAAGATGGCCCCGGTAATCAAGCAGGCCCTCCAGCAGATGCTGGCCCAGATCTTCAAGAAGCGCGAGGACGGCGCGGTCGACTCCAGGCTGGACCGGGACATCAAGATGACCTGGGTGGTGGCCATGACCGTGATTCTCTCGGCGGTCATCTTCCTCTACTTCCGCTTCTCCGTTCTGGCCGGCGAGCCGAAGGCCTGGCTCCTCGCCTTCCTGGCTCTCCTCCTGACGCTCGTCATCGTCTTCCTCTTCTCCGCCGTCTCGGCCTGGGCCGTGGCCATGATTTCGGTGACTCCCATCTCGGGCATGACGCTCACGACGCTCATCATCGCGGCGGTCATCATGTCGGCCCTCGGCCTCTCGGGCAAGGCGGGCATGCTCGCCATCCTGCTCATCGGCGGCGTCGTCTGCACGGCCCTCTCCATGTCCGGCTCCCTTGTCACACAGTTCAAGATCGGGTACTGGCTGGGCTCCACCCCGAGGACGATCCAGTGGAGCAACATCATCGGCTCGGCCTTCGCCAGCTTCACCGTGACCCTGGTCATCATGCTCTTCGCCAACATCTATGGATACGGAACGCCCACGGCGCAGCACCCCCACCCGCTGGCGGCGCCCCAGGCGAGCGCCATGGCCGCGGTGGCCAACGCCTTCCTCGGCGGCCAGGGGGCGCCCTGGCTGCTCTACGCCATGGGCGCCATCATCGCCGTCATCGTCTCCATGCTGGGGATCTCCGCCCTGGCCTTCGCCCTCGGCATGTATCTGCCCATCGAGCTCAACAGCCCGATCCTTCTGGGCGCCATCGTGGCCTGGCTGGTTCAGCACTCCACAAAGAGCGCCGGGCTCTCCAAGACCCGCAACGACAAGGGCATCCTGCTCGCCTCCGGTCTCATCGCGGGGGGCGCGCTGGCGGGCGTCGCGGACGGTTTCACCAAGATGGCCACCGAGTACATCCACATCCAGCCCCGCGCCTTCCACTTCGCGGAGGAGACGCAGAACTGGATCGGACTCGCCGTCTTCTTCCTCCTGGCCGGATTCCTGTACTGGGATGCCTGCCGGGCCAAGGAAGAAGCGGCCTGAGTCCTGGTTTGCCCAAAGAGAAAGGGGGCGCGGGATGCCATCTCCCGCGCCCCCTTTCATGTCTTGGCTTTTCTACGCGTCGCGCGTGCCACGATGGAGAGGTGCTCCTCCCTTGCCGCTCTTCACTCGTTCGGTAGACTACGCACCCTTCTCCTGCTCCTTCAGTAGCCGCGAGGTTTCGGCCAGAACGTCCCGGGCTTCGGGTACGGAAAAGCCGAGACGATCTTCGGGCGGGTCTTCTCGGTTCAGCATGGCCCGGAGGAGGAGGCCGGAAAGGTAGGCCCCCTCCGCCATCCACCCCCGCTCCATGGCCTGGAGGGCCGCCAGCACGCTCTTCCGGTTCTCCGGCCCCGCGTGCGCCACGGCCTGCAGGAGGAGGCGGATGTTCTCAACGCCGTAGTCGTTTCCGTAGGAGCCCACCGCTGGCCAGAGGCACGCCTCGTACAACACCTCCAGGAGGCGCCGCTCGAAATCGGCCGCCGGCTGCAGGTCCCGCGCGCACGACTGGGCTATGCTCTCCACCATGGCCTGGAGAAACGCGGGCCCCATGGGCCCCTCCCCCGGAGGCATGGGCGGCGCATCGGCGCGGGACAGGGGGTGGCTGAGGAGCAGGGCGCCGAGCACGTATTTGGGGAGGATCGGATCTCCCGGTCGGAGCGAGGACCACGCGTTGACAAAACAGGGAAAGGGATTGGGCAGGCTGACGACGAAGCCGTGGAGATCGGAGGGACAGGCCATGAGCACCTCGACTGAGGAGCCATCGGCTCCGGGGACCTCGACGCCCATGGCGCACTCGGTCAGCTCTCCCTCCTGCCAGAACGGCTCCAGTCCGGTGCCGCGCCAGAAGCGGGCCAGCATGAGGGCGATGTAGACGCCGCTGGCCAGGGCGAAGTCCGCCACCTCCCGGGCAGGCGACTGTGTGCCGTAGTAAGGCGCGAGCAGGTGGTCCAGAACGTAGACGTCGGGGAACTCGCCCGTGAGCGCCGCCTTTCCCCCCGTCATCCCCTTGACGTGCGGGACGAGGTCCCGGCTGATGGCCACGGCCTTCTCCAGCGTTAGCGGCTCACTCATCGAACTCCCTCCTGGTGCATCGCCCGATCCCCCCGGACCGGCCGCAGTCCATCATACTCCTGCGCAGGCGAGAGGAGGGGCCGTTCCCCCTGGCTCGGTATCAGAGATGAGCCAAACCTCGGGATGGCCGTCTCACTCTCGCGACGGGCGGGATGAGACCCGCGGCACTGCCCTTCTGGAAGCCTGATTTCACGAGCGTTCCGCCAAGGCCTGCGCACAGCCAATCCTGGCATCAGACTTGCTCCCTCGTGAAGGCAAGGAGGTCCACCATGAACGAGAAAAATATTGCCCATGAGGAGCCCAGCCCTGGCGCCGGAAACACCTACGAGGCGATCTGCCAGCACTGCGGCCAGCTCTTCAATGCCTGCCAAAGTCCTTGGTGCGAATGCATCACCGACAACCCGACCCTGGTCTGTCCTCTCTGCCACACCTGCTTCTGCGATACTGACGCCGAATACCGCAAACGTTTCTGGGAAGCTGCCCCGCCCAGCTTGTGGCAGCGCAGACTGCGCCACTCCTTCCGCGGCAACGCCAATCCTCCGCTCGAAGAGGGCAATCCGATCCGCAGGCCCCTCATCGAGGTGGTGGACGATGATCCCAATACGCGGCTCATCGCCTTCCACGTCCTGGAGGCGCTGGGTTACGGCGTGCTGCTGGCCGAGGACGGAGAGCAGGGATTTCAGATGGCGCGCCAGTTCGCGCCGGACCTGATCCTTACGGACCAGATCATGCCGCGCTGCGACGGCAAGCACTTTTGCCGCCGGATCAAGGAAGACCCCGCCACACGGGACATCCGGGTGATCGTCATGACCGGGCTGTACAAGAAGGAGAGCCAGCGCATCGCCGTGCTGCGGGATTCGCACGCCGATGACTTCCTCACCAAGCCGATCTCCTTCGACCGGCTGGGCGAGGTCCTGGGCTCGTGGTTGACCCCGGCGGCGTGCGCGCTGTGACAGGGCGGCGGGTGGTGGCCCTTCCATGAAACCTGGCGCGGCCGAAGGGGGACGGGAGAGCGCGGGGCTGATGACCGGTCTCGCCATGGAGCTCATCCAGGCTCTTGACCTGCCTGCCGTGGCGATGACGCTGAGCCGGTGGCTTCCCCGGATCCTGCCCTCGGGAGGCCGCGCTATCCTGGTCTCCGCGCCCGACGAGAAAGGATCGCTGGAGGGCTGGATCATCGGAGGCAGGGAGGCCCCCGCGGCGATCGAGGGACCGGCCGAACGCGAGGAAGGCCCGATCCCAACGGCCTTCGCCTCGCCTGCGGTCTTGGCCGAGCAGGCGGCCGAGGGCGGCTATACCACCTTGCCGCTGGATGCTGCGGGGGGACCATTCCCCTGCCTTCTCCTTGCTTCCGGCGGCCAATCCGGCGCCACGCCATCCGAAGCCTTGCAGACCGATGCGCTGGCCGCCCTGCTCATTCTCACGCTGGGGCGGATGCGCATCCAATCCGTTCTGTCGGTGGGCAAGCGAGACTGGGAGAAAGCCTTCGATGCCTCCTCCGATCTCTTCGTCCTTCACGACGCCTCGGGAAGAGTCTTTCGGGTCAACATGGCCGTCTCGCTCTATCTCGGGCTGCCGATCCAGGCGTGCATCGGGAAGGGCTGCGCGGAAATCCTCCCCGGGCTGTGCCCGATGCAGGACGCGTATGGGCTCGAGTGGGCGGACGCGGGGAGCGGCCGCACCTTCATCGCCTCCACCCAACACATCAATCTGGCGGGTCAGTCCGCCTGTCTCCACGTTCTACACGAGGTCACGGAAGAGCGAAGGGCCCAGGCCCTCGCCAAGCAGCAGAGGGATCTCGAACTCACGCGGAAGATGCTGCAGGGGCTGGCGCACGAGATCCGAAACCCCCTGTTCGGCATCAGCTCGGTCGTGCAGGCGCTGGAGGCCAGCATCTCCTCTGACGCCGCGGCCAAACCCTACCTCGCGATCGTCCTGCGGGAGGTGAAGCGACTCGACCGCCTCGTCCGCAGGTTCATGCAGCTCGCCTTCCCGAGCGATCTGGACCAGCCCGGCACGGTGGAGGTGGAGGCCATCCTCCGACGCGCCATCGACATCACGGGAGAGCGCAGGCCCGAGCTCGACACGGAACGAATCCGGCTCCTGTGCGAGCCCGGCCTTCCGGCCCTTCAGGGCGATGGAGAGATCCTGGCGCAGGGCTTGGCCGATCTCTTCGAGAACGCCCTCTTCTTCGGCCCCGCCAGCAGCCCCGTCACGGTTCGGGCCTTCCGTGCCGAAGACGAGACGGTCCTTTCGGTAGAGGACGAGGGGCCCGGGATCCCGGAGAGCCACCTCGACCTGATCTTCGAGCCCTTCTTCACCACCGCCCCGCACCGCACCGGTCTGGGCTTGAGTCTGGCCCGGTCCGCGGTCCTCCAGTACGGCGGCACCCTCAGCGTGCGCAGCGGCCCCCCTTCTCCCGGCGCCACTTTCCTGATAGCCTTGCCCTCAGGAATGGCACGGGGGAAGGAAGAATGAACCTGCTGCTCATCGACGACGAGCCCGCGATCCGCTTCGGCATTGCCAAGTATTTAGAGGGTGAGGGATTCCGGGTCACCGAGGCGGCCTGTCTCGCGGAGGCCCGGGAACGGCTGGTCAAGCAGGGCTTCGGAGCCATCCTGCTGGACGTGAAGCTCCCCGACGGAGAGGGTATCGACTTTCTCAAGGAGATCCGAGAGCACGACCCCTCGGTTCCGGTCGTGATCATCACCGGCCACGGCACCATCGCCATGGCCGTGGAGGCCATGCGCCGGGGAGCCGACCATTTCCTGACCAAGCCCGTGGACCTCAAGGAGCTTGAGATCCTCCTGCACAAGGCTATGCAGATCGGCACCCTGCGCCGGGAGAACCGCGCCCTCAAGGAGCGTCCCCGGATGCTGGCCCCCCACCTCGGGGACAGCCCGGCCATGCAGCGCATCGAGCCCCTGCTCGCGGCCGCCTGCCGGCACAGGAGCCCCCTGCTCCTGCGGGGGGAAACCGGCACCGGCAAGGGGCTCATGGCGCGTCACATCCACCAGAACTCCGGCGAGCGCGACGAGCCCTTCGTGGAGCTCAACTGCGCGGGACTGAAGGGGGAGTTCCTGGAGACAGAGCTGTTCGGCCATTCCAAGGGAGCGTTCACGGGAGCGGTGGAGACGAAGGAGGGACTGCTGGAAAGGGCCCACCGCGGCACCCTGTTCCTGGACGAGATCGGCGATATGGACATGACGGTGCAGGCCAAGTTCCTGAAGGTCCTTGAAGAGAAGCGCTTCCGTCCCCTCGGCCGCGTGGAGGAGAGGGTCTCCGACTTCCGACTCATCTGCGCGACCCATCAGGACCTGGAAAAGCGCATCGAATCTGGAGAGTTCCGGCGGGACCTCTTCTACCGGATCAACACCCTGTCCGTCACCCTGCCGCCGCTGCGCGAGCGGACCCGGGAGATGCCTCAGTTGGTCCCGCACCTCCTCCGCTTCATCGTCCAGGGTCGAGTCGTCCCCGAGGTGGGGGAGGAGGTGCTCGGACTCCTCTGTTCCTACCCATGGCCGGGCAACCTCAGGGAATTGCACAATGTTCTGGAGCGGGCGTGGATCCTCTCAGACGGGAAGAGACTCAGCCCCGAGCACTTCAGCTCGCTGGGCTCTTCTTTGCCCGCGCCAGGCGGATCCGATCCGACGAACGCGCCCGCCGACCTTGACTCCGCCGAGAAGAGGCACATCGAACAGGTCCTCAGGGAGGTCAAGGGTGACGTGAACAGGGCCGCCAAGCTCCTGGGTGTCTCCCGTGCCACGCTCTACCGCAAGATCACCCGGCACGGTCTGGCGCTGGATGATTGCCGGTGACACCCTGGGTTCTCACGCCCGCGCGCGCCGTCTCAAAAGTGCGACCCCGTGTCGGCGCCAGACTCGGCGGGACGGCGCTTCTGCGGCGTCGCCGTGATCCGGGGCCGTTGGCACAGGGCTTGCTCAATTGAAGTGGACGCCGAGGGAGGCCGCCATGAGCTACAAGATTCTGGTAGTAGATGATGAGAGCGCCACGGCCTTCGGCCTGAAGGCTCTCTTGGAGAGGGAAGACGTCGAGGTTTTGACGGCCGTGAACGCCCAGAGCGCACGCGAGATCCTCGATTCCGGCAGCATCCAGGTGATGCTCTCGGACATCCGCCTCAAAGGGACGCTGGACGCCGAAGGGCTGGAACTGCTCCGGTTCGTGCGGGATAAGGGACTGAAGACCCACACCATCCTCATGACTGGATACGGCGACCCGGCGGTGATGCAAAAGGCCTTCGAGCTGGGCGCCGCCTACTACTTCGAAAAGCCCGTCGAACTGACGACGCTCAGCGAGGCCATCCGGGAGCTTGGCGTCCCCAACGCTCTGTCGGGAGGGTAAGATGACCACCGAGGACCAGGTCCGCCAGCTTCTCAAGCACGGGTACATCTCCACGGCCTATCAGCCCATCGTCAATCTCCAGAATGGCGGGATCGTGGGATACGAGGCACTGATGCGGGGTCCCAAGGACACTCCGCTCAGCCACCCCGGCTGGATCTTCGGCCCGTCCAGCCGTGTCTCCGACGGGCTCATCCAGGACCTGGACGCGGCCTGCATCGCGGCCTCACTTCGGTCGGGACACATGCTGGTTCCCGCGGGGGACCTCTTCATCAACGTTCACATCAGCACCCTGCTCCACCTCCGCAAGATGCAGTCTCTGTTCGAGAATCTCCTCGACTCCAGCGGCATCCCGCCGGAGGCGGTGGTGATCGAGATCTCCGAAAGGACCAAGGCCCCCAATCCCCGCGCCCTCTCCAGAATCCTGCGCACTCTGCGCCGGCGCGGCTTCCGCTTCGCCCTCGACGATTTCGGCCAGGCCTTCTCGGGCCTTCAGCACCTCCTTTGGTTCGAGCCGGAGTTCATCAAGATCGACCGCGCCTTCGTCTTGGGCATCCAGCGTTCCGCGCGAAAGCAGGCTCTCGTGGCGGGCGTGGCGACCATGGCGCAGAAACTGGGCGGGCAGGTCGTGGCGGAAGGGGTGGAGACCTCCGAAGAGCTTTTGACCCTCATGGCCTTGGACGTCCCCATGGCCCAGGGATACCACTTCGGCCGTCCCCAGTCCGCCCTCTTCTGGACGGCCGAGGGGAAGGTCAAGGCCATCTTCCGGCCCTGGTTTCAGGCGGGAGCGGCCCCCGGCGGAAGCGGCAGTGCCGAGGGGGGCGGCCGAGGCGGGCCACCGCCCGGCAACTGATGATAGATGATGAATGATCATCGGGATGGGGTGATGCCGCATTCGTTCTGTCCCGTGTCCCCTATGCCCTCGACCCTCTGACCCTCATCGTTCCTCTTCCTCATCCCTGGAGGAGGGTCTTGGCCATCTCCACGATGCCGGCCTCCATGTCGGGGCCCAGGGTGTTCTTGACGGCGAAGAGCTGAAAGTAGAGGAGCTCGTTCAGCTCCCGCACCAAGGCGCTCTCGCGCTCCCCGGACAGGGCGGCCAGGCGGGACATGAGGGGTTCGTCGGCCAGCACTCCCTCCTCCGTCAGGCTGAGGCCGGCGAGCAGGGAGGACCCGGCTTCCAGCCCCTTGAAGAAGGCCCCCAGGATCACCTCCACCTTCCGGCCCACCTCGATGGAGAGCGCCTGAAAGATCGTCGAGAAGACGCTGTTGTAGCTCTCCAGGCGCCGGATGAGGAGCGCCCGCTCCTCGCCGGAGAGGGTGGCCGAGGCGGCCTCGGGTGCGGCCGGCGTCGGCGTCTCCCTCACGACCCGGACCAGGCCCGCCGCGATGAGCGAGGCCACGGCCTTCTTGCCCTCCATCTCTCCCACCTTGGCCCGCAGAAGCACCTCCTGCAGGGTGCGGGCACCGGTGATCTGGCCGAGCACCTGCTCTTCTTCGAAGGTGATGCTGGTGGAGGCCGTCACGTCCTCGGGCGTCTCGAGCACGGCGTCGGGAGGCGGGACGCGGTCCTGCACCCTCGCCCATTCGTCCAGCCGGCGGGTGGCCTCCATGACATAGTTGGTCGTGGACATGGGAAGGTTCAGGACGAAGGGCGACTGGACCTCCCCGTTCTGAAAGCCGAAACGCCCCCTGCCCAGTCCGAACACGCGGAAGATGAGGGCCTCCACGCACCGGATCCATTGCTCCCGGAACTCCTCGAGGCCCAAGCCCGAGATCTCCAGCAGGACCTTGAGAGTGCCTCGCTTGTCCTCCAGGAGGTTGGAGCCCTGGATCAGATCCTGTTCGGTCAGGAACTGGCGTTGGAGCAAGTAGGCCGTCAGACCGGATTTGGGGTCGTCCCCGGCGGCGAAGACCAGGTTGCCGTTCTGAAAGAAGAAGCCCCAGCGCTGTCCCTCCTCCTGCACCACAAGCAGGCCGCTCTTCTTGCTGGCCGACAGGAAGAGGAAGACGTCGCTCAGGGCAAGCACGGACAGGTCGCCCTCGAACTGGACGCCCTCCCGCTCGGGCTCGGCCTTGCGGAAGTGCTCCTCCTGGACCGCGGAAAGGGATTCGAACTGGTGGAAGCGATCGAGCAGCTGAGGGACTTGTCCCGACTCGATGTCCACGTAGACCGGAGAGAGGACGAGACACCCGGACCGCAGATGAACCACCGCCTCCCGCGCCTTGCCGAACACCTCCTCCACGAGCTCCCTTGGAACCACGATGGAGCCATCGCCCTGGATGGGTATCGCCTTGCGCACGGCTTCCTCCGACTGCGCCCATGCTAACCGGCGCCACCCGTGCTGTCAACGCGGAACGCTCCGCCGCCCGCCCTTCCCGAATCGCGAGCAGAAGGATGCGAGCACCTCCGCCATCTGTCGCCGGAGGTCATCCGTCTGTCACGGCTCCCTGATACCTCGTTCGTTGTGCATCGCGGCGAGATGCGAGACATCATGCGCGAAACGCAAGCCGAGCGGTAGATTTACTCCGAGGCCTCTTCAAATCCATGTCTTCCGGGCCCTCGGGTCCGCCCGGTGAATTCCAGGCCAGCTTGCGCGCAGGTTGGGGTTCCTCTAGGATATCGGGAAGGGAGAAGCGGATGCTGAATACCATTGGGGCAAAGGATGAAAGGCTCGTCATAGGACTCATGTCCGGCACTTCCGCG
>JBAWEQ010000090.1:0-9657 GCA_049591295.1 Acidobacteriota bacterium
CCACTTCGGGCGGGGCGGGGACCTCCTCCTCGCGGGCGGCGGTGCCGCCTCGCCGCTCGGGAACCCACCTGTCCGATCCGGGTCCCTCGTCCGATGGCTCCGGTGCCGGGTGCCCCAGGATGCGGGCCTTGGCGCCCGCCTCGTCGATCACGTCGAGGGCCTTGTCGGGCAGGAACCGGTCCGTGATGTACCGGTTGGAGAGCAGGACCGCCCTCCGGATGGCCTCGTCCGTGTAACGCACCTGGTGGTACTCCTCGTAGCGCCGCCGGGTGCCCTCCAGGATCCTCACCGTCTCCTCCTCGGAGGGCGGCAAAACCTTCACGGGCTGGAACCGGCGCACGAGGCCCCGGTCCTTCTCGATGTGGCGCTTGAAATCGCGGAAGGTGGAGGTGCCGATGCACTGCACCTGCCCGCGGCTCAGGGCGGGCTTGAGGATGCTCGCGGCGTCCAGGGAGCCCTCGGCGCTCCCGGCCCCGACGAGGGTGTGGATCTCATCCACGAAGAGGATGACCGTCCGGTCCTCGTAGGCCTCCTTGAGAATGGCCTTGAGACGCTCCTCGAACTGCCCGCGATACTTGGTCCCGGCCAGCACGAGGGAGAGGTCCAGGGAGAGGATCCGCTTGTCCTTCAGAGCGGACGGGACCTCGCCCGAGACGATGCGCTGGGCCAGTCCCTCCACGAGGGCCGTCTTGCCCACCCCCGGTTCTCCGAGGAGGATGGGATTGTTCTTGTGGCGGCGTGCCAGGATCTGGATGATGCGCTCCAGCTCCAATTCGCGTCCGATGAGGGGGTCGAAGAGCCCCTCCGACGCCAGGGCCGTGAAATCCTGGGAGAACTCCTCGAGGGCCGGCTTGGCCTCCTTCCGCCGCTCCAGACCCTGGCGGCGCAAGGCCGCCAGCAGACGCTCGCGGGCCGATGCCAGCGTGATGCCCCGCTCCTGCAAGAGGCGTGAGGCGGGGGTATCCTCCAGGTGAAGGAGGCCGAGGAAGAGGTGTTCCACTCCGATCCTCAGTCCGGCCATCCGTTCGAACTCCTCGGGCGCGAATTTCTCCAGGATCAGCCGGACGTCGCGGGACCAGCCCGGTGTGGCCGGCTTTGCGGCGGCGGGCTCCTCCGGGCGGGTTGCGGCGATACCCTCCCGCAGTTCGTCAAGGGTCACACGCCCCCGTCCGAGGACCTCCTTGAGCAAAGGAGAGTCCACCGCCACGAGGCCCACGAGAAGATGTTCCGTGTCAGCCACCGGTGCGTTAGCCTGGTGGGCCTCGTACCGCGCGAAGTAGAGTGCCCGCCGTGCTTGTTCCGTGAAGCGCTCGTACATCCGCTTACTCCAACTGCCGGATTATACCATCGGCCCGGAGGGCTGTCACTCGATTTTGCCGTCTCTGAGGCGCAGGGTCCGGCTACAGCCCCCAGCCAGGGCTGGATTGTGGGTGGCCATGAGGATGGTCAGGCCGTGGTTGGCCTTCAGGCCCATGAGCAGGTCGAAGGCCTGGCCGGCCGTCTCCTCGTCCAGGTTGCCCGTGGGTTCGTCCGCCAGCAGGAGGCGGGGGCGGTTCATCAGGGCCCGGGCGATGGCCACGCGCTGTTGCTCCCCCCCCGAGAGCTTCGACGGGAGATGGCGCTCCCTGTCCACCAGCCCCACCTCTCCCAGCAGGCCCTGGGCCCGTTCGCGCGCCTCGGACGACTTCACGCCGGCGATTACGGCCGGCATCATCACGTTCTCGAGCGCGGTGAACTCGGGCAGGAGGAAGTGAAACTGGTAGATGATCCCGATGGTGGAGCGGCGGAACTGGTCCAACGCGTTCCCGCGCAGTTGGGTGACGTCCTGGCCGGCCACCGTGATCGCGCCCGCATCGGGCCTGTCCAGCCCGGCCACCAGGTGGAGGAGGGTGCTCTTGCCCACGCCCGAGGGACCCATGAGCGCCACCGCCTCCCCATCCTCGATGCGGAAGCCCGCACCCTTGAGGACGTGGATGGTGCGGCCGCCCGAGAGGTAGGCCTTTCGCAGCGCGTCGACGGCGATCATCATTCGTACCTCAAGGCTTCCACGGGGTCCAGCTTGGCCGCCCGGTAGGCGGGGTAGAGGGTGGCCCCGAAGGAAACGAGAAGGGCGAAGGCGCTGACCGCCAGCACCTGGCTCCAGGACGTGATGAAGGGCACGTAGGGAAGGGGATAGACGTCGAGGGAGAGGGGTATGGCGTGGGTCCTGTCCAGAACCGTGCTGGCGATGACGCCCGCCGCCGAACCGAGGATGGTCCCCACGATCCCGATGACCATGCCGTGAAAGAGGAAGATCTTCAGGATGTGGGCCGGCGACGCCCCCATGCTGCGGAGGATGCCGATGTCCCGCACCTTCTCCATGACCATGAGGATCAGGGTGGAGACGATGTTCAACGCGGCCACCATGACGATGAGCCCGATGGAGAGGAAGAGCAGTATCCTCTCCATCCGGAGCGCCTTGAAGAATTCGGCGTTGCTGCCCACCAGGTCCAGCACCCGGTACTGATCGCCCAGTTCGGTCTGGAGCGCGGCGTGCGCGGCGGCGAGCTCCCCGGGCTTCTTGAGCCGGACCTGGATGGCGCTCACCGTGCCCGGAGCCGTGAAGAGGCGCTCCGCCAGAGGCAGGGCCACGTAGACGAACTCGGTGTCGTAGAGGTAGTACCCCGTGCGGAGGATGCCCGTGACCTTGAGGGAGATGATCTTGGGGAAGTTGCCGAAGGGCGACAGGGTCAGCTTGGGGGCGAGGAGCTGGATGGTGTCCCCCTCCCACACGCCCAGCCTCTCGGCGAGATCCGCCCCCAGGATCGCCTCCGGTTCGCCCTGGCCGTCCTTCCCGAGGAAGGAACTGCCCCGCACGTAGGGGCGCAGATCCACGACGCGGGCCTGCGTGCCTGGGTCCACCCCCACCACCTTGGCCACCAGTCCGACTCGCGTGGTGGGCCCGCTCACCAAGCCCGTGCCCAGGACGATTGGCGTGAAGGCCGCGACGCGGGGATCCTTGGCGAGCGCCTCGGTGATGGTCTTCACGTCGGAGGGCTGGAGCTCCTCGGGGCCTCCAAGGATGTTCAGGTCGGCGTTCAGAAGCTGGATCTTCTCCCGGATGCGGGTGGTGAACCCGGTGGAGATGGCCAGGGCGATGATGAGGGCCATGGTCCCCACGGCCACTCCCAGGATGGAGATGACGCTGATGAGAGAGATGAACGCCTGCCGCCGGCGGGCGAAGAGGTAGCGCCGCCCCACGAAGGTGGTGAGGCTCATGATCCCGCGCCCGAGGGCAGTGCCTTGAGCAGGGGGAAGAAGACCACGTCTCGGATGGAGGCGGTGTCCGTCAGGAGCATAGCCAGCCGGTCGATGCCCAGCCCCTCGCCGGCGGTGGGAGGCAGCCCGTACTCCAGGGCCTGGCAGTAGTCCTCGTCATAGGGCATGGCCTCGTCGTTGCCCTGGGCCTTCTCGCGGACCTGCTCTCTGAAGCGGGCCCTCTGGTCTTCCGCCTCGTTCAGCTCGGAGAAGCCGTTGGCCAGCTCCATCCCCGCCACGAACAGCTCGAAGCGATCCACCGTATCCTCCGAGCCGGGCATCCGCCGGGAGAGGGGCGAGACCTCCAGCGGATAGTCGTGGACGAAGGCGGGCTGCTCCAGCGCGGGCTGGATCAGGGTCTCGAATGCCTCCACGAGAAAGCGTTCGGGAGTCTGGGCCTTGGCCGGGCTCATCCCCAGCTTGGGGGCCCACTCGCTCCGGCCTTCCGGTGTCAGCCAGGCGCCCTCGGGGACGCCCTTTTCGGCCAGAGCGGCCCTCGCGGCGGGCCTGAGCGAGATCCGGCGGAAGGGCGCGGCGAAGGAGAGGGGCCGTCCCTGGTAGGTGATCTCGGTGGTCCCCAGAACCTCTCCGGCCACCGTGGCCAGCATTCGTTCGGTGAAGGCCATCAGGTCGGAGGCGCTGGCGTAGGCCCTGTAGAACTCCATCATGGTGAACTCGGGGTTGTGCGTGGTGTCGATCCCCTCGTTCCTGAAGTTGCGGTTGATCTCGAAGACCCGCGGGAGGCCTCCCACCACCAGGCGCTTGAGGTAGAGCTCCGGGGCGATCCTCAGGTAGAGCTGGCGGTCCAGGGCGTTGTGGTGCGTGATGAAGGGTCGGGCCGCGGCCCCGCCGGCGATGGGGTGGAGCATGGGGGTCTCCACCTCCTCGAAGCTCTCGTCACCCATGAAGCGGCGCAGGGAGGCGATCATGCGGGAGCGCGCCAGGAACCGCGGCAGGCTGTCGGCGTTGACGATCAGGTCGAGGTGCCTCTGGCGGTAGCGCAGTTCCACGTCGGAGAGGCCGTGCCACTTCTCGGGAAGCGGGTGGAGGCACTTCTGGAGGGGCAGGTATCGCTCGACGGCGACGGTCAGCTCGCCGGTCTTGGTGCGGAAGAGGGTCCCCTCCACTCCGATCCAGTCTCCGAGGTCCAGCAGGGACAGGTGGCCGTAGGCCTCGCCCAGCCGCTGGCGCTCGAACAGGACCTGGAGCCGGGCACCGCCCTCGCTGATGTGGCCGAAGGCGAGCTTGCCCATTTTCCGAAGGGTGAGCAGGCGCCCAGCGGTCTTCACCGATGGTGCCTTCTGGGCGAGGGCTTCAGTGCTTTCCTGCCCGTGGTCCGAGAGGATGCCGGCCAGCGACCGACCGGTCTCGAATCGGACCGGGCAGCACCCGGGAAACGCCTCAGGCCACTGGGACAGCTTGGTTCGTCGCTGCGCGATCAGTTCGTCTTCCACGGGGTTCCCCATTGGAGGAGGCGGGCCGCAAGGTTCTCCGATGGCCAGACTCCGGTCTCTCGTCCAGCGCGGCGATGCCCAGGTCCGCCGGTTGCCGGATTATAGGCAAGGGTGGGGGAAAAATCAAGCAATGGAGCACTCTGCGCGGGTGGCGAGGCTCCCGAAAAGAAAAGCGGCGCGCCATTTTGGCGCGCCGCTTTGGCCTTGCTGTGCTTCGCCTCAGCCGGCGAGGAAGTAGACGTAGAAGCCGCCGCCCTGGCCGTCCTGGAGGTAGACCGAGACGGGGTCGCCCTTCTTGATGTTGGAGATGGCCTTCCGGTAGTCCTCCACGTTGCTGACCACGTGGCCGTTCACCTCGGAGATGACCGCTCCCTCTCGGATGTCCTTGCTGAATGCGTTGGATGAGGGATCCACCCCGACGACCACCACGCCTTGGACATCCTGCGGGATCCGGTAGGTCATCCGGTTGTCCTGGGTAAGGTTCTGCACCTGGATGCCCAGCACGTCCTTGGCGGGCTTTTCGCCCTGGCTCTCTCCGCCTGACTCCTGGCCGGCCAGCGCCTTGGCTCGGTTGCCCAGGGTCACGCGATACTCCTTCTTCTTGCCGTCCTTGTAAGCCTCCAGGGTGATGGTCTTCCCGGGCGGATAGCCGGCGACCTTGTGGGTCAGCTCCATGCTGTCCTTGATGGGCTGTCCGTCCACGGAGACGATGATGTCGCCCTTCTGGACGCCGGCCTTGGCTGCCGGAGTGCCGTCGTCCACGCTCTGGACCAGGGCACCGCCCTTCAGGTCGAGGCCGTAGGCTTTCTTGAAGTAATCCCTGGCGTCCTGGTCCACGGCGCTGACGCGCACGCCCAGGTAGCCGCGCTCCACCTTGCCCGTGGTCTTGAGCTGCTCCAATTCGCCCTTGACCATGTTGATGGGGATGGCGAAGCCGATGCCCTCCACCATCCGGCCCATGTAATCGCTGCGAGTGATGGCGGTGTTGATGCCGATGACCTGGCCCTGGACATTGACGAGGGGGCCGCCCGAGTTGCCGAAGTTGATGGCCGCGTCGGTCTGGAGGAAATCATCCAGGGAGTTGGAGGAGATGCGGCGGCCCTTGGCGGAGATCACGCCCACCGTGACGGTGTGGCTGTACATGAGGGGATTGCCGATGGCCATGACCCAATCGCCGGGACGCATGGCGCTGGAATCGCCGAGGGGGACGGTGGGCAGATTGGTGGCGTCGATCTTGAGGAGAGCCACGTCCGTCTCCTTGTCCCGGCCCACGATCTTGGCGTTGAAGGTGCGCCCGTCGTCCAAGGTCACCGTGACTTTGGTGGCGTCATCCACCACGTGGTTGTTGGTGAGGATGTAGCCGTCCGGGCTGATGATGAAGCCGCTGCCGCCGGCCTCCTGCACGGGAGGTTGGCCCTGGGGCCCTTGCTGGTGCGGATTTCCGAAAAAGAACTCGAAGGGGCCCATGAACTGCTGGGGCACGTTGCCCATCCCCTGGCTCTTTTCCACGGAGATGGCCGTGATGCTGACCACCGCTGGATTCACCTTGGCGGCGATGTCGGCGAAGCTCGGCAGACCCATGGCGTTGGTGGTGGCGGCCTGGCTCATGTTGGTGACGGCCCGGGCGGTGGGTGCGCTGACGTTTCGCAGTTGAGCCAACCCGAAACCCATGAGGATCAACAGGCTCCCAGCGGCTGCGAACATCAACGTTTTTGCTATCTTCATTGAACGCTCCTTTCCTGTTCCTCAACGAGGTATTGCTTGAGCTTCCGGTGCAGGGTCCGGATGCCGATTCCTAGTACGCGCGCGGCCTGCGTTTTGTTGCCGTGCGTCTGGTCGAGTGCCCTCAGTATGGCCTGCTTTTCCAATTCGTCCAAGGCCTGGACCGGCCGTCCGGGCTCCGCAAATGGACGGCGGCCCGGGAGGGACGAAAGGGGCGGCCCTAGGGGACCGGCATCGGGGCCCGTCTTGAGCTCGGGCGGGAGGTGGCGCGGGAGCAATTCCTCCCCCGTGCCGAAGATGACCATGCGTTCCACAACGTTCTTCAGCTCCCGAACGTTCCCGGGCCAGCCGTAGCTTCCTAAGGCCCTCAGGACTTCGGGGTGGATGCTCGAAATGGTCTTGCCGTGTTCCCGGTTGAAGTGTGCCATGAAGGAGTGGGCCAGGAGGGGGATGTCGTCCAGCCGCTCCCGCAGCGGCGGGATCACGATCTCGACCACCTTCAGGCGGTAGAAGAGGTCCTCGCGGAACTTAGACTCCTGGACCATCTTGGTGAGGTCCCGGTGGGTGGCGGTGATGAACCGGACGTCCACGGGAATGGGCTGAGTCCCTCCGACGCGGGTGACCACGCGCTCCTCCAGGACCCGGAGCAGCTTGGCCTGGAGGTCTAGGGAGAGCTCGCCGATCTCGTCCAGGAAGAGGGTGCCGCCGTTGGCCTGTTCGAACTTTCCGGCGTGGGCCTTGTCGGCTCCCGTGAAGGAACCCTTCTCGTGACCGAAGAGCTCGCTCTCGATGAGGTTGGCCGGGATGGCCGCGCAGTTGATGGGGAGAAACCGGTTCCGCTTGCGCTCGGAGTTCTGGTGAATGGCGTTGGCGATGAGCTCCTTGCCCGTTCCCGACTCGCCCTGGATGAACACCGTGGCACGCGTGGGGGCGACCATCCGGATCTGCTGGAAGACCTCGCGCATGGGGTCCGAGTTGCCGACGATGTTCTCGAAGCCGAACCGCTCGTCCAGCCTCGCCTTGAGCTCGTCCACCTCGACCTTCAGGCGGCGCTTCTCCACGAGGGCCTGCACCCGCCTCCTCAATTCGTAGAGATCGACGGGCTTGGCCAGGTAGTCATCGGCCCCGACCTTCATGGCCTGCACCGCGGATTCCACAGAGCCGAAGGCGGTGATGAGGAGTACGCCCACCGAGTTCTCCGACTGCTTCACCTGGCGCAGCACCTCCATGCCGTCCATGCCCGGCATCCTGAGGTCGGTCAGAACCAGATCCACCGAATCGTGCGTCTTGAAGTAAGCCATGCCTTCGTCGGGGCGCTGGAACGGGTGCACCTCATAGCCCACCTTCTCCAGGGCCCGGGTCAGGCTTCTAAGATTTTCTTCCTCGTCTTCGAGGATCAGAATGGAACCCAGGGCCATTTTGGCACACCTCCTATCCGCGAGAATACCTAAAAAGCAAGACGGGTGCCAATGGGGGTGGCGAGAAATGAGAAGCAGGAAGAAAGGAGACAAAGACACACCACCAGGGCACGAAGGCACCAAGAGAGTGGGGAACAGCCCCGCACTCACCTTCCGGCGCTCTCCTGTGCCCTGTCCCCTGTCCCCCAGATCCAGAGCCGAGGGGATGCCGGGAGGAATCAGCCGGCGGTTGCATTCCCGTTACGGCCTATCTATCTTGTGCTGGAGATGGAGTTCCCCCTGGAACCGTCCAGCCGGATTGATGTCTCCCGGCGTTTCGGGTTCGCAGGAACCGAGGTGGTCCATCGTTCAGCCCTGCAACCACACCTGGCGGCGATCTTCACGCGTGCCACGGCGGGACGGGCCCGCCGAAAGGAGAGGCCATGATGGAAGGTGCTCGACCGTGCCCGTTCTGCGACGCCAAGGATGCCCTCCTCCACAATGAGCTGGCCCACGCCCGGTTCGACACCTCTCCGGTGACCCCGGGCCACCTCCTGCTGATACCGAACCGCCACGTATCGGACTTCTTTGATACCACGGCGGAGGAGAAACAGGCGCTCATGGACTTGATGGAGGAGGCGAAGACCCTGTTGGATCTGCGCTTTTCGCCGCAGGGATACAACCTGGGGGTCAACGTGGGCGCCTGCGCTGGCCAGACCGTCTGGCACGTCCACGTGCACCTGATCCCACGGTACAAAGGGGACGTAGCCAACCCAAGGGGTGGGGTCCGCGGGGTCATCCCGGCCAGGCAGTCCTACTGAGTAGGTTTTTGGCGGACACCGAAGATCACCACCAAGACGCCAAGGCACCAGTGGAGCTGGGATTGCGGGGAGTGCCCCCCAACTCGGCATTTCGCCATCTCGGCATCTCGGAAGGAAGCTTCACCAGGGGGGCCAGCGGGGGTTCGATCGCGAATCCGTGCGCGTTGGCCCTCCGGACAGGGTGTCCCCCCTCGCCCGGCGGGCTAACCGCCTACTTGGCGCATGGTCCGAGTGAAGCGGGACGGGGTGATGGTGTCGGCGGAGAGCTGGTGCTCCCTGGGCTTGCTCGCCACGGCCTGACGGATCGCGGCTAAGATCGCCCCGTCGCCGGCCCCCGAGCGCAGGAGGGCCCGCAGGTCCACGTCCTCCTCCGAGAAGAGGCAGGAGCGGATCTTGCCGTCGCTGGTCAGGCGAAGGCGGTTGCAGTCCTCGCAGAAGGAGCGGGTGAGGGGGGAGATGATCCCGACCCGGCAGGCGGCCCCCCGTACGTCGAAATCCCGGCTCGGGCCCGAGCCGTCCCGACGGCGCGGGGTGAGGGTGAACCTGGCCTCCAGGTCTCGGAGGATGGAGGCGTAGGGATAGACCCTTTCGCGATCCCACCCGTTGATCCCGAAGGGCATGAATTCGATGAAGCGGACGTACACGGGGGACCCGGCGAAGCGCTCCACGAACCGGGGGATCTCCTCGTGGTTCACCCCTCGCATGACGACCACGTTCAGCTTGAGGGCCGAGAATCCCTGGGCCAGCGCGGCGCCGATGCCGGCCAGGACGGCTTCGAGACCCTTGAAGCCCGTGATTTCCTCAAAGGTGACGGGGTCCAGCGAGTCGAGCGAGACGTTGATGCGGTAAAGGCCTGCCAGCCGGAGAGCCTCGGCGTAAGGGGCGAGGAGCACCCCGTTCGTGGTCAGGGCCAGGGAGGCCGAGGCAAGCCGCGCCCTCAAGCGGCTGAGGAAGGGGACCAGGTCC
>JBAWEQ010000091.1:0-17040 GCA_049591295.1 Acidobacteriota bacterium
GCCGCAGCCTCGCCGCCCCCCGCCAGGGCCTCCGCCAGACCGGATCCGGCCGCCGCGGCCTCGGCTGGGGCGCCGCGGGGTAGGCGAAGACAGGACCATTCACCACGGAGAACGCGGAGAGCACGGAGGATAGAGGGAAAAGCGATTCACCACCAAGGCACGAAGACACGAAGCGGGATGAATGACAGCCTTATCTTCGCGGCCCTACTTGCATACCGGATCTCCCGCTTTCACGGCGCCGCGGGTACAGCCGAGCATGGGGAAAAGGGCCGCTCAAGGCGCCGCGTTGCCCACCTCGCGGTTTGCCGCCCAAGCTCCCCGTCATTCCCGCGAAAGCGGGAATCCAGGCCAGCGCAGCAGTTTCAGGATTCGCCACGGAAACCAAGGAGAGGTGGAGAGGTGGAGAGCTGAAGAGGTCAAGAGGTGAAAAGGTGAAGGCGCAGGGAAGCCGCTTCTTTTCTTAACCCCTTTACTCTTTACTCTTTACCCTTTACCCCTTTCCCCCGCGGACTTCCTGCGAGTGGTGACAACGAGCCGATGTACTTCCTACCGAAAGTGCGGGGCGGGGACGAGGACCTTGGCGCTGAGGACGGCGGCCATGAGGATGGAGAAGAGGGCGGCGGCGGTGAGCGCCAGCCCCCAGGGCTCGCGGATGAGCGGAGCGAGCGGGGCGAGAAGGCCGGAGAGATAGCCGGCCGCGGGCCCGAGGTACTCCGCGGCGCCCCGCCGCACCGGCTCGGGCACCAGCGTCGCGGAGAGCTTGGGCCACAGGATCACCAGCCCCGCGATCACGGAGAGGACGGTCAGCGCCGTGATGGCGGCCTCCTCGAAGAGCCCTCCCGCCTGACGCCAGAACAGACGGCCGCCGCGGGCCCGACCCAGCAGGGCGGCCCTCGTTTCGAGGGCGAGGCGCGGCTGTTTGGCCCACTCGGGCGCCTCCCGCAGGGTCCCCTCGATCCGCAGGGCCAGGGCGCAGGCGGGGCAGGAGCTCGCGTGCTCCCGGCAGGCCTGCGGCACCGGCGCGCCGGGCTCCAGGCCGTCCAGCAGGTCGAGGCATTCGCGGCAGTTCATGGGCGGGCCTCCATCAGGTCTCGGACCACCCGGCCTCTCAGCGCCCGGCGGGCGCGAAAGAGCAGGGTCTTCACCGTCCCTTCGGGGAGGGTGCAGGCCGCGGCGATCTCCGCCACGCTGAGGCCATCCCAGTAGAGCATGTGCAGGATCTCCCTCTCGCGGGGCGCCAGCGTCCCCATGGCCGCCTCGATCCCCCGGCGGAACTGTCCCTCCTCCACCTGCGCGAGGGGCGTCGGCGCGGGGTCCGGCGGGCAGATATCCGCGCCGGACTCCTCCAGCGGCTCGGCGGCGCGGCCCGTGCCCCTCGCGTGGTCCACCACCGCGTTGTGGGCGATCCGGAAGATCCATGTCTTCAGGCTGCTGCCCCGCCGGAAGGAGCCGAGTCCCTTGAGGATCTTCAGGAAGGTCTCCTGGCAGAGGTCCTCGGCCGTGGCGCGATCGCCCGTCATCCGCCAGATGAGGCCCAGCACATAAGGCTCGTAGTGTTCCATGATCTTGGCGAAGGCCGCCGCGTCACCCGCCTTGAAGGCATCGATCCAGCGCTGCTCGGCGGGCAGAGGTTCCATGCGCGGCTCCCTCCTCCTTTCCTAATATCGGCCGGGGGCCGCTCAGCGGGGACTTTCGGGCGGTGGATTATCGACCTTCCGCCCCACCAGCGCCCAGTAGACCAGGTCACCGAGGCCGATAAAGGCCACGAAGCCGCCCCACACGGCCGCCGTCGGCCCGGCGCTGACGTAGAGCGCCCCGGCCAGGCCCGCACCGATGAAGAGGAGGCGAATGCCACCGCGCAGCGGATGGCGGTAGTGGTTCCGGCCCAGGGGGGCGCCGCCCTCGGCCAGGTCCGGCAGAGGGATGCCCTTCTCGATCGCGGCCAGCCGCTCCTGGTTGCGCATGATGCTCTTACGGTAATGAACCCACATGACGATGGCGACGATGAGCACGCCGGCCCCGAAGACCGTCGTAATCGCCACGATAGCAGTGAAGTCCGGCATGGGAATCCTCCTTCAGGTCCCTTGGACGGAGGAGGGGGCGATCCGGTTTCAGCGGGAGACCGGCCTCCTTACCGCCCGACGCCGGCGGGCTCGGCGGCGAGGATTGCGGCCGCCGCCTCACCGAGGCCGGCGCGCCAGAGCGAAGCGTTGAAGCGCATGCCCGTCACGCCGTCCGAGGCCTCCGAGGCGAGCCAGAGCAGAGGCGGGACCACGACCGCCGGGTCCAGCATCTGGGCCCGCACTTCCTGCGGCACCCCTTCGGGGATCATGCCGGTTCGCGTGGCGCCGCCAGGCAAGAGGGCGTTCACCGTCACCCCCGTCCCCGCCAGATCCTGCGCCCAGATGGCCGTCTCCGATTCCAGCGCCGCCTTCGACGGACCGTAGGGCGAGAAACCCTTCCGCCCCATGGTGGAATAGTTCATGGAGACGTTGACGATCCGCCCCCACTGGTTGGCCAGCATGGCGGGGAGGGCCGCCTGCGCCATCAGGAAAGGCCCGTTGACGTTCACGTCGATGAGGGCCCGCCAGGCGGTGGCCTCGGCCCTCCAGAAGGGCTCCGGATCGGTGAGGAAGGCGGCGTTCACGCTCCGCATCCCCAGCCCGGCGTTGTTCACGAGGAGGTGGAGCGCGCCGAAGCGCTCCAGCGCCTCACTCACGGCTCGGCGGCAGTCCGTCTGGGAGGTGACGTCGGCCGCCAGGGGCACGACCCTTCCGCCTCCAGCCTCGGCCTCCCGCGCCGACGATGCGACTTCCGCCTCCGTGCGCGCCATGGCCACCACGCTCGCGCCCGCCGCCGCCAGCCCCAGTGCCATGGCCCGTCCCAATCCGCGCCCCGCCCCCGTGACCAGCGCCACCTTCCCCGACAGCCGTCCGTCCGCCATGGGCACCTCCTTTGACTACCCCCATCCTAGACCATCGACCGAAAAGGTGGGGGAAGCTCGTAGCGTAGGCACCGTCTTCGTGGTGCCCACCGCTTTCCGAATCGGCACGGCTCCTCGATAAGTTCTCCCTGGCGCCACCGAATCGGCGGGCACCACCGCTCTGCCGATTGTTCCCGCCGCACGCGCTAGCCGCTCCGCATGTCACGGCAGGCCCTCGAAGGTCTCCACGCGGTAGCCCGGCTTGTCCCGCCAGGATTCCTCGCACATCCAGCCGGCCACCAGCCGCTGGAACTGCGGGTGCTCGAACAGGTGATCAATTTGGACGTGAATGCGCGGCCTTCCTTCCCCTATCCCGACCGAGGTGCCCTCTGCCGCGCGCCTTGCGAGGCGCCCCCGTCAGCTCTCCGCGAGAAAGGCCCGGTGGAACTCGACCGTGCCGTGCGGGACCTTCCCGTCAAAGGTCAGGGCGAGAAAGAACTCCTGCGGGATGCCCTCGTGGACCATCTCTGGGTAGTTGCGGTAGCCGAACCGCCGGTAGTAGCCCGGCTCGCCCACGAGGCAGCAGCCCCGCGCGCCCAGCTCCCTCTTCAGGAGCGACATCCCCTCCTCCATCAGCGCCTTGCCGATGCCGCGCCCCTGGCGCTCCGGCAGCACCGACACGGGCCCGACGCCGTACCAGTCCGGTGAGCCGTCCGAGAAGGTCACGGGCGAGAAGGCCACGTGGCCCACCACCCGCCCCTCCTCCTCCGCCACCAGCGACAGCGTCAGCGCCCCCGCCGCCCGCAGCGCGGTGATGATGAACTGCTCCGTGTGGCGGCTGATGGCCAGCGTGTTGAACGCCGCCGCCGTCACCTCCGTGATCGCCTCGAAATCCCCCGGTGTTTCCCTTCGGATCAACATGGTCCCTCCCCAATGATCCCTGTCGCGTGCCATCCACGTGGTGGAATCGGCAACGCCGCGCCGCCGCTCTTGCCCCTCCCGCTTGCCTTCCTCTTTTCCGCCGTTATTGCGGAAGCAGCCCGAGTTGCGTCAGCGCGGCCAGGTTGTCCCAGGACGTCCAGGTCTCGGCGATCCGTTCGCCCTCGAAACGATGCATGCCGATGATGACGATGCTCATCGCTTTGCCCGTTGCCGGAAACGGGCCCAGGGGCCCCCGTTGCGTGCCCGTCCCTCTCGATCGCCACGCCACATAATCCCCTTCGGCGACCAGTTGTTCGATCTCCTCGCGATAGTCGGGAAAGGTCGTCTGGTTGGCCATCAGCCATTGCCGCATGGCCTCGCGCCCCCGGATCTCCTGCAAACCGGGCGGCATCGCCTGACAGTGGCGCACGTAGTTCGGAGACAGCGCCTCGACGAACCCCGTGACGTCGCCTTGCGAGAGCCCTTCCAGGAGTGCCCTCCTGACCCCATGCAAGGGTCGCGCCGTCTCGCACCTCCCAGATTGGGCCGCCGGATTAGCCCGCAGCTCGGCGCGGGAACGGACGGCGAAGGTAGTCTGGAGGGATAGTCGGCTCTCGGCATCCCCTCTCCCCCTGGCTGGACGGTCACGGTGTAGGTGCCAGCGTAGGGCTGACTGGCTAACGAAGTCAAGGGAACGACGGTCAGCAGCGAGAAGCCAGAAAGGAGTCGCGCTCTGGAGAGCGCTCCTACACGGGTGAAGGGGTGAAGGGGTGAAGCAGGGAGCCGCTCAATGTGCCGCTTTCGAAGGCCCCCCCGCGCCCTCATCCGCTCATCGCCTCATCACCCAATCGCTTAATCGCTTAACGCCTAATCGCTTAATCGCTTAATCGCTTAACGCCTAATCGCCTCATCGCCCCCTCTTGCGCTATAGTGTCGCCAGTCGAGACCGGGGCGGAAGGAGGTTCCCATGGCGATCCGGGTGGTGCGGCTGGGAAGCCCGAGGGCAGAGGGCGAGGGGCTGCGGCTGGGGACGGTGAGGCGGCCGCCGCGGGGGGTGCCGAAGGCGGAGCACGCCTCTCGGGATTTCTACGACGCGTGGCTGCCGGAGCTGGCCCCCTCGGAGGAGCTAGTGAAGGAGGCGCAGAAGGCGGCCGACGAGCGGGCCTGGCGAGCCTTCGAGCGGCGCTACCGCGCCGAGATGAAGCGGCCCGAGGCCGCGCGCCTGCTCGCGCTCCTGGCGGCCCTCTCGCACCAGACGAACTTCTCGGTGGGATGTTACTGTGAAGACGAATCCCACTGCCACCGGTCGGTGCTCAGGGCGCTGCTGCTCGAACGCGGGGCGGACCTAGCCCCGTAGGGCGGGTATCGCCCCTGGAGGTCCGTCTTCTCTTTCGCCACCCTCGCATCGGCGTACCGTCAAGCGGCGCCGTTCCAGGGTGAAGGTGAGCAACGGCGCACCGGGCCATCCTCCGGTCATCCCGGCGAACGGAGCGCGCGTGGAATCAGATTCCGGACAAGCCGGAATGACGCCATCGGGGCACCTGCTGGATTCTCCTCCCCGTCATTCTGGCGAGCGCAGCGGGTCCAGAATCCGATTCAGGACCGGCTGAAAGCCTGCCAAGCGAAGTGCGACCAGGACCTGGAATGACGGACCTCGGTGCCTGCATGACATGCGGGGATACGCCCGCTTTGAGAGGCTTTTGCCACCCAACGACCTGCGGAGGGCCCGACGATGAAGACCTCGATATTTGTGGGAACGAGCGTGGACGGCTTCATCGCGCGGGCGGACGGTGCGCTGGACTGGCTGCCGCCGGAGGGGAACCCGAGCTTCGAGGCCTTCCTGGCGACGGTGGATACGGTGGCCATGGGGCGCGCCACCTTCGAATCGGTGCTGAAGCTGGGTGAGTGGCCCTACGGTGCTATGCCCGTGTTCGTGTTGAGCAGTCGCGAGCTGGAGCTGCCGGCCATCGCGGGCGCGGCAGTCGAACGGGAGTCGGGGGAGCCGGGTGAGATCGCGGCGCGGCTGGAGGCGCGGGGCGTGCGGCACCTTTACGTGGACGGAGGCATCACCATCCGGCGCTTCCTTCGCGCGGGACTCATCCACCGGCTCGTCATCACGCGCGTCCCAGTGCTCATCGGGGAGGGCATCCCGCTCTTCGGCCCCCTGCTTGGCGACGTCGTCTTGAGGCACGTGGCGACGCGAGAGTACCCCGGGGGTCTCGTGGAGAGCGAGTACGAAGTGGCCGGATGAACGGCGCCTGGGCACGGGACACGAGGCAGCGGACAAGAGACAGGGGATAGGGGACAGGAGGCCGCTCCTCCGCTCGCCCCCATTTCTTGCGCCTCCCGCCGAAACCGGCCAGGCTCTGGCCGGACGGCCCGAGGAGGTCCTGGAGGTGCGCGAGGCGCCGGAGCCCGCCCCCAGCCGGGAGCAGGTGCTGATCCGGGTGGAGGCGCGGGCGATCCAGCCCGCCGACTTCCTCTTCATCGAGGGGCGCTACAGGGTCCGGCCCCTTCCACGCCATCCTCGACCCGGTGGGAGGACCGGACACCTTGGCGCTGATGGATGCGCTGGCGGCGGGCGGACGGCTGGTCACCTACGGCCTGCTCGACGACCGGGAGCTGGCCCTCAAGACCTCGCGCCTCCTCTTCAAGAATATGATCTGGCAGGGATTCGGCATCGACGGCTGGCTGGACCGCGCCGCCCCGGCACAGCACGAGGCCGCCCGGCGCGAGCTCTGGGCGATGCTGGCCGAGGAACCCGGCCTGCTCCCCGTGGCCGCCACCTTCCCCCTGTCCCGGGTGGGTGAGGCCGTCCGCGCCATCCGCGAATCCCGCCTCCCCGGCAAGGTCCTCCTGACCGGCTGACGGCCGGCTTTGTCCCGAATCGAGCCGGTCGCCCGCGAGCACGGGTGGTCAGGGGTGCGGCCGGACCTTCGAGGTTTCATTCGCCGGTGAGGGCTCCTTCGGGGCCTGGTGAAAGCCCCAGAAGCGCACCCGGCTCTCGAAGGTGCGGCGGATCCAGAGCAGGCCGCCTTCGCCCTGAATCTCCGAGCGGATAGGGACCCACCAGCCCTCCGGCGTCAGTTCAAAGCACACGCGCGTGAGCATCCGGTCCACGTGTTTCGGGAGCGGATCGGGGCTCGCCTCCACCTGCAGGGGCTCGCCCGTTTCCGCGTCCAGCCACGCTTTTCCGACGAGGACCCCTCTGCCCCGCGTGAGCCGCTGGGTGAAGGAAAAGAGGACGGCGCTCCGGCCGTCGAGTTCGGCGGGGCCGAGGCGACTGGCGCTCACGCGATCCTGCGCCTCGGGGGCGAAGGGGTGATAGGAGGGTGAGAGCTCGACGGTATCGCCGACCTCCCCCGATTTCTCCCTTTCACGCTTCGCCCTCTCACGGTTCCGCTCCTCCTCGGCGCGGGCCTTCTCGGTGACTTCCTTGCCGTCGCGAGTCGCCGAGACCACCTGCGCCTCGGCGTCGGCGCCGAACCCCACGATCTTGAAGACGAGCGTCCCCCGATGGTCCACGGAGCCGTCCTTCTTCTCGATGACGCTGTCCATCTCCATCATGCCGGGCACGATCCGGGCCTGTTCGGACTGCTTCGCCATGGCCACGGCCTTCTCCCAGAGGGGATCGGCGGCTGGTGCCGCCGCGCGAGGCACGGCAGGGGCCGCCAGAAACAGAAGGGCGAAACCGCTGGCCGCCATCCCCCAAAGGTGCCGAGATCTCCGCACGCCGCTCCTCCGATGACCGCCACCATACGGCCAGAGCCGCTGGACCGCAAGGAGGGCCGCGCCGGTTCCCGTCCCGGAGCGCGCCGGGGAACGAGCGGGCGGCCCGGCGTGTTAGCATACCGTGGAGGCACGGCCATGAGCCCTCTTCTGGCGCTGATCTATTCGCTCCTCTTCGGACTCCTGCACGGGATCCTCCCCGACGAGCACACCTGGCCCATCACCTTCAGCTACGCCATCGGCGGCGCCAGCGGCTGGGAGGGCATGCGGGCGGGCCTGTATTTCTCCGCGGCCTTCACCTTCCAGCGCATGATCGTCTCCGAGCTCGCCTACCTGGCCCTGGCGCCCTTCCTGCGCCTCCCCCTTCTCGAAGGCATTGTCTACGTGGCGGTGGGCGTGGTCATGACGGCGGCGGGGGCCGTCGTGCTGCGGCGCAACCGGTACCTCCACCTGCACCTGCTGGGACACCACCACGAGGCGGGGAACGGGATGGAGTGCACGAGCAACGTCCTGAAGATGCACCACACGCACAAGGCGCAGGTTCCGCAGGCCCCGCCCGTGCGGTGGACCCTCGTGCACGGCTTCATCGCTGGATTCGGCTTCGGCGGCTTCTCCATCTTCGTAAACACCGTCGCCGCCCCGGCCATGGGCAGTGCCTGGCTGGGCTTCCTTCCCGGCCTCCTCTTCGGCCTGGGGACCATGGTCACCCTGGCCGCCGTGGGCGCCCTCTTCGGCGCCTCGTTGCGCTGGACGCGCGTCCTGACGGAGGAGGAGATCCGCCGGATCGGCTCCCAGACCGGCGGGCGCACGCTCTTCTTCGGCGGGCTGCTCTTCGCCCTCGCGGGTCTCCTCGCCATCCTCGGATGGGACCGCTATGTCTTCCTGGATTCGGGGGAGGCTTTAGTGGCGCTCTTCATGCTCTTCGTGGCCCTGCCCGCGCTGCTCTATTCCTTCAGGGAGGTCAGGAGCGCGCGCCAGGGGCCCAAGGTGGAGTAGGGCACCGAGGCCGGGCCCTCCTCCGCCGCCAGTTCCTTCCGGCCGCCGGCCGCCTCGGCGGACGCCCTGTCTAGGAGATAAACCATGGGACGCAATACCATCCCCCTGGGACGCATCCTGGGGATTCCCATCGGACTGGACTACACCTGGTTTCTGATCTTCGGTCTGATCACCTGGTCGCTCGCGGCGAGCTACTACCCCCACGAGTTCCCGGGCTGGCCGGCGGGGCTCTACTGGGCGACGGGCGCCGTGACGGCCATCCTGCTCTTCGCGAGCGTCCTGCTGCACGAGCTGGGGCACTCGGTGGTGGCCATGCGCTACAAGATCCCCGTGCGCAGCATCACCCTCTTCATCTTCGGAGGCGTGGCCCAGATCGGAGCCGAACCCCCCAGCGCCCTGGCGGAGTTCTGGATCGCCGTGGCGGGACCGGCCGTGAGCTTCGCCCTGGCCGTCCTCTTCGGGCTGCTGCGGCAGAGCCTCTCCTCCGCGGGGCCCGTCCTGGCCCTGGCCGAGTACCTGGCCCTCATCAACGGTATGCTGGTTCTCTTCAACCTCATCCCGGGCTTTCCGCTGGACGGAGGACGCGTCCTGCGGGCCGTGGTCTGGGGCGTCACGGGCAGCTTCCGCAAGGCTACGCTGATCGCCGCGTGGGCCGGGCGCTTCGTGGCGCTGCTCTTCATCTTCTACGGCGTCTGGGAGGTGCTCACCGGCAATTTCATGAACGGCGTGTGGATCGCCTTCATCGGATGGTTCCTGGACAGCGCGGCGGCCGGGCAGATCCACGCCCAGGACGCGCACGACGTGCTGGCCGACCACCGGGTCTCGGAGGCCATGACCAACCAGTACGCCTCCGTTCCCGCGGACCTGACGCTCCAGCGCCTGGTGGACGAGCACATCCTGGGCAGCGGGCGGCGGTGCTTCGTCGTGGAGCGCGGCGACAGCCTGGCCGGACTCCTCACGCTCCACCGACTGCGGGAGATCCCGAGGGCCTCGTGGGGCACCACGACGTGCGAGCAGGCCATGATCCCCATGGAGAAGCTCCAGGTCCTCGCCCCCGACACCGAACTCTGGCGGGCCGTGGACGAGATGCAGCGGGACGGGGTCAACCAGCTTCCCGTGATGAACGGCGGGCGCATGGTCGGCATGCTCACCCGCGAGGACACCCTCCACTTCCTGCGCAACCTCAGGGAGTTCGGACGGTGATCCTCTCACCCATAGAGGCCGTTCGGATCAGAACTCCAGGTGCAGGCGAAGCCCATAAACGGTGACGGGTCCGCGCGCGCTGTTGGCACCGGGATTAGTGTAATGCTGCACCTCCGCCGAAAGGGCGCCGTGGTCGAAGAAAGCCCACGAGTAGTAGGCGTCTATGACCCTTTCTGGCAGGTAGGAGAGGCGGCCGTCGCCGAGCTCGAAACCGAGCCCTCCCGCAGCCAAGTAGGCACGGTGGTCTCCGCTCAGGCCGTTTACGGCGTAGCCTATTCCGATGTGATCGTTTGGTCGTCCCCAGCAGGTTCCATCGGCGGAGAGCCCCACCGAGAGCGTCCGGTCCACCTCCGTGAAAGCCCAGGTCTCCGTCTTTCCATCGTTCCAGCCGGCTCTCATGAAGAGGCCGCTGTGCTCGGTGATGGCCTGCTCAAGGTTGAGCCCCAGCCCCCATTTGCTGCGCCCAGGTTCCTCGGTGGCGGTGATGTAGGGAGCAGAGGGGCTGCGGAGGAGCGCCTCGCGGTAGCTGCCCATGCGGGCGTAGTTATCGTAGACGAGAACCCGGATGCCCCCCTCCCGCCCGGCCAGGATTTGGCGATGCTCCAGCTCGACGGCGTCGCCGTGGGCGCTGGAGATGCGGTGGTCCAGGCTCATGCCGTTGGCCTCCGCCGGTTCCATGAAGCTGCCGGCGCGCACGGCCCACTGGTCCCAGGCCAATTCCAGCACGAGGCCCCAGGTGTACCCGCGGGTGTCGGCCGGATAATCCCACGCCGTGTTGGCCCAGAGACTCCAGTTGTTGAATTGCGTCCTGGGGTCGCCTGCGTAACGGTTCTGGTCGAAAAAGTCGGTCACCGAGAACTTTCCCGCCGTGAGGACCAGCCTCCTCGACGGACGTGAGCCTGCGATCTGGTTCTCGCCGTCCTCCACGGCCTCGAAATGCCCACCCGGGGACCACCTCTGCTTCACGTAGGCGCGGGCGATATACCCCTTGAGCGCTGCGGAGGAGACGCGGTAGGTCTCGCCGTTGGGGGGAGAGAGCAGCCCGAAGACCCCGCTGAGGCCTGTCCCCGCTGTGGCTTCCAGGTCCAGATACCCCTCAGCGCCGTGCCAGAGCCTGTGGCCTGCGAAGAGCGTGGTCGTGAATGAGCCCCGGATCTCCTTCCGGCTAAGGAAGCTGTTCGGCCCCTCGTAGGGTGAGGGGAAAGCGCCGTGGCCCTGGAGGTTATAGGTCATTTGCCAGTGGAGGGACATTTCTGACTCAGGAGTAGCCTCGCTCTGAGAGGGCGAATCCATCGGCGCTGTCGCAGCGATGCCCGTTTCGCTCTGCCCCAGTGCCATCACTGCCAGAAGCACAACAACTCCAGCCGACGGCCAACGCTTTGCCTCATTCCGCGGCGCCTCGCGCACACTCTTCGCCCTCAAGGCATGGTGTTTCAGCACGCTGCCCTCCATCAAAGTTGGCGGCGATCTTCTTTTCACCTTGGCTTGGACTGCTTGCTCCTGACTTCTCGCTTTTCAGCCTTTCTCACCCATCAGGCCCATGCCGCGCTTGGCCCTTCCACTCGTGGCCGCAGCCGGCGCAGCGGTGCCAGCCGCGCCCCAGGAACCGGGAGAAGGCGCCGCTGAGGGCGCTCTCGGCGGCGTACTTCGGAGGAGGCGTGTCCTCCACGGCCTGGGAGCCGCAGGCCGGGCAGAGAAGGGCCGAAGGCGCCGGGCAGAGGTTGTGCGGCTCCACGGCCTCCACCGCCTCGGGCTCCTCGTCCATCGAGTCGGGCTCCGCCTCCGAAGCGGCGGCTTCCCCGCCGTGGGCCGTCTCCGAGACCAGTCCTCTTTCGAGCTCCTGGCCCGCGAGGACGCGCTCGGCCTCCTCGGCCGCGGAGGCCGGCACCTGGAGGCGGATGCCGCCGGGCATGGGGAAGAGGGTTCCCCCCACGGCGTCCGGGACGAAGCAGCAGAGCCCCGCGGAGGCCAGCACCGAGCGGGCCCACTCCACCTCCATCACGGTCAGGTAGGTGCGGATCGTCACCAGCCCCTGATCCTCGGCGTTCCGATCGTCTTCCATGGGTCGCCTCTCCTCGAAATCCGGTGTGACGGCGCCGGCACCCGCCTCATCCCGCGTGGGCTACCGCGGGGATCTGCCGGTGGACGAACCGGGGGCCAGGATACCACTGGACGGGGGTTGGGTGCGGGGGGGATAAGCGATTGGGCGATTAGGCGATGGAGGGATTAAGCGATTAAGCGATTGAGCGATGGAGCGATGGAGCGATGAAGCGATTTAGCGATTTAGCGATTGAGCGATGGGGCGATTAAGCGACTGAGCGATGAAGCGCGGGGGCGAGACTGCGAAGACCGCGGGTCAGCCTTGACACTCCCTCCCGGGGCGCATACAACAGAGTGGTAGCTCCGCCTGGATTCGGACGCTGGCCCGGTTGCCTATGGATGGGGGATCGCAATGAAAAGCGTCATGAACGGGCGCCGCGTCGTCGTGGTGGACGGCCGGCGCACACCCTTCGCTCGCTCGGGGACCGCCTTCACGGACCTGACCGCGTACGACCTCGGCCGCCACGCGGTGGCGGGGCTCCTCCACCACGCCCCGGTAGAGCCCGGCGAGGTGGAGCTCCTGGTGATGGGGACGGTCCTCCAGGACCCCGCCACGAGCAACGTCGCCCGCGAGGTGGGTCTGGCGAGCGGCCTCCCCTCCTCGGTGCCCGCCTTCACCGTGACCGTGGCCTGCGTCTCTTCAAACCTCGCCATCCTGAACGCCGCCAATGCCATCGCGCTGGGCCAAGCGGAAGTGGCCATCGCCGGGGGGACCGACACCCTCTCCGACGCGCCCATCCGCGTCTCCAGAAACGTCCGCAAGCGGCTCATGGCCGGCCAGAAAGGCCGGGGGCTCAAGGGCTTGCTCGGCATGGCCAAGGGGCTCAAGTTCCGCGACCTCGCGCCCGAGGTGCCCGCCATCGCCGACTTCTCCACGGGCCTCTCCATGGGGCAGAACGCCGAACGCCTGGCCAAGCGCCTGGGCATCTCCCGGGCCGACCAGGACGCCTACGCCCTGCGCTCCCACCAGCGGGCGGCCGAGGCGGCCCGCAAGGGATTCTTCGCGGACCAGATCGTGCCCCTCTACGCGCCGCCGGCCTTCAAAGTCGTGGAGGCGGACAACGGCGTGCGGGGGGACTCCACCTACGAAAAGATAGCCTCCCTCAAGCCGGCCTTCGACCGGCGGTTCGGCACGGTCACGGCGGCCAACAGCTCCTACCTCACGGACGGCGCCTCGGCGGTCCTCCTGATGAGCGAGGAGCGCGCCAGGGCCAAGGGGATCAAACCTCTGGCCTCCCTTCGCGCCGTGAGCACCACGGCCATGGACCCCCTGGACGAGCTGCTGCTGGGCCCGGCATTCGCCATCCCCGCTGTCCTGGAGAGCGCCGGCATCTCCCCCGCCGAGGTGGGGGTCTGGGAGATCCACGAGGCCTTCGCGGTGCAGATGCTCGCCGTGCTCAAGCTGCTGGAGGACGAGCGCTTCGCGCGCGAGCGCCTGGGGATCGAGAAGCCCGTAGGCGCCATCGACCCGGCGAAGCTCAACGCGTGGGGCGGCTCCCTCTCCATCGGCCACCCCTTCGGCGCCACCGGGGGTAGGCTGGTGACCACCTGCTGCCGCCGCATGGAGCGGGAGGGGGCCCGGTTCGGAGTGGTGGCAGCCTGCGCCGCCGGAGCGGTGGGCAACGCCATCGTCCTGGAGAGGGTGTGACCATGGGCGCAATCCGCGTGATCAAACGACCGGACGGGGTGGCCGTTCTCACCTTCGACAACCCCAAGGGCAAGGTGAACATCCTCTCCCCCGAGGTGGTGGAGGAGTTCCGCGGCGTCATCGACGACATCGAGTGCGATCCAGGGGTCAAGGCCTGCGTGCTCGTCAGCGCGAAGCCCGACAACTTCATCGCGGGGGCCGACCTGAAGTTCTTCCTCTCCATCCGCGACCCGGCGGTGGGCGAACGATTTTCCCGCGAGGGCCACGCCCTCCTCGACCGGGTGGCCGGCTCCTCCAAGCCCACGGTGGCGGCCATCGCGGGCCTCGCCCTGGGGGGCGGACTGGAGGTGGCGCTCGCCTGTTCCTACCGGCTGGCGGCGGACGACCCCAAGGTGGTGCTGGGGCTGCCCGAGGTCCAGTTGGGCCTGCTTCCCGCGGGCGGCGGCACGGTGCGCCTGCCCCGGCTCGTGGGCCTGCCCGCGGCCCTGCCGATGATGCTCACGGGCCAGCGCGTGAGGGCCCGCAAGGCCCTGAAGATGGGGCTCGTGGACGCCCTCACCTCCCCAGGCGGGATCGAGGAGACGGCCATCCGCACGGCCCTCGGGCTGCTCGACGGCTCCATCCAGCGGAGCCAGAGGAAGCGCCCATGGATGGAGAAGCTGCTGGAATCCCCCCCGGGCCGGATCCTCCTCTTCCGGCAGGCGCACAAGAGCGTGCTCGCCAAGACCCGCGGGCTCTATCCCTCGCCCCTCTCCATCCTGGACTGCGTCCGGACGGGCTACGCGAAGGGGCCGGCGGCCGGTTACGACAGGGAGTCGGTCCTCTTCGGGCAGCTCGTGGCGGGGCCGGAGTGCAAGGCCCTCATCGGCCTCTTCGAGGCCACCACCGAACTCAAGAAGCCGCTGGACGCCACGCCCCCACGGCCCGTCGGCCGGCTCGCCGTGCTGGGGGCGGGCTTCATGGGCAGCGGCATCGCGGCCGTCTCCCTGGAGCTGGCCCCCGTGGTGGTCCGCGACCTCTCGCAGAAGGCGCTGGACGGGTGCGCCAGGGGCGTCTATTCGGGCCTCTCCAAGCGCGTTAAATCGGGAGCGATCTCCCGCTTCGAGCGCGACCGCCTCTTCGCCCGCCTGCACCTCACCCAGGAGGCCGAGGCCCTGCGGCGGGCCGACCTGGTGATCGAGGCGGTCTTCGAGGACCTCGAACTCAAGCGGAAGGTGCTCGCCGAGGTGGAGGCGCTGGTGCCGGCCGAGTGCGTCTTCGCCTCCAACACCTCCGCCCTGCCCATCGCCGCAATCGCCGAGAAGGCCCTCCACCCAGAGCGCGTTCTCGGCATGCACTACTTCTCCCCGGTGCCCAAGATGCCCCTTCTCGAGCTGGTGGTGGCCGAGAAGACGGCTCCATGGGCCGTGGCCACGGCCCGCGCCTTCGCCGTGAAGCAGGGCAAGACCGCCATCGTGGTGGAGGACGGTCCCGGATTCTATACGACGCGCATCCTCTCCCCCTTCCTGAACGAGGCGGTCCTTCTGCTGGAGGAGGGGGCGCGCATGGAGGCCCTGGACAGCGCGCTGAGGGATTTTGGCTACCCCGTGGGTCCGGTCACCCTCCTGGACGAGGTGGGCATCGACGTGGGCGCCCACGTCGCCAAGGAGCTCGGGCCCGTGTACGCCCACCGCGGTCTGGGGGCGAGCGACGCCCTGCCGAGGCTCTTTGAGGCCGGCTACCAGGGGCGCAAGAACGGCCTGGGCTTTTACGTCTATCCTTCCCGCGGGAAGAAGGGAAGGAAGCGGCCCAACGCGGAAGTCTACGGACTGCTCGGCGGCGCGCCGCGGCGCCCCATGGACCGCAAGGCCATGGCCGAGCGCCTCGCCCTCCTCATGGCCAACGAGGCCGTCCACTGCCTCCAGGAGGGGGTGCTCTCCTGCCCCCGCGACGGCGACGTGGGCGCCGTCTTCGGCCTGGGATTCCCCCCTTTCCGCGGCGGCCCCTTCCGGTACCTCGATGCCCTGGGTGCCCGCCAGGCCGTGGACCAGTATGAGGCGCTCGCCAAGCTGCACGGCCAGCGCTTCACCCCCGCCCCGCTCCTTTCGGAGATGGCCAAGAGCGGGAAGAAGTTCTACGAGGAATAACGGGACTGGCCGCATGGCTGATGGGGTGACTGGGTGACTAGGGGACTAGGAGACTAGGTAAACAGGCGATTAGGCGATTAGGCGATTAGGCGATGAAGCGTCTCGCGCCTCGCGTCTCGCGTCTAGCGTTTCGCTTAACAGGAGCGACCGATGCATTCGATCTACATCACGGAGGAACATGAGGCCTTCCGCCGAAGCGTCCGGCGGTTCATCACGGAGGAGGTGGCCCCGCACGCCGAGGCGTGGGAGCAGGAAGGCCGCATCCCCCGGCGCATCTTCCAGCGCATGGGCGAGCTGGGCTTCCTCGGCATCCTCCACCCAGAGGCCTACGGCGGCCAGGAGGCCGATCTCTTCTTCGCCATCGCCTTCCTGGAGGAGCTCCCCCGCTCCCTCATGGGCGGTTTCTGCGCCTCCGTCTCGGTGCAGCAGTTCATGGCCCCGGCCCACATCGCCGCCAACGGCTCGGAGGAGCTGAAGCGGCGCTACCTCGCCCCCTCCATCGCCGGGGCCAAGGTGGGGGCGCTCGCCATCACCGAACCCGATACGGGCTCGGACGTGGCCTCGATCCGCACCCGTGCCCGGCGCGAGGGCGACCACTTCGTGGTCAATGGCGCCAAGACCTTCATCACCAACGGCGCCGAGGGCGATTTCTTCACCCTCGCCGTTCGCACCGGCCGCGCCGAGGACGGAGCGGCGGGCATCAGCCTCCTGGCCGTGGACGCCGACGCGCCCGGCGTGCGCGTGGCGCGCCGCCTGCGCAAGCTGGGATGGCACAGCTCGGACACGGCGGAGCTCTCCTTCGAGGAGGTCCGCGTTCCCGCGGGCAACCTGATCGGCGAGGAGAACAGCGGCTTCTATCAGATCATGGAGGCCTTCGCCCTGGAGCGGCTCTGCGGCGCCGCCATCTCCATCGGAAGCTCCGTCGTGGCCCTGGATTTCACGCGCCGTTACATGGCCCAGCGCAGGGCCTTCGGTCGGCCGCTGGACCGCTTCCAGGCTCTGCGCCACCGCATGGCGGACCTGTACGCGGAGCTGGAGGCCGCGCGCCAGCTCACCTACCACGCCGCGTGGCTGCGGCGGGAGGGGCGGCCGGCGGTGCTCGAATCCTCCATGGCCAAGCTGATGGCCACCGAGCTCGGCAAGAAGGTGGCCGACGAGTGCCTCCAGTTCTTCGGCGGCTACGGCTTCATGGAGGAGTACCCGGCGGCGCGATTCTACCGGGATGCCCGAGCGGCCACCATCGCGGCCGGCACCTCGGAGATCATGCGCGAGATCATCATCCGCCTGGCCCTGGACCAGGGCTCGCCGGAGGAGGAGGGGGCCGCGCCTCCGACCCGGCCGCCCCGCCAGACGGCACCCCCCGAACCGCCACGGCCCGGCGAGGCCAGCCAGCC
>JBAWEQ010000092.1:0-22476 GCA_049591295.1 Acidobacteriota bacterium
GCGGGGCCCCGGAGGGCCGGTCGACGATTCGTCAGGCTTGGCCTGCGAATCGGAGGAGAAAAGCTCTGGCCCTCCCCGTCCAAGAGACAACGCCTTTCCCCCGTGGTCCCGGGGACCGACCGAAGCCACCCCCGATTCAATCGCGGATTTTGGGCGGAGGAGGGTTGGTTGCACGCCGGGGCGCGGTGTATCCTAACCAACCGAAGCGGAGCCGTTTCGGGGCCTGTCCCGGAGCGATCCCGGCGAGCACGCGGGGAGGTGGAAGGAGATGCGACTCAAGGGCACGATGACGTTGATGCTGGCGGTGGCCTTCCTTCTGGCCGGCTCCGCCGGGACCATGGCCCAGTACGTCCCTGGTCCAGGAGAGGAGCCCAGCGCCGCGGCCGGGCTGGATGCCAAGGCCCTCGGTGAGATCCAGGGCTCGCTCGTCCAGACGCCCGCTCTGCGGGCGGCCCAGAACGCGCTGGCCGCCACGGACCTTCAGAACGTGGTGGCGGACCTCCAGAAGGCAAGGCAGCAGGATACGCTCTTCACGCACGTGATCGCCTCCGGCAAGATCACCAACCAGGAGCAGACGGGGCGCTGCTGGCTCTTCGCGGGCCTGAACGTCCTGCGCCCGGCGGTGATGGCCAAATACAAGCTGGAGAACTTCGAGTTCTCCCAGGCCTACTCTCAGTTCTACGACAAGCTGGAGCGGGCCAACCGGACCCTCGAGCTGGCCATCGCCCTTCGCGGCGAGCCGCCGGACAGCCGCAAGAACATGCTCCTGCTGAAGGACCCCGTGCCCGACGGGGGCGACTGGAACTACGTGCTGGCCCTCGTGGACAAGTACGGCGTCGTGCCCAAGAGCGTCATGCCCGATACCTGGAGCGCCTCCCACACCGACGCCATGAACGCCCTTCTGGACGCCCGCGTGCGCAAGGGGATCGTGGCGATCCGCAAGTCGGCCGCCTCGGGGGCGGACCTGGCCCAACTCCGCCAAGAAAAGATGGCGGTGCTCAAGGACGTCTACCGCATCCTCGTGCTCTGCCTGGGCGAGCCTCCCCAGCAGTTCACCTGGCGTTACGAGGACAAGGACCACAAGGTCTCCGAGCCGAAGATCTACACGCCGCAGAGCTTCTACAAGGAGTGGGTGGGGGTGAGCCTGCACGACTACCTCCGCTTCGTGAACTACCCGGGCAAGCCCATGCACGTCCCGCTTCGCTTCGCGTGGAACCGGGACATGGCGGACGCCCCCGACATGCAGGCGGTGAACGTGACCACCGACGAGATGAAGACCATGGCCATGAAGTCCATCCTGGCGGACGAGGCGGTCTGGTTCTGCTGCAACTCCTCCGTCCAGCGCGACAACGCGGCCGGGCTCTGGGACGAAGGGATTCAGGACTATTCCGACCTTTTCGGCGTGAACTTCTCCATGGACAAGGCCGACGCCCTGGCCTACCTGCAGGACGCCCCCAACCACTGCATGGTCTTCGTGGGAGTCAACGTCACGGCGGGCAAGCCGGACAAGTGGAAGGTGGAGAACTCCTGGGGAGAAAAGCGCGGCCGGAAGGGCTATTGGACCATCACCAGCTCGTGGTTCGACGCCCACGTTTTCGAAATGCTCGTGAACAAGAGGTTCGTGCCGCCCGAGCTGGCCAAGCTCGCGGACCAGAAGCCCGTAGTGCTGCCCCCGTGGGATCCCTTCTCCGACTGAGGGGCGCGGCAAGGGCGCCGGGGAACACCGCACGGGGGGCCGGCGAGCCGGCCCGCGAAAAGCGATGAGGAGAAGCCATGGCCGATAAGGTGGATCGTTTCAGGGAGAAGTGCCGCCTCATTCACGACCTCACCGAGGTCCAGCAGCTCCTGGACTGGGACCAGCAGGTGGTCATGCCGAGGAAGGGGGCCGAGCAGCGGGGGCTCCAGCAGGCCGCGCTCGCCGGCGTCGTTCACTCGCAGCTGACGGACCCGGAGATGGGCGGGCTGATCGCCGATCTCAAGGCGAGAAACGACCTGGATGAGGACCTCAAGGCCGACCTCCGCGAGGCGGAGCGCGCCTGGAGCCGGGCCGTCAAGATTCCTCCCGACCTGGTGGCGGAACGCGCCAAGGCCTGCGCGCTGGCACAGGTGGCCTGGGAGGAGGCCAAGGCGGGCGATGACTTCGCGCGGTTTCGGCCGCACCTGGAGCGGGTCCTCGATCTAACCCGGCAGACCGCCGCCGCCATCGGGACGCCGAATCCCTACGATGCCCTCCTCGAAGATTACGAGCCGGGCATGTCCGAGGAGACCCTGAAGGCCGTCTTCTCGGAACTCCGGGACGGGCTCATTCCCCTGCTCAACCGGATTCAGGGCGCGACGAACAAGCCCACGCAGGAGGCGCTCACGCGGCACTTCCCCGCCCAGGCGCAGGAGCGCTTCGGCCTCCAGGTGGTTCAAGACATGGGCTTCGACGGGGCCGCCGGGCGCCTCGACCGCTCGGCCCACCCCTTCACCAGCGGGACCCTGGCCGACGTGCGCATCACCACGCGCTACGACGAGCACTTCCTGAACATGGCCCTCTTTGGCATGATCCACGAGGCGGGCCACGCCCTCTACGAGCAAGGGCTCGATCCCAGGCGCTTCCGCGACCCGTCGGGGCAGGCCTGCTCGCTGGGGATCCACGAGTCCCAGTCCCGGCTGTGGGAGAACCTCATCGGCCGGTCGAGGCCTTTCTGGCGGCACTATTACCCCAAGCTTCGGGCGGCCTTCCCCGGCGTGCTGGACGGCGTGGACGTGGAGGCCTTCTACCGCTCCGTGAACGTCTGCGAGCCCTCCCTCATCCGCGTGGAGGCCGACGAGGTCACCTACAACCTGCACATCATCCTGCGCTTCGAGCTCGAGAGCGCCCTGCTCCACCGCCAGCTCGAAGCCGCCGATCTTCCCGAGGCGTGGCGCGCCAAGGTGAAGACCTTCCTGGGAATCGAGCCGCCCACGGACCGGGAGGGCGTCCTCCAGGACATCCACTGGTCGGCCGGCCTCATCGGCTACTTCCCCACCTACGCCCTGGGGAACCTCTTCGGCGCCCAGTTCATGGAGACCATGCGGCGCGACGTGCCCGACCTGGACCGGCGGCTCGAAGCGGGCGAGTTGAGGGTCGTGAAGAGTTGGCTCAACGAGCACATCCACGTTCACGGGCGCCGCTACCTCGCGCCCGATCTCTGCGAACGGGTCACGGGCAGGCCCCTGTCCGTCCAGCCCGCGCTCTCCTATCTGCAGACCAAGTACGGGGAGATCTACGGATTCTGAGCCGGCCCCGCCGACGGGCCGGCCGCTGCCATTCAGCCAACGGAGGAACACCATGAGGAGCAAGGAGGCCGGGAGTGCCGGCCTGCCCTATCGTACGGAAAAGGATTCCCTGGGAGAGATGCAGGTACCCGCCGACGCGCACTACGGCATCCAGACCCAGCGGGCGCTGGAGAACTTCCAGTTCACGGGCCTCTCGCTCGCGCAGTTCCCCTCTTTCATCCGGGCGCTGGCGGAGGTCAAGAAGGCCGCGGCTCTGGCCAACATGGAGCTGGGTCTCTTGAAGGAGGAGGTGGCCAAGGCCATCGCGGCCGCCTGCGACGAGATCGCCAAAGGGTCATGGCACGACCAGTTCGTGGTCGACATGATGCAGGGGGGAGCCGGCACCTCCACCAACATGAACGCCAACGAAGTCATCGCCAACCGGGCGCTGGAGCTGCTCGGGCGGGCCAAGGGCGACTACCGCCACTGCCACCCCAACGACCACGTCAACATGTCCCAGTCCACCAACGACGTGGTCCCGTCAGCCATCAAGGTGGCCGTCCTGTACGATCTCGAAGGACTCAGGAAGGCGCTGTCCGCCCTCTGCGACGCCTTCGCGGCCAAGGGCGTCGAGTTCGACGACGTCCTTAAGGTCGGGAGGACGGAAATGCAGGACGCGGTGCCCATGACGCTCGGGCAGGAGTTCGACGCCTATGCCGTCATGATCCGTGAGAGCCGGAATGCGCTCGATCGGGCTGAGTTCCTGATGCAGGAGATCTCCATGGGGGCCACCGCCATCGGGACGGGGCTGAACACGGACCCGCGCTACGCGGGCCTAGTATGCGAGAGGCTGGCCGCCATCACCGGCCTTCCCCTGGAGACCGCGGCCAACCTCGTGGAGGCCACGCAGGACAGCGGCGACTACTCGGAGGTCTCGGGCATCCTGAAGCGCATCGCCGTGCAGCTCTCCAAGATCGCCAACGACCTGAGGCTGCTCTCTTCGGGGCCGCGGGCCGGCTTCGCGGAGATCCACCTTCCGGCCGTGCAGCCCGGCTCCTCCATCATGCCAGGCAAGGTGAATCCAGTCATTCCCGAGGTGATCAGCGAGGTGGCTTTCCAGGTCATCGGAAACGACGTGGCCGTCTCCATGGCCGCCGAAGCCAGCCAGCTGGAGCTGAACCCGTTCGAGCCGCTCATCGCCCTCAACTTGTTCCAGTCCATCCGCATGCTCACCCGGGCGGCGCAGACCTTCCGCGAGCGGTGCATCGAGGGCATCACGGCCAACAGGGAGCGCTGCAAGGTCCTGGTGGAGCGAAGCATCACCGTGGTGACCGCCCTGGTCCCCTACATCGGCTACGAGGCCGCCGGCGAGGTGGCGAAAGAGGCGCTGGCCAGTGGCGTGCCCGTTCGCGAACTGGTGCTCCGGCGGAATCTGCTGTCGGAGGCCAAGCTCAACGAAATCCTCGACCCGCACACCATGACCCACCCTCGGGCCATCGGCTGAGGGCAGGGGAGCGCCCCAGCAGGCTTGGCCAGGGGGAGACCTCCGGGAAGCAGGGGAGCGAACGGTATTCCACTACCTAAAGGATGGAGGTAGCAGCGGGGGAGGCGAGGCTGCAAGGTGGCGCAACCCTCAGTAGCACTGCACCTGCCTGCCTTCGGGCCACCACGCGAACCCGCTGTTCACCCAGACGATGTTGTTCTCAAAGCAAAGGGTCCGGATGGGTTCAGCGGTCAACAGACCGGAAAGATCTGGGCTGTCGGGCACGCCCTCCAGGCCCAGGCACCTGATGCCGAAGTACTGGTTGTCGGTGGTTGTGGTGTACTGATAATTGTGGTCCCAGGGATCGGGGTTGGGAATCTTGATGATGTAGTACGGGACGATGGCCGATATGGGAATCGCGACCTGGGCGTCGGTCCAAGTCGTGCTGCCCGGCGGGGCTATGCCCGTATCCGTCATGTAAGAGGTGATGGCGGTGGCCAGGCCGTGCATTTCCGCCATGGCGCGCTTCTGGCGGGCCCGGTTCATGGCCATCTGGTAGTTTGGAACGAGGATGGCGACCAGGATGGCGATGATCGCCATCACGATAAGGACTTCGATTAGGGTGAAGCCGTTCCCTCTCCGGCTCATTGCTCGGCCCCTCCGCACATTAAGCAATGTGGAAAGCAAGTGTCGTGCCATCTGTAACAGGCATAGGATGAAAGAGTTGCCGCCTGTGTGGCCATTCTTTGTCACCCGGAGTGAGGTGGTGTGTCATCGGGGGTTGTTCCGTGCACGCACGTCGTTCAGGCCGTTCGGAGGGTGATGCGCAGGATCTCGGAGCGATGGAAGAGCCGCATGCGCGGCCCCCAGGTTCCGGTGCCGCGGTTCACCACGAGACCCATTCCCCCGATGCGGAAGGAGCCCGCGAGATAGGGGTAGGAGAGGCGGACCAGATACCCGAAGGGCCAGATCTGGCCGGCGTGGGTGTGTCCCGACAGCATGAGCCCCACGCCGAGTTCGGAGGCGCGCTGAACCTCCAGGGGGCTGTGGCAGAGGAACAGGGTCGCTCCCGGCGGGCGTCCCCCGAGGGCGATCTCCAGCGGGTGATCGGGAAGGCCGAACTGCCGCCGGGCGGTCAGGTCGTCTACCCCTGCGAGGATGAGCCCCGGGGCCGCCTCCTCCCACTGGTCGCGGAGCACGTGGAATCCGGCGCGCTTCAGGAGGGTCACCGAGCCCTCCAGCCCGGCGTAAAACTCATGGTTGCCGGTCACCGCCCAGACGCCGAGTGGGGCGTGCAATTGGCCCAGAAGGGGAACGAGGGGCTCGACGGCGGTCAGGTCCCCATCCACCACGTCGCCCGTGATCACGAGGATGTCGGGCCGCAGGGAGTCCACCTGCCGCATCCGATTCGCCAGCCACCTCCTGCCCAGGAGAGATCCCAGATGGAGATCGGAGAGCTGCACCAGGACTAGCCCGTCCCTTTCCCGGGGCAGTCCGGGCAGGGGGAGGTCCAGCTCACGGACGGCGGGAGGCCGCAGCCCCTGGACGAGCGCCGCGGCCGAAAGGAGCAGAGCCAGCGCCACCGCGGCCAGGCGGAGGGGGATGCTCCAGGAGGGCAACAGTTGTCCAAACAGCGTGGGCAGATCCACGGCCAGAAGCGCGATCACCGCAAAAAACAGCAACCCCATCCAAATGGCTCCCGCCAGCTCCACCGCGGGTGCCCAGGGAAAAGACCGGGTGTGAACCAGGAAGCGGCCGAGGGGGTAGCTGAGCCATCCGACCGCTGCGAGGAGGAGGGCCCAACGGCGGATTCCCGCCCCGGCCATGACGGGCAGATCCCACAGGCGCCAGAGGAGGAAGAGGTGCATGCCGGTCCACACGCCCAACACGATGCCTAGGAACACGGCGAAACGGGTACCGTCGCTCACGCCAGCCTCCCGGCCACGCAGGCCGATGAAGGAGAAGTCTACCAAATGACGCACTGAAGTGTGGCACGCCCAGCGCGCCGATGGCGGCACGAAATCAGCCCGCTGGGGTGGGGCAGCTACCCCACACGCCCCTCAGGCAGAGATGCTCTCGGCCGATCCGTGCTTGATCCGCCTATACTTCGGCTCCTGAACCTGAGGTGGGAGTCGAGAGGAGGGGGGATGTTGGACCTGGTGGTGGTCGGCCCCGGCTGCAGCCGCTGCATGGAGCTGGAGGCGATGGTTCGCAAGGCTGTGGAGGAGCTGGGCCTGGAGGCCGAGATCCGAGAACTCTCCGACCAGAGCGCCATACGGGCGGCCGGAGTGGACAAGCTCCCCGGGCTGCTCCTCAACGGGCGCGTCCTGGTCCAGGGGTGGATGCCCACCGAACCCCTGCTCAAGGGGTGGCTCTCCGCCGCCCGTGAGGCGTCGCCGCCTCGTCACTCCTGATCAGCGGCTGGATCGTCTTGCGGCCAAGGCTTCAGCCGAGGCGCTGGCCGCACTCGCCGCAGAACCTGGTGCCAGCCTGGTTGGGCGTCCCGCACTTCGGACACTTGGCCAGGGAGAGCGGGGTTCCGCAGTTGTTGCAGAACTTCCCTTCACCGCTGGGCTTGCCGCACTTGGGGCAGAGGGTCTGCTTGCTCTCGATCTCTCCGGTGAAGACGGTGGTCTGGCGCGCCTTCTCCTGGATGTCCTCCACCATCTTCGTGGCCTTGGCCGCGGCCACCTCCACGTTCATCCGGGGAGAGCACTCCACGCAGAGCCCCTCCTGCTCGTTCCAGTCGGTCTCGCAGACGTACTTCTTGCAGCGGGGACAGCGCTGGAAGTGCCCCTGCGCCTCGTTCTGGGCGAGGCGGAAGACGGACTCGTGCTCCTGGTGCCACTCGGGGCTCATGCCCTCGAACCGCTCGCTCAGGATGTTCGTCCCCCTCTCGATGTTGTAACCGACGCTGGAGCCGGCCATCGAAGAGAGGACCGAGATCCCGCGGCCGATGCCGCGCAGAAGCCCGGCCTTGCGGTAGGTCTTGGACTCGGTGAAAGAGCTCTTGTAGCCGTCGTTGCAGAGGTCGCAGAAGAAGGTGAACTGGAATCCGGCCTCCGTGCTGTTGTCTTCGAAGTTCCGGGTGAAGGGTTGAAGGGACATGGCCGATCCTCCTCGATCTCGCTCCCGCCGTCCTCGTGACGGCCTCAGGTGTGCGTCGCGTGAGCCCATTGTAGGGGCTTGCCGCACTTCGCGCAATTGGGGCCCACCGGGGGCTGCTCGGCTCCGCACTTGGTGCAGCGCACCGTGAGCCGGGCGTTGCATCGCTCGCAGTAATCTCCGAAGAAAGACGATTCGCCGCAGGCAGGGCAGCGGATGGAGAGCGCCAGACCGCAGCCGGGGCAGGCCTTGGAGCCCAGTTGGACGGGGATGCGGCAGCGGGGGCAGCGCATGGGCCCCGTGGGGTTGATCCGCCCGCAGGACGGGCAGGCCGCGGCGTCGGCGGGGACGAAGGCCTCACAGTAGCGGCAGGGGTGCTGATAACCGGGCATGGCTGCCTCCTTGGGGCGTCAGGACTTCACGGCTCTAGTCGTCGGGTGCCGAGGCGCTCCAGCGAGCCGTCTCATCGTCGGTCGTCACGTTGAAGCGCAGGATCGTCTCCACGTCCCTCTTCCACTGTTCCGGATCGCGGTGGAGAACCCGGCCGACGAAGGCGCTCCTGGCAGACCTCAGGGCCGCGATCCGCTCCACGGCGAAGCCGTACCGCCGATACTCGGGCCGGAGCAGGGCCTGCTCCGGGAGGTAGAGCGGCTCGCGCCGGAAGTTGACGGCGGCCAGGGCATCGGCAAGGGCGTCCATGGCTTGCTCCGCTTCGGTCTCGATCTGGGCGAGGGGGAGGCCGCGAGCGTAGCTCCGCCGGTCCATGAGCTTGAAAAAGTAGGTCGCCTTGCCGGCCTCGTTACCCGCCACGGCCTCGAGAACGACGGCGTTTCCTGGTGCGGACGGATCGCTGCTGAAGAGGGGCGCCAGGATCCAGATGACCTCGCCGGTCACGTCCCCCATCAGGCCGCGCTTGAAGCCGAGGCGCAGCCGGCCCGGCCCGGCCAGCTTCTTGAGGTGGGCATAGCTCCCGAAGTCGTCGCACGCGCTCACGCGGGCATCCAGCTCCCGCCACAGGTCGGGGGAGAGCGCCTCCACGGCCGCTTGCGAGGCCGCCCTGCCGTCCGCCATGAGCCTCGCCGCGCGGCGGATCACCAGCGGGTCGGCGTGGGGGGCCGTGTCCTTCAGGAGGGCCTCGTCCCGCTGGACCAGGGCCGCCATGGCCCCCCCCAGGGCTCGCTGGAAGGCGGACTGCCGCGGCCCCATCTTGGAGAAGGTCCAGCTCTCCCCATCCGAGGCGCCGATCCGCAGGGCATACTCCTCGGGCCGGACTTCGAGGACGGTGGCGTATCGAAGCCTCACCGGCTCTCCGTTCGGAGGAAGGACCACGAGCCCGGTCTCGTAAAGCCTCAACTCCGACGGGCCCAGCTCTTCCGATGCCCCGCCGGCGGAGGCGCGCGCCGCTTCGCCCCGGAACCCTCCCTCCACCAGCTTCTCATCCATGAGGAGATCGCCCAGCAGGAGCTCTCCGCGCCGGGCCGCCAGCTCCCGCAGGCAGTCCTCGTAGCGGTATCCGAGCTGGGTCAGGACGAGCGGTCCCCCCGAGGGCAGGCGGATGGCGAGGGAGTAGTCTCCCCGGGACAGGTCGAGGACGTCCCTCAGGCTGACGTGGATCGGGGTGCCCATGAGGGGGCTCAGGATGAGCGCCTCCGAGTCGAGCCGGAGTTGGCCCTCGCCCGATTCCGAGGGCGGTTCGCCGAGGAGATAATGGACCGAGGCTTCAAAAGCGGGCTTGGATGGGGTCTCCTCGCGGCCCATGGGCTACTCCTCCGGTTCGGGGCTTATCGTTTCCCGGCCAACGGGCAGAGCCCGCTCCCATCGCACCCGCGCCGCCCAGCGCGAGAAGACGGCGCGCGCCATCCGGCCTAGGGCGCTCGCGTGCGTCTGGGTCTGGATAGCCAGGGAGTGGCGGGAGAGGCCGGCGGCGGCCAGGTCGCCCGGGAACGCCGACGCCATGGCCTCCACAGCGGAGGGGGTCACCTCCATGTGAAAGAGCAGGCCGTGGGCGGCACCGTACCGGAAGGCCTGGCAGGCGGTGAGCTCGGAGCGGGCGAGGGGCACCGCTCCCTGAGGACAGTCGAAACGATCGCCGTGCCAGTGGAAGGCCACGGGCTCCGCCGCCCCGCAGAAGAGCGGATCGGACCCGGCCGCGGGCAGGAGTTTCACGGGCAGCCAGCCGACTTCGGGCCGGATGCCCCGGCTTACTTTGGCCCCGAGCACCTGGGCGAGGAGCTGGCTGCCGAGGCACACCCCCAACACCGGAAGGCCGGCTCTCAGGCCGAGCCCAATGAGCCTCTTCTCCTCCCGCAGAAAGGGGAAGCGGCCCTCCTCATCCACGTTCATGGGGCCGCCCATGATCACCAGGCCGGCGGTGTCGCGGAGGGTCCCGGGGATGGATTCCCCCGCATATCCGCGGACGCGGCGGAAGGGGATCCCGCACCCCCGAAGGGCGGCGCCGATGAGCCCGGGCCCCTCCGAGGGGGTGTGCTCGAAGACCAGAACGGCCGGGGTGCTGAAGGGCTCCATCACCCCGCCAGGATCTCACAAGTCAGGCCGGGCTTGAAGGCCCGCGGCCCAAGCCGGCCCTCTGTTATACTGAATTCCCGGTGCCTCTGACCACGGCGCCGGATGAGGACGGCCATGCACGCGCACCGGCAGATTCAGGCGAGCGATCCCGAACGGTCCCTGGACCGGCGGCTCTGGCTGAGCGCCGCCCTCAACGTTCTGATCACTGTCGCAGAGGCGGTGGCCGGTGTCCTTTCGGGAAGCCTGGCGCTGCTGGCCGACTCCCTCCACAACCTCAGCGACGTGGCGGCCCTGGTCATCGCCATCGTCTCCCGGCGCCTCGGGAGGCGGCCTCCCAGCCCGCGCCACACCTACGGCCTCAAGCGCCTGGAGGTCCTGGCCGCGCTCGGGAACGCTCTGGCCCTGTTCATGATCACCGCCTTCATCGCCAGGGAGGCCCTCTTCCGCCTCCTGCACCCTCAACCCGTCAAGGCGGGCCTCATGCTCGCCGTGGCCTCCCTGGCGTTTCTGGCCAATCTGGGCGGCGTCTGGCTCCTCTGGGACCACGAGAAGAGCGACCTCAACGTGAAGAGCGCCTTCCTCCACCTCTTCCAGGACGCCCTGGCATCGCTCGCCGTGGTGGCCGCGGCCCTCTTCGCCCACACCCGTGTGGGACCCTACCTGGACCCCGTGGCCGCCCTGGTGGTCGGCTTCGCGGTCCTCCTATCGGCCTTCTCCATCGTCACCGAGTCCGTGGGTATGCTGGTCGAGGCTACGCCCAAGGGGCTGGATGTGGACGAGATGGTGGCGGGGGTGAACGCGCGGTTTGCGCCCGTTCGGATGCACCACGTGCACGTCTGGGAGGTGGGACCTGGACAGCGCATCCTGACGGCCCACATGAGCGTGGAGGAGCCCGGGCTCGCCGCCGTGGAGTCCCGCTTCGGCGAGGTCAGGACCTTCCTGCTGGAGCACTGGGGTATTGGCCACGCGACGCTGGAGCCCGAGCTCAGCGGCTGCGTCTCGGACCCGGCGTGCGGCGCTCCGCTTGACGCCCCGTGAAACCATGACGATCGGACGGAGCCGCCCCCGCAATCGGGGCGCCGTCTCCATGCGAAAGGAGCCCTTGATGAGACGCGCGATTCTGCTGATGCTCTTCACAGGCCTGGCCCTGGCGACCCTGGCGCAGGGATCCCAGGGCGGTCACCCCAAGAAAGGCGAGAAGGAGGCGGCTGAGAAGGCACAGCCCCAGGAGGTCACCACCCCGTCCGGCCTCAAGTATATCGACCTGAAAGTCGGGTCGGGGCCCGTCCCGAAGCCCGGCCAGACGGTGCTGGTGCAGTACACGGGGTGGCTGACCGACGGCACCAAATTCGACAGCTCCTACGACCGGGGCGAGCCGCTCAAGTTCGTGCTCGGCAGGGGGATGGTCATCAAGGGGTGGGACGAGGGGGTCTCCACCATGCACGTGGGGGGCAAGCGCAAGCTCATCATCCCGCCGGCCCTGGCCTACGGACAACGGGGATTCCCCGGCGCGATCCCGCCGAACTCGACGCTGATCTTCGAGGTGGAGCTCGTGGGGATCGAGTAGAGTTCGCGAGAAGCTGCCGCCGGGGGCCGGCTACCCGCGGTCCAGGGCGGAGAGCGCCTCCCGTGCGGCGGCCTGTTCGGCGGCCTTCCGGGTGGGGCCCGACCCTCGACCCGAGGCCCGGCCATCGATAAGGACTGTGCAGGTGAATCCCTCTCCGTCCGGAGAGGGCTCGCTTCGGTAAACGGGGAGGGGAAGTCCCTCCGCCTGCCTTCGCTCCTGGAGGTTTGTCTTTGCGTCCTCCAGGAGGACGGCCAATCCCTGGCGCCGGATGGCTGGGGCCCAGAGCTGCCGGATGAGGGCGGTGGCGGGCTTCAACCCGGCGTCCAGATAAAGGGCGCCGAGCAGGGCCTCCAGAGCGCTGGCCAGGATGCGGTCCTTCTCGGCGCCCCCGTCCCTGGATTCGCCGGCCCCCAGGCAAATGCAGGCCTGGAGCCCGAGTTCTCGAGCCACGCCCGCCAGCACGGGCTGGCTGGCCCAGTAAGCCCGGAGCCGCGAGAGCACCCCCTCTTCCTCCAGGGGGTAGCGGTCGAAGAGGAACTCTGCGAGGGCAAAGCCCAGGAGCGCATCGCCCAGGAACTCCAGCCGCTCATAGGAGCGGATCCGTGGCAGGCTCTCCTCGGCGGCCGCGGAGGGGTGGGTCAGGGCCTGCCGCAGCAGGGAGGCATCCCTGAAGAAACGGCCCAAATTGGCCTGCAGGGCGTCCATGCCCCTGCTTTCGCGGCGTCCGCTTGCTGCCATGGGAGTACCCCCTAGTGTTGTGTCCCCGTCTCGCGTGTGCAATGGTCTCTTCCCGTGACACAACACGTCCCAAGGGGCTCCGCCCCTAGGGCGCCCGCCTGCGGCGGGCTGTTACCCCGAAAGAGCGGGGAGGCTTCCTCCCCGCACCCCTCCGTGTGCTGTCTGTCACCCGCTTTCCTTGCAGACCAATCTCTGGGACAGCACACTAGGGGTATAGCTCCGAGGCGGCCTCTTCGACCGTCCTCTCGCTGACGGGGCGCTCCTCCTTTCCGAAGGCGGTGAGGAGCGCGTTGGTGCAGAGGTTGTTGATGAGCCTCGGGATACCATGGGTGTGCCGATAGATGACGCGCATGGCCGCGGGGCTGAACACGTCGGAGTTGCCACCGGCCACTTCCAGCCGGTAGGCGGCGTACCGCTCCGTCTCCTGGGGGGAGAGGGGCGCCAGGTGGTACCACATGCCGACGCGCTGGCGGAGGGCGGCATAGGCCGGATGCTTGAGCCGCTGGCGGAGCTCGGGCTGGCCGATGAGCAGGATGGCGATGAGGTTGACCGTGTCCAATTGGAAGTTGGAGAGCAGGCGCAACTCGTCGAAGGTGGGTTTGCCGGGGAGGAGCTGGGCCTCGTCCACGATGAGGACCACGCCGCTTCCCTCCTGGTGCAGCTCCAACAGGCGGTCGGAGATGGCGTCCAGCAGGTCGGCCCGATAGTACCTCGGCTCGAGCTCCAGGCGAAGCGCCAGTTCCCTCAGGAACTGGTTGGGGGTGAGGCGGGGATTCACGATGAGGACCATCCGGTCCCTGCCGTTCTGGTCCATGAGGGCGCGTGAGAGGGTGGTCTTCCCGCAGCCGATCTCGCCGGTCAGCACCGCGATCTCCCGCTCCTCGACGGCGTACTGAAGCCGCGCGAGGGCCTCGTCGTATTGTGGGGCGAGGTAGAGGAAGCGCGGGTCGGGCGTCTTGCCGAACGGTCGCTCCTTCAGGCCGAAAAAGGACTTGTACACCCGCCCTCCCGCTTCAGACGCGCACCGACTCGACGGTCGAGAGGAGGCTCGCGGTGTCAATCACCAGGATCACCTGGTTCTCACCCATCTCCGTGGCCCCGGCCACGCCGGGAACCGCCCCCAGGCTCTGGCCGATGGGGTGCACGACGGTCTCCTGCTCCCCCGTCAGCTCGTCCACCACGATGCCCGCCGCCCTCTCCCCCCGCCGCGCCACGACCACGTAGATCCTGTCGCCCTTCCTCTCCTCCGCGCGGGTCAGGTGGAAGCGGTCCTCGAGCCGGAGGAGCGGCAGCGTGACGCCGCGAAGGTTGTAGACCTCCTTCTGGTCCACCCTCTGGACCTCCGCCTCGCTGGTGCGGAAGGTCTCCAGCACGGAGGAGATGGGGATGGCGAAGGACTGGTCGCAGCAGCGCACGATGAGGCTCTGGATGATGGCCAGCGTAATGGGGAGCGTGATCTGGAAGGTCGTGCCCTTCCCGGGCTCCGACCAGAGGGCGATGCTGCCCTTGAGGGCCTGGATGTCGGCCTTCACGGCGTCAAGGCCGACGCCGCGGCCCGACACCTCCGTGACCGTTTCGGCGGAGGAGAATCCCGGCAGGAAGATGAGCTCCATGCACTCCTCGGCGCTGAGGGCCTGCTTGGCGTCCGCGAGCCCCTTCTTCAGGGCCGCCTGCCGGATCTTCTCGACCTGAAGGCCGCGGCCGTCGTCCGTGACCTCGGTGATGATGGAGTTGCCCTTCTGGTAGGCGCTGATGGCCAGCAGTCCCTCCGCCGACTTGCCCGCGCGCAGGCGCTCCTCCGGCGGCTCCAGGCCGTGGTCGATGGAGTTCCGGAGCAGGTGGATGAGCGGCGTGACCAGGGCGTCCATCATCATCTTATCCAGCTCCGTCTCGCCGCCGTAGAGCTGAACCGAGACCTCCTTGCCTGCCTGGCGGGCCAGCCTGCGCGCCGTGCGGTTGAGCCGCGTGAAGATCTGCGCGATGGGCACGAGCCGGATGTCGATGATGGCGCGCTGGAGCTCGCCCAGCTTCTTGTCCATGCTGCGGACCTGCTTGAGCAGCTCCTGGGACAGCTCCTGCTGTCCCCCCGAGGCCCGGAGGTTGGTGGCCAAGAGTTCCAGCGTGTTCTTGACGAGGTTGAGCTCCCCCACGATGCCCATGACGGTGTCCAGCTTCTCGATGTCCACCTTGACCGTGTTCGAGATGCCCCGCATGTCCTCCGAATCCGCCTCGTGCGGTTCGGGCACCCCCTGATCGCCCGGCTCTTCCGGAGTGGCCTGCTCGGGCGCGGGGGCCGCCGGCATGAGGTCGGCCACCATTCCGTGGACGTCGGTCACGAGGGAAACCACCTGGGCCTGGCTCAGGCGCGTGCCGAAGAGCAGCCGGAAGTGGATGCCGGGCGGGAGGTTCGGATCGGCCACCGGGAGAGTGGAGATGACCTCGCCCGATTCGGAGAGGTGCTCCGAGAGCGCCCTCAGGCGCGTGTCGAAGTCGGAGAAGTCGAAGCCCACTTGCACCGAGAAGAGGTGGTTCTCCTCCTCGATGTTCTCCTTGAGGCGGTGCTCCTCGTATTCGGTCAGGGATTTCAGCGTCGCCTCGTCCAGCGCGATTCCTCCGGGAGCCGTCGGCGAGGCCACCGGCTTCCCGTTTACCTCGCCCTCGATGCGGGCCAAAAGGGGCTGGATCGGGGCCTCCTCCCTCCCCGAAGGGGCCTCGGAGACGAGGGTCTTGAGGACCACCCTGCTGTCGTTCAGCAGCCCGAAGAGGCGGGGGCTCGCCTTGATCTTGCCCATCCGGATCTTGTCCAGCAGGCTCTCCAGGTCATGGCTGAGGGTGGTGATGCGCTCCAGGTTGAACATGGAGGCCAGGCCCTTCAGGGAGTGCATCTCCCGGAACACCTTGTTCAGGAGGTCCGGCCTGACCTTGCCGGCGGATTCGTGCTGCTCCTGGGCCTTCTCCAGGTCCTCCGCCAGGCTCTCGAGGATCTCCTCGGCCTCCACCACGAAATCCTGTAGCGCCTTGGCCTGGCTCTTGTCTACCATGGGTCAGGGCTCCCGGCCTGAGAGGCCGTCCGCTCGTCTGCCCGCGTCATGGGAGATGTTGTTGGACGAGGTCGACGAGCTCGCCTTCGGTGAAGGGTTTGGTGAGGTAGCCGTTGGCGCCGATGGCCAGCCCCCGCCTGCGGTCCTCGTCCCCGGCCTCCGTCGAAATGATCAGGATGGGCACTTGGCTGTACACGGGGTGCTGCCGCAGGAAGGTGATGAGTTCGAGCCCGTTGATGTCGGGCATGTTGATGTCCGTGAGGATGAGCTGGAACTCGTTGTCGGGGATGAGCTTCAGGGCGGAGAAGCCGTTCTCAGCCTCGTACACGTCCAGGTTGAGATGCTGGTCCAGAGCCGTGGCGATCAGGCTCCGCATGGCGCTGTTGTCTTCCACCACCAGAACCTTGGTCTTCATGGCCTCCCCGGAGGCATTATGGGAGCCCATCCCGAAGGCTGTCAACCGACGGGGCTCGGCCGGAAGGGGGTGCCTTGAAATGGACTCCCTCGTCGGCTCCGGCCCCCTGGGTCCACCGGCGCCGGGACGCCGCTCTTCGCTCGCAGCGAAAAGCGAGAGGTAGACCTACTCGGAGAACTCGGGCACCACCCGGTGGGGGATGAGGCCGGCCTCGAAGGCGTCCGCCAGCAGGCGCCGGACGGCCTCCTTGCCGCGCTGCCCGTAGGAGAGCGTCCAGTCGTTCACGTACATGCCCACGAAGCGGTCCGCCTCCTCGGTGGAGAGGCCGCGTCCGAAGGCCATGGCGTATTCGAGGGCGGGGCGCCGGTGGCTGAGGGAGTATTCAATGCTGGCGTGGAGCAGCCGGCTCACCTTGGCGATGAGTTCGGGCCCAAGGTCCCGCCGGATGACGTTGCCCCCCAGGGGGAGCGGGAGCCCCGTGAGCTCTTTCCACCAGACGCCCAGGTCCACCACGCGGTGCAGTCCCTCCCGCTCGTAGGTGACTTGTCCCTCGTGGATGATGAGTCCCGCCTGGATCCTGCCCGCCTTTACCGCCGGGAGGATCTGGTCGAACTCCATGAAGACCGGTTCGAACTCCGGGAGAAAGAGCTGGAGGGCGAGGAAGGCCGAGGTCATCCTGCCGGGCGCGGCGATCTTCAGGCCCCGGAGGTCGGAAGCGGACATGGGGGAGGCCGAGATGACCATGGGGCCGTAGCCGTCCCCGAAGGAGGCGCCGTGCGGGAGCAGGAGATAGAGGTCCGAGAGGTAGGCGTAGGCGTGGAAGGAGACGGCGGTCACCTCCAGCTCGCCCTTGAGGGCCCGCTCGTTGAGGCTCTGGATGTCGCCCAGCTCGTGCATGAAGGTGACGCCCTCGGTGTCGATGAGCCCCTGGGCGAGGGCGTAGAACATGAAGGCGTCGTCGGAGTCTGGGCTGTGGGCCAGCCTGATCACCTGGGGCATGGGACCCTCCTGCGAGTGCACGAGGATAGCAGGGGAAGGCGTATGGGGCAAGCGCGGAGGCGGGAGACAAGGGGCGCGGAGGCCACCGCCGGCGGGTCCCCCTGGGCATCACCTCATCACAGCCCTTCGGCGCCTCACCGCTTGCGGATGGCCAGCATGAGGTTGGAGTGGCCGGCGATATGCTGGTAGCCGATGCCGAAGGGCAGAGGCAGGGCGGGGCCCTCCGCGTAAGCCTCCTGCAGGTCGGGCTGGAGGCAATTCTTGAAGCGATGGATGGGTCCCGTGTAGGTGCCGAAGAAGGTCAGGTTCCACTCGTTGGCATGGAAAGCCTTGAGGGGGAGGCCCGAGTCGTCTTCGAGAACGGCGGAGGAGCGGTCCAGGATCGCCGCGCGAATGCGAGAGAACCAGGGCTCGTACATGAGGTAAGAGGCGGCCTTCAGGAAGGTGACGGGGCTGCCGAGGGTCGCCAGGTAGGCCTCGAATCCCGGGCGCTTCTTCAGCCCGGCGTCCGAGAGGTCCTGCGAGAAGTAGAGCAGCGTCTGGCGCTCGCGAGCGTCTCCGGCGGAAAAGTCCACGCGCACGGCCCTGGGCTTCTCCTCCCAGGAAGAGGGGGCGAGGGCGCCGTCAGGGCTGACGGCCATGGGCTCCACGTCCCATATCCGGTGCCCCGTCCCGGCGAGAAAGACCAGGAGGATCGGCAGGACCCCCTTGTTCTGGAGCTCCTGCTCCATGTCGTCGGTGCGGAAGAAGCTGATCTGGAGGATGGGCGTGATGTACTCCTGCATGGCCTTCAGGCTCGCCTCCAACTCGGGTTGGGAGAGCGAGGCGAGTTCGGGTGGCCTTCCCACAGGTTCCAGCCCCACCAGCACGTAGGTAGCGGCCTTGGGGAACAGGGCGGTGGGGTAGAGGGCATCCGGCCCGCCGAAGGGGTAGAAGACCGTCGGAGCGGCGTCGTTCAGATGGGACAGCCGGGCCTGAGCGAAGGCGCGAACCTTCGACAGGCGCGCCGCATCGTCCTGCTTCCAGAGCGAGCCCATGGCCTTGGCGTGGGCCTGCCAGGAGGGGCGCTCTTGAATGGCCGCCCAAGGCCCTGGCCCCTCCACGGGCAACCCCGCCAGCAGGCGGGCGTTGGCCGTCAGCTCATCGGCGCGGCTTTCGGAGGGAGGCTGGGACGGGATCGCCGGAACGGCGGTCTCGGATTTGGCCGCGGGAGCGGGGCCCTGTGTCCGGGGGGGGCGCTGGGTGGACGCCGGGGCATGGTGGCGACCGCAGGAGAGCGCGAGAACGGCCACCATGAGGAGAAGAACGAAGCTGCGCACGGATCTTTTCATGAGAACCCTTATCATCCTTTCTTCGTGCCGGCCAGAAAGTAGAGGGGCACCCCGGCCAGAATGGTGCCGAGCCCCGCCAGGGATTGTACCGGTTGGTGAAGGAGAAGGTAGACCAGCATCCAGCCGTTGATGGCCAGAAAGACCAGGGGGGTGACGGGGTATCCCCAGGTCCTGTAGGGCCTCGGCGCTTCGGGGCTCCTGACCCTCAGCACGAAGACCCCGAACACCGTCAGCACGGTACAGAGGGCGAGCGTGAAGCCCAGGTAGGTCACAATTTTCTCGAAGGAGGAGGTGGCCAGCATGGCCAGCACCAGGATGAGCTGGAAGAGGATGGCAAGGTAGGGCGCCCCCCCGCCGTTTCGCATCGCCAGCGGGCGCAGGATCGGCACGTCTTCGCCGATCACCTGGGCCACCCGGGGGCCCGCCCACGTCATGGCGCTGATGGTGGAGACCAATCCGAGCGCGATGAGGCCGCCCATGAGGCTGGCTCCCGTGGGACCGAGAAGGTGCCGGGCGGCGATGTTGCCCACGTCGATCTGGCCCGAGAGTTCGCTCATGGGGGCAGCGCGAAGGAACACGACGTTGAGGAGCAGGTAGAGCCCCATGACCACCGCCGTGCCGAGGATCAGGGAACGCGGCAGGTCCCGCTCCGGCCGCGCCATCTCGCCCGCGATATAGGCCGAGGCGTTCCAGCCGGAGTAGGCGTAGGAGACGAACACGAGGGAGACGGCGAAGCTCCCGCTCGCCATGAGTCCCAGACTCGCCGCCGTGGGCGCCCACTGGAGAGCCTGCGGATGTCCCAGCACGAAACCGAGGGCCGAGAAGGCCAGGATGAGAAGGATCTTGGCGGTCGTGAACAGGGACTGGAACCGGCCGCCCGCCTTCATGCCGGCGGTGTGGATCACGGAGATCAGCACGACCACGGCCGCCGCCATGAGCGTGGGGTGGGGCAGCGCCACCAGCCTCGAAGCGTATGCGGCCAGGGCCATGGCGGCCAGGGCCACGGGGGCGGCGAATCCCACCGTGAGGGAGACCCATCCAGCCAGAAAGCCGACGGCCGGGTGGTAGATCCGGGAGAGGTAGTGATATTCGCCCCCGGAGCGGGGCATCATGGCGCCGATCTCTCCATAGCAGAGGGCCCCGGCCAGGGCCCCAAGGCCGCCCACCACCCATAGAGCCATGATGGCCAGGGGCGACGGGAGGGCGCTCACCTGAAAGCCCAGACTCGTGAAGACCCCCGTGCCCACCATATTGGCGATGACGATGAAAGAGGCGACGAGTGCGGAGACCCCGCGCGGTGGCTCAGCCCGGTTCGATCCCATCCCTTCGCGGCGCGCAGCGCCCTTGCCTCCACCAGAGAGCGCATTCTATCCGGGATGTCCTTTGTTGTCAATGGAAAGGCCTTATCCGCCTTGACTTCCGTGCACCCGCAAGCTAAAAACGTGGCTGGGTCCACCGCCGTGGACCCGCGGCGGAGGAACGTGGATTGAAGAGACGCTGGACCCCCTGGGCGCTGTTGTTCATCACCGCCGCCGCCTTCGCGGCGCCGTCCCGCCCGGCGGCCCAGCCTCTCCCCCCCCAAGCCGCTCCGGTGGCCGGACCCGGGTGTCCGAAGGAAGCGCAGAGCAGCCCCGCTTCCGCGTCCGGCTCCGCGCAAGTTCAGATCCCTCCGGCCGGCGCTCCCGTGAAGGAGGACCGGTTCTCCCGCAACGCCCCCACCCTGCCTCCGCCGCCCCCGCTCCACGGCATAACGGACCGCCCCGTAAGGCAGCCCTCCAGCGCTCCGGTGGTCATTACGGACCTGGCGGAGGCGCCTCGCGAGGGCCAGGGTCAAGATTCCTCGCCCGTCCAGGAGACGCGCGAGCGGTTCCGGTCGGGTCACGACTCGGTGCTGGTGCAGATCTACCGCCCCAAGGTGCCCGGGCGCTACCCCGCCGTGATCCTGCTTCACGGGAGCAACCCGAGGCTGGGCGAGGAGCACTACGTGGAAATGGCCGAGGATCTGGCGCGCAACGGTTACGTCTGCCTCTTCGTCAAATATTACGACAGGGGGCGGAAGAACCACAGCCGGGGAACCCGCGCTGATTGGATGCGCACCATCGGGGACGCGCTCACGCTGGCCTCCACGCTGCCCGACGTGGACGAGTCGCGCATGGGGCTGGTCGGTTACTCCCTCGGGGCTTTTCTGGCGCTGAACTACGCCCCCTCGGACCCCAGGGTCAAGGCGGTGGTGGCCTTCTACGGCGGCATCTCGCCCGGCTTCATGCCGGAGGCGGAAGAGCACATGCCGCCCACCCTCCTGCTCCACGGCAGCTACGACCGCACGGTGTCTGTGCGGCGGTCCCTGGAGGCCTTCGAACAACTCCGGCTGGCGGCCAAGCCGGTGGACGTGGTGATCTATCCCAAGATCGGGCATGGCTTCACGCTTCACACGCTCGGTGGCTGGGACGCCCTCGCCAGCGAGGACGCCTGGAGCCGCACCATCGCCTTTCTGGACTTTCACTTCAAGTACCCGGGATGGACTCCCGAGGTGTCCCTCGAGGAGCCAGGGGCCGCCAGCGCCCCTCCGAAGCAGGCCGCCTGGCCCACCTTTCCCAAGCCCCCGGCCCTGGCCATGCCGTACCTGGACCAGTTCCGCGCCGAGGGAGGCGAGTCGGTCCTGGTGGACCCCACGCCCCACGAGGCGAAGGAGGTCCTGAGCCGGCCGGCACCCCGACGCCGGTACCACCGGCCCAGGCGCAGGGTGGTCCGGAAATCCCCGAAGCGGCCCATCTCCTACCACCGCCATCGGCGGCCCGAGGCCAAGGCCGTTCCGCGGCGATCGCGGCGCTGACCATTTGGCGTCCTTCGTGGGCCGCCCGGCGGACAGCGTCGGTCACCCGATTCGGGCCAAGAAGTCATCCATGATCCGGTCAAGGCCCTTGGGATCGTCCATCATGAGCCAGTGGCTCAGGCCGCGCAGCCTGACCGCCGGCAGGTCGGGGACGAGGTTCTGGAAGCTCGATGGGCGATCGCTGCCCGGCAGGATCACCGTGAGCATGGGGCCGCGGTAGGCGCGCAGGGCCGGCAGCGGATCGAAGCGGGCGAGGCCCGCGTATGAGGCCGCCACCACCTCGGGCGGCGTGCGGTCCAGATCCGCGAAGACCTTCCGGCGGGTGGACGGCCTGGCCTCCGTCAGGTTGGCGCCGAACCATCCGCGCATGAAGGAGAGGTAGGTCGGCGCCCTCATGCGCTCCAGCATGGCATCGAGCCGCTCCTTGGGCAGGCGCGTCACGTCGCCGGCCGGATCCACGAAGAGCAGACCGGCCACCCGTTCCGGCGCCTCCTGCGCGCACGCCAGGATGACCGACCCGCCCAGGGAGTGGCCGACGAGCACAAAACGCTTCATCCCGAGGGCGTCCGCGACGGCCAGCACGTCGGAGGCCATGGCCGGGATGGAGTAGTCGCCGTCGGAGGGCCGCCCCGAGCGGCCGTGCCCCCTGAGGTCCAGGGCGGCGGCGCGGCGGCTCTTCCAGAGGTGGCGCAGTTGGGCGTCCCACATGGTGAGATCGCCCGCCAGCCCGTGCACGAGAATCACCGGCGGTGAGCCCTCCCCGCCGGTTTCCACGCAGAGCCGGACGCCCCCGTTGTGGACGAATAGGAGCTTCCGATTGTCTGCCGAATGGCCTGCCGCGCCCACGGGCCCCGAAGCGGCCGCGAGAGCGCTCACGCAGAGGAGAGAGGTGATCCCCACGTAAACCATCGCGCTGTGGAACGGGCGTCCGCTCACGTCAACCCTCCGTGCTCGAGGCGTGCAGTGTACGTCCGGAGGGAGAGGAGGTCCAACGCGAGGGGCCGTGGAGTGGGGGACAGGGGATAGAGACAAGGGACAAGGGACAAGGGACAAGGGACAAGGGACAAGAGAATGGGGACGGGTGGCGAGGGGCGGGGCGGGAGCCTCCTTTCATTTCGCAGTTGTCCATTCACGATCATGCCTGTCCAAAACAGTTCCAGCTCGCACTTGTGGGGTTTGCCTTCCGGAGCGAAGC
>JBAWEQ010000093.1:0-6623 GCA_049591295.1 Acidobacteriota bacterium
CGGACGGAGCGCGGCCACGCTGGCGCGGACGCGCCCGGACCAGGCCCCCAGCGCCGCGCCAAAGGCGCGGCACAGACCCAGCCGTGGTCCGGAGCCGGCACAGCGGTCTATTTTGGACAAGCATGTCGCGCCGTATAGTGTAGAATCATTGGAGACATGGCGTCGGGCGTGCGCCCGAGGGAGGGTGAGCGATGGCGAAACGGCACGTGCTCCTGGCTCTGGTGCTGGCGGCGTTCCTCGTCCCCCTCTGGGCCTCGCAGACGGTTCAGGTTCTCCAGGATCTGAAGCCCGAGGCGAAGAAGAAGCTCCCCGCGGGCTACAGCATCGAGGGCATCACCTACAGCTTCCAGAACAAGGGCCTCAGCATCAGCGCCACCCCCCTGACCCCGCTGGCGCGGGAGGCCTACTACGCCAAGCTGGGGCTCAAGGACCCCTTCGCCGACGCCACACCCGCGGCGGGGTACATCTTCTTCCTGATCCGCATCGAGAACCGCCAGAAAACGGACATGCTCTACTTCTCGCCGGGGGCGGTGATGTTCGGGGACATGAACCCCATCGACGAGATCGCCATGTACCAGCTCTTCTACCGTCTGCCCGAGGCCAGCGCCAAGCTCGACGCGGCCGGGAGGAGCTTCTTCCTGCGCGACCTGCACCTGCCGCCCGGCCTGTGGATCGAGCGGCTCATGGTCTTCCAGTACGACGACCCCTACCCCACCAAGAAGATCAACCTCGCGCTCACGAGCATCCTGCTGGGCGGGGAGGGGCTGGACGTGGATTTTCCCTTCATCGCGAAATTCAAGAAGGAGAAGGTGGAATGACGGCCCAGATCCTGGACGGAAAGCGTATCGGCGCCCAGATCCGAGAAGAGGTGGCCGCCGGCGTCGAGCTCCTTCGGGGCCGAGGCCTGCGTCCTCCCGGCCTGGCGGCGGTTCTCGTGGGCGAGAACCCCGCGAGCCGGGTCTACGTGGCCTCCAAGGTGAAGGCCTGCGCCGAGGCGGGGGTCTTCTCCGAGAAGATCGAGATGCCGCAGAGCAGCACCACGGCACAGGTTCTGGCCTGCGTCGAGGCGCTCAACCACCGGGAGGATATCGACGGCATCCTCGTCCAGCTCCCGCTCCCGCCCCAGGTGGACGAGGGCGCGGTGCTCAGCCTCATCGACCCGGCCAAGGACGTGGACGGCTTCCACCCCGTCAACGTGGGGCGGCTCGTGCTGGGTCAGCCGGCCTTCGAGCCCTGCACCCCCGCCGGCATCATGCAGATGCTCAAGCGCTCGGGCGTGACGCTGAAGGGCAAGCGCGCGGTGGTGGTGGGCCGCTCTCACATCGTCGGCAAGCCCATGGCCCTGCTCCTCCTTCGCGAGCACGCCACGGTCACCATCTGCCATTCCCGCACCCAGGACCTCCCCGGCGTCTGCCGAGAGGGCGACGTCCTCGTGGCCGCCATCGGGAAGGCCACCCTCATCACGCACGAGTTCATCAAGCCCGGGGCCGTGGTGGTGGACGTGGGCATGAACCGCATCACCGACCCCGCGGAGGCCGCGCGGGCCTTCGGCGGGGACGAGGCGCGGATCCGGCAGGTGCGGGAGAAGGGCTCCACGCTGGTGGGCGACGTGCTCCCCACGGCCATGTGGGAGCTGGCCTCACTCTACACGCCCGTGCCGGGCGGCGTGGGCCCCCTCACCATCGCCATGCTGCTCTCCAACACCCTGAAATCGGCCAAGATCCGACTCGGCGCGTGAGGTATCCCCCTTGACGGCCTCCCGTGTTCACCGGCACCCAGGCTCCCCAGCCCGGCCGCCCGCGGCCTGGGCGATCCCGGGGGTTCGTCCGGCGGACGGGGCGCGCTGATGCTCCACATCGGCCTGACGGGCGGCATCGGATCGGGCAAGAGCACCGTGGCGCGGCTCTTCGGCGAGTTCGGCGCCGTGCTGCTGGACGCGGACCAACTGGTCCGCGATCTGCTCGGCCCGGACCGGGAATCCGCCGCGGCGGTGGGGGCGGCCTTCGGTCCCGCCGTTCTGGCCGCCGACGGCTCCGTGAACCGGAAGGCCCTCGCCGCGCTCGTCTTCTCCGACGAGCAGGCGCGCCGCCGGCTGGAAGCGATCCTCCATCCCCGCATTCTCGCCACGCGGCGCGAGATCCTCGACGAGATCCGCGCCCGGCGGGGCGAGCAGACCGTGGTCGTGACGGAGGCGGCCCTCATCTTCGAGGCCGGGACCCGCGGCGAGTTCGACGAGGTGGTGCTCGTGACGGCCCCCGAAGCGCTCCGCCGGGAGCGCCTGGAGGCGGCGGGCTGGGACCCCGAAGAGGTCCGGCGCCGCATGGGGGCCCAGTGGCCGGATTCGCGCAAGCTCCCGCTGGCCGATCACGTGGTGGACAACGGGGGGAGCCCGGCCGCCACGCGCGCCCAGGCCGAACGGCTATGGCGGCTCTTCCAGGAGAAGCTCCATGCTGCCCAATGAATCCCTCGCCGCGGACCTGCTCCGGGAGCTGACCTCCTCGGGCGCCGGCTACGCCGACCTCTTCGCCCAGCGGAGCCACTTCCGGCGGATCGTCCGCGAAGGGGGCCGGAGCCGCACCCTGTCGGCCGGGGAGGAGGCGGGGGCGGGCCTGCGGATCCGCGCGGGAGGGCGCACCCTCTTCGCGGCCGTTTCGAGCCTGGAGCCCGATCGCCTCCTCGCCCAGGCGAAGGCGCTCGCCGCCGAGGCGGGGGGCGCCGGAGGGTCGCGGTGCGAGCCCTTCCGGCCGCAGGGTGAGGGCGACGGCGAGGCGTGCATGGACCCCGAACGGGCCCAGGCCCTCCTTCTGGAGGGAGAGAGCGAGCTGGCGGCCGCCGGCTGCCCCGAGGAGCGCTCCTCGTCCATCCTGAGCCTCTCCGACGGCCTCAGCGTGGTGGCCAACTCCCGCGGCGGATTCTGCCGCGAGCGCCGGGCCAACCTGACCCTCTACCAGCAGGCCACCGTGCTGGAAGGAGGGCGCGGCGCCTGTGCCGCCCAGGTGGTCAGCGGCCCCGGGACGCTGGGCGCAGACCCCGCCGGAACCGTCCGCAGGGCCGCCCGGGAGGCCCTTCAAACGGCCCGCCACCGGCTCGCCGCCGTTCCGGCCCCCCGGGGGAGCTTCCCCGTCGTTCTGGGCCCCAGGGCGGCGGGCCTCTTCCTCCACGAGGCCGTGGGCCACGCCTTCGAGGGCGACTTCGTGGCGAACGGCGCCTCCCCCTTCTCGCACAGGCTCGGGGAGCGCGTCGCCGGCGCCCCGCTGGAGCTCTGGGACGACGGGACGGTCGAGGGGGGCTGCGGCACGGCCCACTGCGATGACGAGGGCACCGCCACCGGGCGCGCCTCCCTCCTGCGCGAGGGGCGCCTGGCGGGCTACCTGCTGGATCTCGCCTCCGCCGAGGCTCTCTCCCTCGCCCCCACGGGCCACGGGCGCCGCGAATCCTACCGGCACCCGCCGCTGCCGCGCCAGCGCAACCTCTCGGCCGCCCCGGGCTCCCTGCCCACCGACGCCCTGGCGGAGGAGGTGGAGTTCGGCCTGCTGGTCCTCCAGATGGGCGGGGGGTGGGCGGACATCCCGGGCGGGGACTTCGCCTTCCGGGTGACCGAGGCATTTCTCATCCGCGACGGGAAGAGAGGCGAACCGATCAGGGGGGCCCTGCTGTGCGGCAACGGGCCGCGCGCGCTCCTGGCCCTCAAGGCCATAGGATCGGAGACGGGAGCGGGGGCGGGGACGTGCCTGAAGCTGGACCAGAGCGTGCCCGTCAGCGACCGGGCGCCGGCGCTCCTGCTGGAGAGCCTTGAGGTGACGGCGGAGGAAGAACCTTGAGCACGGCCCTCATGATCGTCCGGAGCACGGAAGATTTCGACGTCCTGAAGGCGGCCCTGCCCCCGGAGTGGCACGTGGAGGCGGTGGGCTCCGCCGACCTGGCCCTCGAACGCCTGAGGGCGGGAGGCGTGGCGCTGCTCGTGATGGACGTCGAGGAGGCGGTGAAGCCCCCCGAGGCCGCGCTTCCCGAGTTCAAGACCCTGGCCCCGTGGGCGCCCATCGTCTGCCTCCTCCCCGAGGCGCAGCGGCCGAGCATCCCCTCCCTGCTCGCCCTGGGCGCCACCGACGTCCTCCTCAAGCCCATCCTCCCCGCCGAGGCGAACGCGCGCTTCCAGGGCGCGCTGGCCCGCTTCCCCAACCAGCCCTCCACCCCGCTCACCAAGGCCGAGGAGGCCGTGCTGCTGGGCCCCTCCCCCGCCATGGCGGGCATCCGCGAGCAGATCGTCATCGTGGCCCCCACCGAGATCCCCGTCCTCATCCTGGGCGAATCGGGCACGGGCCGCGGCGTCATCGCGCGCCAGGTCCACTACCAGAGCGCCCGCGCCAAGGCCCCCTTCGTGGTGGTGAACTGCCAGGGGGTGCCCGAACCGGCCCTGGAGGCGGAGACCTTCGGCCAGGCGGGAGAGGGCGGTCCGCCTGCCGCCCACAGTCACTTCGAGGAGGCCGACGGAGGCAGCCTCTTCTTCGACGAGGTGGCCGACTTCTCGCCCGCCTTCCAAGCCAAGCTTCTCAAGATCATGGGGGAGCGCAGCTACGCCAGACTCGGCGAAGAGGCTCCCCGGCTCGCCAACGTCCGCTTCCTCTTCGCCTCCTCCCGGGACCTCGCCGCCGAGCTCGCCTCCAAGCGCCTGCGCGAGGACTTCTACTACCGCATCCAGACCTTCCCCCTCACCGTGCCGCCCCTGCGGGAGCGCACCGAGGACATCCCGGTCCTCGCCCGGGCCTTCCTCCAGAGCTACTGCCGGGAGATCGCCAAGCCCTTCGATGCCATCGAGGAGGAGGCCCTGGAGTGCCTCCTCTGGTACCCCTGGCCCGGCAACGTCCGCGAGCTCCAGACGCGCATGCGGTTCTGCACGCTCTACCTCACCTCCCCCACCCTGAGGCGCGACGATCTCCCCTTCGAGCTCCAGGGCCACACCGGGCGCGGCGTCGGCAGCTTCGCCCACGCCCGCGTCCAGTTCGAGCGCGAGTACCTCATCCGCCTCCTGCGCAAGCACAAGGGCAACATCAACCGCATGGCCAAGGAGTCCGGCAAACAGCGCGTCGAGATCTACCGCATGCTCAAGCGCTACCGCCTCTCCGTCGAAAAGTTCCGCGGAAAGGCGTAGGGCGCGAGGCGCGAAGGTGGGGCGGGCGCCCCCGCCCGCCGCTTCGAAGGCCCTCCCTCTTCCCCCCCGTGGGGCGGGCGCCCCCGCCCGCCGCTTCGAAGGCCCTCTCTCTCCGTCATTCCCGCGAAAGCGGGAATCCAGAAAAGAAAGTGGATACCCTGTCACCCCCGCGCTCCTCTACCGCGTCACCCTCGCGTAAGCGGGGGTCCAGCCCGTCCCTGGATTCCCGCCTGCGCGGGAATGACGAACACACGGCACGGCGCCAGCTCTTCATGCTCCGCGGCACGGCTTCTCCGTGCGGTCATCCTGGCAACCCCGTCGAAGGGCGGGGGCGTCCAGGACCGCTTCGCCTTCGGGTGAAGGACCGGATTCCGGCCTCCCTCCGGTCGCCGGAATGACGGCAAAGGGGGCAGGCGCTCTCCCACCCCGGCCGCGCGACAGGCGCCCCGGCTGCACCCCGGGCCACCGCAAGGCCACTCTCCACGCTACAGAGCTCCCGTGTCACGCGACTGTGAGCCTATGCGCGGTCGCTGCGTCCCCCCGATTCAGCTCACGTGCTCGTTCGATCCTGTCGCGACGCCGGAAGAGCGTTCCCAAGTGCCTTCTCATCGTGTCGCGAGGCCGGATGGGCGCTCCCGAATGCCTTCTCATCGTGTCGCGAGGCCGGATAGGCGTTCCCAAGTGCCTTCTCATCGTGTCGCGAGGCCGGATGAGCGCTCCCGAATGCCTTCTCATCGTGTCGCGAGGCCGGATGAGCGCTCCCAAATGCCGTTCATCCGTGCCTCAATGCCGGATGAGCGTTCCCAAATGCCGTTCGTCCGTGCCTCAATGCCGGATCAGCGTTCCCAAATGCCGTTCGTCCGTGCCTCAATGCCGGATGAGCGTTCCCAAACGCCGTTCGTCCGTGCCTCAATGCCGTAAGCCCGTCCACGAATGCCGTTTGTGCCTGTCGAAATGCCGGAAGGGCGTTCCCGAAGGGTAAGGTCCCATTCGTACCATCTGGAGCAGAGTGGTGGCGATGCAAGCGGGACAGAAGTGCCCAAGGTGTGGAGCAAGTCGTTGTTGGGCTGTCCGAAGAGGCGAGCGGAAGTGTTCGGTCTGGCGAAGGGAGTGACAGCCGGGAAGGCTGCCACTCTCGCTGAGTCGGATTGAGTGGAAACGTGTGGTGCACGAGTTCACCCATTGGGCTGGTCCTCCGGTTCACCCCCACGTGCGTGGGGACATCGTTCTCCCCCTCACCCCCATGCCGGCCCATCACGGTTCACCCCCACGTGCGTGGGGACATCGGAGCGAAGGCGCGGAAACCTGCGCAGGCCTCGGTTCACCCCCACGTGCGTGGGGACATCCAGAACCTTCCACTCGGTGTCGCAGAAGAACACGGTTCACCCCCACGTGCGTGGGGACATCGGAGCCCTCAACAAGAATGACACCCAAGTCAACGGTTCACCCCCACGTGCGTGGGGACATCGTGTCC
>JBAWEQ010000094.1:0-3950 GCA_049591295.1 Acidobacteriota bacterium
GACGAGGTGAAGGTGTCGACGAACGCCGGCGCAAACGTGACCTTGCCGGTGGCTCGTGCGGTGGCCGTGGTCTGGACGGACCCGTCGGGGCCGCTGGTCACCGCCGCTGGCGAGAACTCAACCTGGCCGCGGTCGCCCGGCTGCGGGGTGGGCGCGATGGTCACCTGGGCCCCGGAGAGCTGGTAGCCGCGCGGGTCGAGGACGATCGCGGTCGGCGTGGTGGTGCCGTTGACGGGCACGGTCGCAAACGCGTCCATGAACGGGATGATGCGGGCGCCTTCGGAAGCCGGCGCCATCGAGGTGACGGCGAAGTGCAAGCCTGCCTACCCTTTCAGAGTGAAGGCGAGCTGCCACGAGGGCGAGGGGGCGGTCACCCAAAGGGTGGTGCGATCCATGTTGGGTACGGATTCTATTGGTGCTGCATCGCCGCTTTGCGACGCTCCTCCTCGATGTAGCCGGTTGACTTGTACTCGAGGAGGACCCTGCCGACGAATCCTCCTTGGATCTCCCTAGGCGTGACACGAACCACCTGTGCTGAGTGTTTGCGAAGGACTTTCGCGACTGTCACCTTGTCCTTACCGCCGACTTCTGCTGCCAGGAGGCCCACAAGGCCTCCCTTTGGTTGGACCGTGGCCTCATGTGAGGACAAGGCCGCCGCCTCCTGTTTCGCGGCGGGAACGAAATGACCAGCTCCGCTGTCGAATCGAAGAATCTGTGGCTCCCAAGTCGTCGGGTCCGTTTCACTGGGCTCGAAAACCGCGACCCGAACCGCGCCGCTGCTGCTCCTCTCGGTCGCGATCTCAGCACCTTGGAAACGAAAGAACATGTGTCCGTCCTTGCCTGACAGAACCATCGGGCTCCCCTCCACGTCTTCGTAGCGGTCGAACACGAAGTCCGTTAACCCGTCACCATCAAAATCCTGCTGGATGTCCTCGACCAGCGGCCCAGCAATCTGACCGGAGGACCACAAGCAGGAGACCTGGACGCGCCCGCCCAGCGTGGAGACGCGTACTTTGAAGGCTCTGAAGGAGGTGTACTTCGCCGGCCCGCCCCCCATGTATTCGCTTGAGACAACAAGGAGCGTGTCGGGCTCGCTGTCCCCGACCCAGTGATACCCAAGACCCAGATACCGCATACCCCTCGCGGCCCCGCCGCCCCGGACGGGGAGCTGTTGGAAGAGGGCGAACTCGAGTTCGTGTAGGCCCTCCGCGGACCATCCAGCCGGGGCCGCCGGATCCAGCGGCTGGCTGAAGAGAACGACGCCCGACCCGTCAAGCAGGCGCGGTATGCCTACAATCCAAAACCCACGCGCTGGCACGACGACCTCCGTACCCGCAGCCGCTGCAAAGGCCTGCAAAGCGGACAACGGGTCATGTCCGCGCCATTCCCCGCCTGCCAGGTCTATGCCCGTGCCGCCATCTACGTACACCACGATGGCGCCAGCCTGCGAGGCGAGGTAGTCCGCGACCGGGTTGATCCGGGCATCTCGGCGCACCTTCTTGTCGCCACCCGTGGGCGCTGCCCGCACGAAATACCCCTGATCGTCGTGGCCGGCGACTAACCCGCTTGCAGGAAAGGTCGGGGCGCACTGGTCGGCCCTAGGCGCAGCCGCAGCGATAACGGCAACGAGCGCGGCTCCCAGAACCATTCTCCGTCGCATGGTTTCCTCCTTATGGTTGTGGCACGAACGACTCGGCACCTGGGTGGCCCGCTGAACCTTGCATGATCTTGTCGGCGTAGTCACATCGCGTTGCCGTAGAACCCTCACCCTTGTTGAACTTGCAGAAGCGCAGGCGCCACATCTGTTCCCAACTGCACTGTGTCGGCGTTGATTGGCACCCTGTGATGTCTCCCTCTCCTGCGTTGCGCAAATGTGTGTCTTCGAACGCTCCAAGCGGCACGCTGATTCTCGGATCGAACAGTGTGAGAGGTGAGTCCACACGAGGCCTGTAGAATGTGCTTCTGAGGTAGTCCGCAACCGCAGGGTCGAGCGCTTTGAGTTTCCATTCGTGGTCGCCTGGGTTCAGCTGGAGCAGCCCATAAGTCGCTGCTGCAAACCACTGGCCCTGCACGTCAAACGAAGGATCCTGCTGCATCAACTGCCAAAGGCCCGCAGGATCAAACCTCTTGCCGTAGCGTTCAAATCCACCGTTGTAGGGGACTGGATTGACACCGGCCCGATCGGAGCTCCCCGCCCACTCCCTGATCGTCTGGATATGGTCGTGGGGGGGGTTGGGCGGTAGGTTGAATTCTCCTGATTGCTCATTCCGTTCCAGGACCCTGCTAATGGCTGCCTCGACACCGGCATCGCCTCCCAGCGAGACACCGAGGGTGGTGAAGTCCGGGCCGGTGACGTCTACGTTCCATTGCCTTGTTCGGGTCCAGATCGCCGTGAGGGCGCCGGAAACAGGCGAGTTGAACCGAATGAGCTTGTTGGTTCCGCTGAGATCAACGGTGTATTCGGTGGAGTCGCCGGTGCTGTTGTTTGTCCCAGGGAAGGCCTGGTGGTAAGGGGATGAGTTCGCGTCCCCGCCCTTTGGAAACACCGCGATCTTGAGGCGCACGGGGTAATCTACGGAGGCTGGCAGTTGCCAGACTTTGGGGTCCGTGCCGGGCATCGCGATATCTTGCGGCGGCTCTGAGTCCGTGTGGATGTCGTCGAGGATCTGGGTAGTTGTAAGGGTGTTCTTGACTCCAACGTTCTCGTACGCCAGCGAATCGTCGAACAGTTTTCGATTTATGTTCCTCACGTCCCCGATGACATCACCGGTCAAGTACCTAAAGTCGACTCCGATAGGCTCATACCTGAAACTGTAGGGATTGAAGCTCGACTCTACGTAGGTCTGCCCAGCTAGGTACTGCGGCGGCATCCCGTACATGTCGGCCACATCGATGATAAGGTCGGCAAGGACAATCGAAGTCCCTTCGTAGTCCACTCGGTAGCCACTCGAAAAGCCGGGAATCGGATTGCCGCCGGAGTCGAAGCCTGTGCCGAGTTTACGCGGTCGTAGGACCTGAATCTCCACGGTCTCGCCCCCGTCTTCGCCTCCCGAGGCATGACCCGTGAGAGCCAGCTTGCAGCCAGGAACGCGGGACGTCCCATCCGGCTTGGTTGTCATCCTGATACCGCGCACATACCACTGTGAAGCCCCATCAGATCCGGTCTCCATTTCCGTCCGGACCACTTGGTTGTCACCAGCCGTAGCGTATTCTCCCTTATCCCACGACCAACCGATCTCGGCGGCCACGGGGTTGTCATTGCAGTCTGAGGCATCCGGGCTGCAGACGAAGTAGTAGGGAGTGGTGCCCAGCTGGAACTGACACAGCATTATGGGAATTCTCCGCCCAAAGACAATGGAGTAGCTCACCCCGGACTCCCCCTGCGCCTGGGCCACGAGCCCTGAGGAATTCGTTGCCCTGATCGGGAGAGCGTGCGCTCGCTTCTTCACATAAGCTTTCCTTCTACTGGACGTGCCGAGTGCCCTGACGGCTTGCGCGCCATCGGAGTCCCACACGGGCACGAGATCGAAGGGCTCGGAGAGGAAGATGGCCGATGAGCCGACCCTCGTGACAGCCACCCCCGGAGCCTGGTCAAAGGGGGCGTTGGCCTCGTCAAGGGTGGTCACGTCCACTGTGGTCGAGTTCTCTTGCTGACTCGGATCGATGTATCTCACATAGGCTCTTGTTGGCTGGTTGACGGTAAACGAGTCTACCCTCTGGAAGTTCTCATCGAGGATCTCCCCGCCCATCACGTCACAGATCACGAACGCCCCTTTGAACACCTCCTCCGGCGTCGCCCGCTCGGCGAACTGCGAGGGCTGTCGCACCCGATAAGGGATCGACCCGATCGACTCCACCAGGATGAAGTACTGGCCCGGTTTGACCGGCGCCTGGGTCAGCTCGATGCCGAGGTACCCACGCTGGCCACCCCCCTCGTTGAGGACGAGCGA
>JBAWEQ010000095.1:0-2039 GCA_049591295.1 Acidobacteriota bacterium
GCGCCGCATCGGCCAGGGCCAGCAGGTCCGCCAGGGCCTCCAGGCCCACCGGATCTTCCCCGGCCGAGGGCCAGCGCCGCACCGCGGCCAGGGCCTCGGCCGCCTCCGCCGGGATCTCCCTCAGAAACCGCGCCGCGGCCGTCTTGCCGAATCCGGCTCCGAACTTGGCGCCGGCGAAGCTCGTGTAGGTGCCCCCATCGGTCTTCAGAATGAGGGCGGCCAGCGCCTGCCAGGCCTGGATCGCTTCGAGGCCCTCGCCGGGGATTTCGCGGGGACAATCCTCCGCGCAGGGTGACCCGCACTCCTCCAGCGCGCGGCGCAGTTCGCGCCACTGCTCCTCGTGATCCACGAAATGGGCACGCGCCGGCCGGATCGCAGCGGCCACCAGGCCGGAGAGGACGTGCCCCGCGGCGGCGCCGAGGTCTCCGCCGCCGTTTCGCAGGAACTCCTCGAAAGCCAGCAGGCGGTCCCGGTGGGCCATCAGGCTGGTCACCTGCTCTTTGAGCCGCTTGTACCCGTTGTCGGCCGCCGCCAGCCGCCGCTCGAAGGCATCGCGCAGCTCCGGAGCCCCGCCCGAGAGAATGGCCCCGAAGCAGGACTCCACGGCGGCCTCCAGGGCTCTGCCCTGGTCGAGCTCGTCGAGGAGGACGGCGCCCGGCGGAATGCCCGCCTCCAGCGGCCAGCCTCCCGCCACCGAGGTGCAGAAGCTGTGGAAGGTGCCCACGCGGTAGGACTGCGGGTTCCGCAGCACGTCCTCCGCGAAGCCCGGATTGCCGAGGGCCCGGCGCGCCAGGCCCAGGAGATGAGCATCCCATTCGTGCTCGGGCTCCGCCCCCCTCCGGGCCCGTTCCAGGACGCCGAGGATGCGCTGCTGCATCTGGTCCGCGGCCTTGCGGGTGAAGGTCAGCGCCACGATCTGCCTGGGGGAGGCCACCGTACCCAGCAGGGCCAGAAAGCGCGCGGTGAGAAGATCGGTCTTGCCCGAGCCGGCGGGCGCCTCCAACACGAAACTGCCCCGCGGATCGAGGGCCTTCAGCCGGATCTCCTGGTCCGGGGCCGGGCGGCTCACGCCTCCTCCTCCTCGGCAATCCGCCGGTCCGTGCCGTCGAAATAGCCGCAGATCTTGTCGTAAGGGCAGAACGCGCAGGCGCCCTCCCTCCCCGGCCCCAGATAGGGCGGCCTGGGATCGGCCGCGAAGCGCCCCGCCCTCGGCCCCTCGAGCCGCAGGGCCACGGCCCGCTCCCACTCCTCCAGCTTCTCCGAGAGAACCACGTCGCCTCCGCCCCTGCCCGGCTCGCGCAGAAAGGCCGCGGAGAGATCCTTGACGCGCCGGAGCGCCACGTAGCCTCCCCGCACCGCCGACCGGCCTTCGGGAAGGGCGGGGAAGCGCTGCCGCGCCTCGTCCGCCAGCGGCCCGCGCGTTAAAGCCGCCGCGTAGGCGGGGAGCTGGGGGTAGGCCCACTGAGAGAGGACCTCGGCCGCCGAAGGAGGCTGACCCGTCTTGTAGTCCCAGACCGCCAGACCCTCCTCCGGATGGGCGTCCGCCCGGTCCATCCGGCCGCGAAGCGCGATCGCCGCCTCCTCGAGCGCGAGAGCGTCGAAGGGCTGTTCGGCGAAGAGGAAGCGCCAGCCGGCCGCCGCCCGCTCCCGCTCCATCTCGAGCCACCGGGTCAGGAGCCCCGGCTCGGCGTCATCGCCCAGCAGGCGCGTCCGCTCGACGCGCCAGAAGGCCGGGGCGCCCTCCCGGGCATGCTGCGCCAGAACCGCGTCCACGGCGGCCTCCAGACGGCGCCGGGCCGACGCCCCATCGCCGGGCCAGCCCGAAGCGTCTTCCAGGATCCCCTGCACGAAGGCCGCGAGGATCGCGTGGATCACCTGCCCGCGCACCTCCGGAGCGATGCCCTCCCGGTGCTCCGGGAGGGGCTCCAGTCCGAGCGCCCGGGCGCAGAAGAACTTCTGGGGACACTGCATGAGCGCCTGCACGTCCTGCGTCACGTTGAGAGAGGAAGGCACGGCGAAGGGGACGGCCACCCCTGCCG
>JBAWEQ010000096.1:0-50683 GCA_049591295.1 Acidobacteriota bacterium
CTCCAGCGCGGTGGCGAAGGCCGCCGGCGCGGTGCTTTCGACGCGGCCTCCCGCCCCCTCCTGGCGCCAGACGGGCCGCCCCTCTCGGAGGCCGAAGCCGAGGCGCAGCCCTTCACGGAAGAGCCGCCCATCCTGGGTCTCGAAGAAGAGGGCGCGGTAGGCGGTCCGGCGCACCGGGCCGGCGCTGTAACCCACGCCCTTCAGGGCGCGCAACACCTTCGCTAGGCTCCGCGCGGCGGGCAGGCGGAATGGAATCGAGCGCTCGGATCCCTCCACCTCTCGCCTCCCTTCCCGTGATCCCGGCGCCAAGATCCGTCAGACGGCGCGGCCCCTCCCGGTCCGGTAGAAAGCCGGGTGGCCCTTAGGCACACCCCGGGACTCCAGGTCGGCCACCAGCGCCTCCACGGGATAGGTGAAGCGAACGATGCGGCTCTGCACCCGCCCGCCTCTCCCGAACTCGCAGAGGGCATAGGAGCCCCTGGGGTCGCCGTCGATGGGGCGCCCCACGGACCCGCAGTTGACGACGCGCACCGCTCCGACGGCCCGAGCGAAGGGGATGTGCGTGTGGCCGCAGACGAGCAGGCCTGGCCGTTCGCCCTTGAGTCTCGGCCCCAGGGCCCTGGCCGTGAGGCTGGGATAGAGGTAGTCCTCATCCGAGAGGGGGCTGCCGTGGACGATCCACACGTCGGTAGCGCCGAGTGCCAGCCTCAGCTCCGCGGGCCGGGAGGAGAGCCAGGCGCGCTCCGTCTCGCCGAGGGAGAGGGCCGCCCAGGCCGCCGTCGCGCCCCTGCCCTCGCGGATTCGTCTGCGGAGCCGCTTGGAGTCCCGTCCCAGGGAGAGCACCTTGCGGTCCACGTTGCCCAGGATGCAGGGGATCTCGCGCTCCATGAGAAGGCGGACCACCTCGGTGGGATGGGGCCCTCCACCCACGAGGTCGCCCGCGCAGAAGAGGGCCTCGGCGCCGTTCCGCCGAGCGGACTCCAGTGCCCGGCAGAGGGCGGGCAGATTGGCGTGGACGTCGGAGAGAAAGGCAACCCTCACGGCGCGCTCCTCCCGCCGGGCGGGCCCATCAGGCTTCGGGCGGCATCATGGCCGACAGGGCCTTCAGCAGGGCCTCGATGCGGGCCATGTCCTTCACGCGCCCCTTCTTGGGCTTCACCTTGAGAGCCCGGCACGCCTCCACCATGGCGGCGAGCGTGCGCGCCGAGGGAAGCCGGGGGCGTTCCCCCTCCAGCTCCTCGCCCCTCAGGTAGGAGGCCATGGCGGCCAGCTCGGCGTCCAGGCGCACCTGCACGGCCTCGCTCGTCTCGCGCAGGAGCCCCCTCGTGGCCTGGAGCTCCTCGGCCATTGCGAGGCCCAGCTTTTTTCGCCGGCCGTCGGCCGCAGCGCTCTTGGCGCCAGCCGCCTTGGCCTTCCCCTTCGGGGCGGGCTCGGCGGCCTTGTGTCCCCCGGGAGCGGGCCGGCTCCTCAGCTTGGATTCCCTGACAGCTTCAGTCATGTCACTCATGGTACACGGGCCTCTCGATCTTGTCGAGAACCACCTGGATGTGGGCCTTCAGGTCCTTCTGCACGGTGATCACGCTCCGGTTGGCGTTGATGGGCACGAATCCGTACTGCTTCTGCATGCGGATGAACTCCGTGCGCATGCGGCGCTGGTATTTCACGAAGCTCTGAAACCAGTCCCTCGAGAGGCCGCAGTCCATCCCGGATTCCCAGTAGTCCAGGTCGGCGTGCGACTGGAAGGTCCGCTCCACGAGCGTGCGCAGCGAGACCATGAGGTAGAAGACCGCGTCGGGCACCAGGGCGAGCGAGTAGATGGAGGAGACCCATTCGGGCTCGGCCCCCCGGGCAATGTCCCTCGCCATCAGGGTGTAGATGTAGCGGTCCGCCAGCACCACGAAGCCGGCTCTCAGCGCGGGCACGATCCGGTTCTCGAGCTGGTCGAAGAAGTCGGTGGCGTAGAAGAGCGAGAGGGTCCGGGGGCTCAGGACGTTGCCCTCCTTGGCCTGCTCCAGCTCCGGCCCCACGAGCGTGGAGCGCTTGAGGCCCACCTGCTCCACCGCGTAGCCCTGCTGCTCCAGCCACTCGGTGAGGAGGGCGATCTGCGTGGAGCGGCCCGAGGAGTCGGGCCCCTCGATGACGATCAGGGAGCCGGAGAGCTTGGAGACGTCCACCCCCGCCGGGGCGTTGCCGAAGCATCGCTTGGCGCTCATTGTACGAACCTCTTGTGGAAGGTGGCCAGGTCTAGCTTCTGGTTCACGATCTGGCGCACGACCTGCTGCTGGCTGTGGACCGGCCGGGTGGCATCCAGGACGGTGAACCCGAACTCCTCGGCCATGCCGAGGTACTGCTCGAGGACCCGTCCCTGGAAGAGGCGGAAGCTCTCCGTGATGTCGGGGCTCAGGCCCAGGTCCATGCCCGCCTCGAAGTACTTCAGCTTGGGCCGGCCCTCCAGAATGCGGCCCAGGGCCATCTCGAGGGGGAGCCTGAAGAAGAAGGTGATGTCCGGGACCCTGGCGAAGCCGTACATGCGGCGCAGCCACGCCGGATCGCACCCCCTCACCGCGTCCCTGGCGAAGGAGGTAAACATGTAGCGGTCGCAGAGCACGATATAGCCCGCCCTCAGGAGGGGGAGGATCTGGCGCTCGTACCGGTCGGCGAAATCGGTGGCGTGGATCAGGCTGAAGGTCGTGGGGGTGAGCAGCTGCCGCCGCTTTCCCTTGCGGGTGGCCTCCCGCACGAGCAGCGAGGAGTTCCATTCCGTGAAAAAGACCCGGCAGCCGCGGCTCTGAAGCCATCGAAAGAGAAGGTAGACCTGCGTGGATTTCCCCGAGCCGTCCAGCCCCTCCACGGCGACGAGCTTGCCGGGGAGGTGTTCACCCGCCCTGTCCATCACTCCCCTCCCTTCTCAAGGCGCGCCACCTCGACGGGCCTCCCGAAGACCTTCTGGAGCAGGTCCGACTTTCTCTTCAGCGCCCAGGCCTCCAGCAGGAGGTCGCCCTGGCCCTCCAGCCCCAGCTTGAGGGCCCAGCGGTTCACGTTGACCTTGATCCGCTCCACCCTCTGCCGGTGTTCCCGGTCCATGGCGTCCGCCAGACGCAGCAGGGCGGCCAGCGCGGAGACCTTGTCCCGGTCGTCCTTCTGCAGCGCCGTGAAGGGCTCGTGCTGGGGCTTGGGGAAGCTCCGCCGGTGGTACCGGGCCACGTTGGCCACCATCAGCGTCTCCCTCGGCGTGAAGCCGGCCAGGTTGGAGTGGCTGATCAGGTAGAGCGAGTGCTTGTGGTGCCGCGTGTAGCTGACAAAGGAGCCGATGTCGTGCAGGAGCGCCGCGGCGTGCAGGATCCGCCGCTCCTCCTCGCCCATGCCGTGCACCGTGCGCGTCTGGTCGAACAGCGAGAGCGCGAGGGCCGCCACGTGGAGGGCGTGGGGTTCGTCGAAGCGGTACTTGCGCCCGAGGGCCACGGCGGTCCGCGCCACCTGCTCCTCCGCCTGCCGCACCTGCCCCGCTCCGAGCGGCGAGGCCCCGTCCGCAAGATCCAGCACGATGCCCTCCTTGACGCCCACGTAGGGCACGAGGATCTCCCGGGCCTGAGCCAGGGTGGCCAAGCGCTCGTAGATGATGGCGGCGGGGAGAATTACGTCGGCCCGGTCCTCGCGCAGGCCCAGCTTCTCCACGCGCTCGCGGTAGCTCAGGGAGGAGAGCCTCTGGATGAGTCTCGCCAGGTCTTCCACGGGCAGCCGGCTGACGCCGGCGGCGTCCGGCACCGCCATGGCCATCTCCGCGAGCGTCTCGATGTTCCCCCCCGTGGCGATGTAGCCCGAGGGCCGCACCTCTTCCAGGCCGGAGCGCACCCGCAGCGTCCCCGCGTACTCCGTGAGCAGGCGCAGGAACCGCCCCCGGTCCCGGGCGCTCCCCGTGAGCTCCTCCAGCAAGCGGACCGAGCCCATGGTGTGGGACTCGCTCCATTGAAGGCCGGTGGCGTCGACGAGGGAGACCTCCACGCTGCCGCCGCCCAGGTCCACCAGCATCCAGTAAGCGGTCCCAAAATCGATGCGGCTCTTCACGGCCCGGTGAACCAGCCGCGCCTCCTCGGAGCCGTGGATGGTCTCGAGGTCGATCTTGGCGGCCTGCCTCACCTGCTCTAAAAAGGCTCCCGCGTTCGCGCTCTCCCGGACGGCGCTGGTGGCCACGGCCCTGTACCGCGAGATGGATAGGGCATCCATGCGCTCCCGATAGCCCTTGAGGACCTCGATGGCTTCGGCCGCCTGCTCTTCCGCGAGTCGGCCGCTCAGAAAGACCCCGTGGCCCAACCTCACCGCACTACGGAGATTCTCCAAGACACGAAACTGCCCGGGGGCGCTGAATTCGACGGCCAGGTACCGCAGGGCATTGGATCCCACATCCACGGCCGCGCAGCGGAGCGGGAAAGCGGTTGCCGGCCGGGCCTTCCCTCCGGCTGCGCTCTTGCTGGCCTTGCTGTTCTCCGTCTGCTGCCTCGTTCCCACGGACCGCCGCCTTTCCTCTGAACCGCCCAACCATCTCCCATGCCAGTGCTTTTATGGTAAGGCTTCTTGTCGAAAGAGCCAAGCGCTGGGGCCCGCAACCGGCGGAGGGGGACTTCCCTTCGAGGGCGGTCCGGGGCATACTAAGGGCGGTACTGGTAGTCCGGGTCCAGGGAAGGGAGTCCTCCGAACGCAGCCGCGATCCGAGGGCAAGACTCTCTCTTCACGGCCGGTTTGCAGCAGACCCGGGACGGGAACTCGGACCTCGCGTCCGCGACGTGACCCGGGAAAGAGCGCGGCGGAGTTTTCCACATCTGTGCATAAGGCTGTGAAAACATGCCCTCCCACACCTGGACCAAATTGCTGAGCGGCGTCAAAGGCAGGGTTTCCGAGACCAACTTCAGCACTTGGTTCAAGCCCCTGAAATGCCTTCGCATGGACGGCCACAGACTGTACGTCCAGGTACCCAACCCCCTGTTCAGGGAGTGGATCCAGAATCATTACTCCAGCCTATTTTCTGAGGTGGCCGAGGAGTTGGGGCTCGGGGAGGTGACCGTGGAGCTGGTGGACCTATCAGACGACCCCTCCCAGGACCTGGTTCTCTCTGCACCAGCGGTGCTCCCGCCCGAGACGCGTCCCAAGGCCGGCATCCCCGCGGGGCGACAGTTCAGCCTCAATTCGAATTACCGGTTCGATTCCTTCGTCGTCGGTCCCTCCAACCGCTTCGCCTTTGCCGCGTGCCAAGCCGTGGCCCAGACGCCCTCCAAGTCCTACAACCCACTTTACATCTACGGCGGTGTAGGGCTCGGCAAGACACACCTGATGCAGTCCATTGGCCAGGAGCTGCTCACCCACTTTCCCAACCTCCGGATCTCCTACCTTTCCACCGAGCGATTCATGAACGAGATGATCAGCTCCATCGCGCACCGACAGCAGCCGGAGTTCCGTGAAAGATACAGGCAGGTGGACGTCCTCCTGTTGGATGACGTGCAGTTCCTGGCCGGTAAGGCCGGGACCCAAGAGGAGCTCTTTCATACGTTCAACGCCCTCCACGAGGCGCAGAAGCAGATCGTCCTCTCCAGCGACTGTCCGCCGCGAGATCTGCAGAGCATCGAGGAGCGGCTCCGCTCCCGCTTCGAGTGGGGCTTGATCGCCGACATCCAGCCTCCCGAACTGGAAACCAAGGTGGCCATCCTGTACAAGAAGGCGGAGGCCCATAAGATAGCCATTCCCGAGGAGGTTGCCCTCTTCATCGCCAGCAGAATCAAGAGCAACATCCGGGAATTGGAGGGGTGCTTGCTCCGATTGATTGCCTTCTCCAATTTCAAGGGCAAGCCGATCACCCTCGACCTGGCCCGCGAGACTTTTCAGAGCCTCTTTCATGAGGATGGTCACACCCTCACCGTCGAGGCCATTCAGAAACACGTGGCGGCCGCCTTCAAGATGAAGCTGACGGACCTGAAGGCCAAGACCAATAAGGCCGACGTGGTGGTCCCACGGCAGCTGGCCATGTATCTGTGCAAGGAGCTCACCGACGCCTCCCTTCCCGAGATCGGCCGCAAGTTCGGCGGCAAGCATCACACGACGGTGCTCCATTCCATTCGAAAGGTGGAGGAGCGCATGGCCAAGGATCCAGGAATTCAACAGCAGGTCCACAATTTTATCCAGGCATTACACTGAAGATAGGGTACGGCTGTGCAAAACAGGCTGTCGAAGAGCTGTGAAAAATCAACATCGGGGAATGCGGAGCTGCTTTTGCAGGCAAACCACCGGGTTTATCCACACCTTCCCGGAGAGGATCTCCCCTTCCATCACAAGCGGTTGCGCCATTTTTTCACGGATCCACAGGTCCTACTACTTCTTCTTCGCTGATTAGGAGGGATACCCATGGACATCAGAGTTGATGCGCGGGCCCTGCAGTCTGAGTTGAATCTCGCGCTCGGCATCGTTGAGAGCAAGGCCACCATCCCCATCCTGTCCAACCTGCTGCTGAAGGCGGAGGGGGACCACGTGGAACTGGCGGCCACCGATCTGGAGGTCACCTTGCGAACCCGGTGCCCGGCCGAGGTGGTTTCCCCCGGAGGGATCACCGTTCCGGCGCGCAAATTCGGCTCCATCGTGCGGGCCTTCGCGACCTCCGATGCGCCCCTATCCCTCAAGACGACGGCCGAAGGGAAGCTCTTCCTTCAGCCCGTGGGAGGCAGGCAGGAGTACCATCTCCAGACCCTTCCAGAGGAGGACTACCCCACCCTCCTGGACGCGGGGGAGGCCCAGCAGCTGAAGATCCCCACCTCGGTGTTCAAGCGCTGCATTTCGGAGGTCCTGGTTTCCGTCGGCATGGAGGACAACCGCTTCTCGGTGCGGGGCGGCCTGCTGATCCTGGAACCGGATCAACTCACCATGGTCTCCACCGACTCCCACCGGCTGACCTATTCCCAATGGAATGGCCCGCTGGCGGTGGAGAAGCCCCTGCGCGTGCTCATTCCAAGGAAGACCCTGACGGAATTTCTGAAGCTGGAGGACGCCGATGGCGTGACCCTCGCCTTCAGGGACAACCACATCTTTCTGGAAATGGGCCGGCGCTTCCTCTACAGCAGGCTCATGGATACCACCTTCCCTGCTTATGAGAAGGTGCTTCCCGCCGAGTCGGACAAGAAGGCGGTCCTCTCCCGGATGGCTCTCCTGGAAAGGCTAAAGAGGGTCTCCATGGTGGCCGAGAGCAAGACCAGGGCGGTCAGCGTGGCCTTCGATCCAGCGGGAACCCTGGAGGTCATGGTCCGCAACCAGGAGACGGGGGATGAGGGTCGTGAGTACCTCACCAGCGAGACCTACGAGGGGGAGGCCATCGGCATCGTCTTCAACGTGGATTACCTGATTGACTTCCTCACGGTGAGTGATGCCGAGAAGATCGTCATGGCGATGAAGGATCCCTACTACCAGGTCCTCTTCCAGCCTCTGCGCGGGGAGGGGGAATCGATCCATAAGTACGTCGTCATGCCCCTGAGGTTTGATTGAGGCTCCACTCGCTGAGCGTGAAGGGTTTTCGCAATCTGGCGGGCTCGCGGATCGACTTCCGCGGGCCCGTTACCCTGTTTTATGGGGCTAACGCGCAGGGAAAGACCAACCTTCTTGAGGCCCTCTATCTGATAGCCACGACACGCTCCTTTCGTGAAAGCCGGGCCGAAGTCCTGATCGCCCACGGGCAGGAGTCGGCCACGCTCGAGGCCTCGGTTGAAGGGGAGAAGGTGCGGCACCTCCTTACCCTTCACCTGAGCAGGCGGGGGAGGCAGTACCGCCGGGACGGGCAGGCCGTCCCCCTGGCGACTTACGTTCAGGGCTTGCCTGTGGTAGTCTTGAGCGTGGAGGACCGCGGTTTGGTGGAAGGGTCCCCGCGGCACCGGAGGAACTTTCTCGATGCCACGGCGGTGTGGAGGCGTCCCGCCCACCTCGACACGCTTCTGGCCTTCGGCCGGTGTAAGGACCAGCGGAATCAGGTTCTGCGGGACTACTCGCCCCGAAGGGCTCGGGAGCTGGATGCCTGGAGTGATACATTCCGCCGGTTGGCCTCCCCGATCAAACAGGAGCGAAGGACGGCGGCCGAGACGATCAACGTGGCCCTGAAGTCCCTCCGGCAGAGGTTGAATTTTGACGAGCACATCGAGTTGGTGTACGAACCCAGCGGCGGCGAGGATTTGGGAAGAGCACTGCAGGAAACCCGGGCCCAGGAGATCCGCCGGGGCATTTCCCTGGTGGGACCCCAGAGGGACCAGGTCCAGATTCTCCTGGATGGAAGGCCCATCGGGAGCTACGGCTCATCGGGACAGATCCGGTCGGCCTTATGGATGCTGAAATTATCTCGAGTGCAGGTCCTCTCCGAACGGGGCGAAACCCCACCCCTTTTCTTGTTGGACGATGTGGAGGCGGAGCTGGACAGGGAGCGCATCGGGCAGATGATGGACCTGACGCAGGGAAGGGCCCAGCTCGTGGTCACGGCCACGAGGCCCGACCTGCCCGCCCTCAAGCCCTCGGCGATTTTTCGCGTGGAATCGGGAAGGGTGTTCGAAGAGTTCCCGCCGACGACATAAATCCAGCGGTGCGAAGGAGCGATAGAGGTGAGTGACACCAAGCCACCCGATACGACTGAAAGAAAGTACGACGCCTCCTCCATTCAGGTCCTGGAGGGGCTTGAAGCCGTCCGCAAACGGCCGGCCATGTATATCGGCTCCACGGGCAGCACAGGCCTGCACCACCTCGTCTGGGAGGTGCTGGACAACTCCATCGACGAGGCTCAGGCCGGATACTGCGACGACATAAAGGTCATCATTCACGCGGACGATTCAGTCACCGTGGAGGACAACGGCCGCGGCATCCCCGTGGACCTTCACCCGGAGGAGGGGAAGCCGGCGGCCGAGGTGGTCCTGACGCTGCTGCACGCCGGGGGCAAGTTCGACAACAACACCTACAAGGTCTCGGGAGGCTTGCACGGCGTGGGCGTGTCGGTCGTCAACGCCCTCTCCGAGCGCCTGGACCTGGAGATCTGGCGTGACGGGGGAGTCTTCATTCAGAGCTATACCCGAGGCGCGCCCAGGGGCCCGCTCACGCGGACCGGCACGCCCGAGCCCAAGGACAAGCACGGCACCCGCCTCACCTTCAAGGCCGATCCGGAGATCTTCGAGGAGACCACCTTCAGCTGGGACATCCTCAACACGCGCATCCGGGAGCTGGCCTTCCTGAACGCGGGGCTGCGCATCACCCTCTCCGACGAGCGCGAGGAGGAGCGGCGCGTCGAGCACTTCACGGAGGGGGGGATCACCAGCTTCGTGGAGTACCTCAACCGGGGCAAGAACCTCCTCCACCCCCAGCCCATCGTCTTCAGGGGGGAGAAGGACCGCATCGTGATGGACGTGGCCATCCAGTGGAACTCCGGCTACAACGAGATGGTCTACTCCTTCGTGAACAGCATCCACACGGCCGAGGGGGGCACCCACCTGGCCGGGTTCCGGGCCGCCCTCACCCGCTGCGTCAACGCCTACGCCGCTTCGAGCGGCCTGGCCAAGAACCTCAAGGTTCAGCTCTCGGGCGACGACGTCCGGGAGGGGCTCACGGCGGTGGTGGCCATCAAGATCCCCAACCCCCAGTTCGAGGGCCAGACCAAGGCCAAGCTGGGCAACTCAGAAGTAAAGGGGCTCGTGGAGACTGCCCTGAACGACTTCCTCTCCCGCTACTTCGAGGAGAAGCCCGACGTGGCCAAGGCCGTGATCGGCAAGGTCATCGAGGCGGCCAGGGCCCGTGAGGCGGCCCGGAAGGCCCGGGAGCTCACCCGCCGGAAGAGCGCGCTCGAAGGCGACTCCCTCCCGGGCAAGCTCGCCGACTGCCAGGAGCGGGACCCCTCCAAGTGCGAGCTTTTCCTGGTGGAGGGCGATTCGGCCGGCGGCTCCGCCAAGCAGGGGCGCGACCGGAAAATCCAAGCCATCCTTCCCCTCAGGGGCAAGATCCTGAACGTGGAGAAGTCCCGGCTGGACAAGATCCTCTCCAACAACGAGATCCGGACCATCATCACGGCCCTGGGGGCCGGGACGGGCCAGGAGGACTGCGATCTGGGCAAGCTCCGCTACCATAAGACCATCATCATGACCGACGCGGACGTGGACGGCAGCCACATCCGGACGCTCCTGCTGACCCTCTTCTACCGCCACTTCCCCTCCATGGTGGAGAAGGGCCACGTTTACGTGGCGCAGCCGCCCCTGTACCGGGTGGGCAAGGGCAAGGAGGAGCACTACATCGGAAGCGAGGAGGAGCTGACCCGCTTCTTCGTGCAGAAGGCCGTGGACAGCTACGCGGTGCGCATCCCGGCGACGGACAAGCTGCTGCGCGGGACCGAGATGGCGCGCTCGCTCGAGGCGCTACAGCGCTACGAGCGGCTGCTGGGCCGGCTCCATCGCAGGGGCTACTCGGAGCGCCTCCTCCAGTTCCTCTTCCGGCAGGGACTGTGCCGGGAGCTCTTCGCCGACCTGGGCCGCATGCAGGACATGGCCTCCAGCCTGAGAGACATGGGCTTCAGCGTGGGCGAGCTCTCCTTCGACCAGGAGCACAGCCTGTACCAGTTCTCGGTGCAGGAGGAGGACCTTCCCGTGGCCGCCGCGGTGAACCACGCGCTGCACCACGCCTCCGAGTTCCTGACCCTCCAGGGGCTGCACGACCAACTGCGGGACTTCGACTCTCCCCCGTTCCGAGTGGAGAACGGCGATTCGGCGCAGGAGGTGCCGAATCGGCGGGAGCTGCTGGACGCGCTGCTGGGGGCGGTGAAGGCGAAATATCACGTCCAGCGGTACAAGGGACTGGGCGAGATGAACCCTGAGCAGCTCTGGAGCACCACCATGGACCCCGCGCGGCGAAGGCTTCTGCAGGTCCGCATCGAGGACGCGGTGGAGGCCAACGACCTCTTCTCCATCCTCATGGGAGACGCCGTGGAGCCCCGCCGGAAGTTCATCGAAGAGAACGCGCTCAACGTGACGAACCTGGATATCTGAGGACGACGCCATGACCGCCGAAGCGCAGCTGTTCGACCAGCCGGTGCCGGTAAACCTCGAGGACGAACTCAAGAAGAGCTATCTCGACTACGCCATGAGCGTGATCATCGGCCGGGCCCTGCCGGACGTGCGGGATGGGCTCAAGCCCGTGCATCGGCGCGTGCTCTACGGCATGTACAGCTCGGGCAACCACTGGAACAGGCCCTACAAGAAGTCGGCCCGCATCGTGGGCGACGTCATGGGAAAGTTTCACCCCCATGGCGATGCGGCCATCTACGACACCCTCGTTCGCATGGCCCAGGACTTCTCCATGAGGCACCCCCTCGTGGACGGGCAGGGCAACTTCGGCTCCATCGACGGCGACGCGCCGGCGGCCATGCGCTACACGGAGATACGCCTCCACAAGCTGGCCCACTCCATGGTGGCCGACATCGAGAAGGGCACCGTGGACTTCGTCCCGAACTACGACGGGGAGGAGACCGAGCCCACCGTGCTCCCCACCCTCTTGCCCAACCTGCTCGTGAACGGTTCCTCCGGCATCGCCGTGGGCATGGCCACCAACATCCCTCCGCACAACCTCGGCGAGGTGGCGGATGCGGTGATCGCTACCGTCGAGCGGCCGGACATCGGCACCTCCGAGCTCCTCGCCCTCGTGCCGGGGCCTGATTTCCCCACCGCGGGGCTGATCCTGGGACGCGACGGCATCCGGCAGGCCTACGAGACGGGCAAGGGACTCATTCGGATGCGGGCCAGGGCCCACACCGAGGAGATCCGCAAGGACCGGGAGGCCATCGTCGTCACCGAGGTCCCCTACCAGGTCAACAAGGCCAACCTCATCGAGAAGATCGCGAGCCTGGTGCGGGAGAAGCGGATCACGGGCATCACGGACATCCGGGACGAGTCCAACCGGGAAGGAATCCGGGTGGTGCTGGAGATGGGCCGGGGGGAGATCGGTGACATCATCCTCAAATCCCTCTACAAGTTCACCGACATGGAGACCACCTTCGGCGTTCAGCTCTTGGCCATCGCGGGCAACCAGCCCAAGCTGTTCACGCTCAAGGGGCTCATCCAGGCCTTCATCGAGCACCGCCGGGAGGTCATCCTCCGCAGGACCCGCTTCGATCTGGAGCGGGCCCGGGAACGCGCGCACATCTTGGAGGGGCTGACCCTGGCGCTGGATCACCTGGACGAGGTCATCGCCCTCATCCGCGCCGCCGCATCCCCGGAGGAGGCCAAGACTGGCCTGATGGGGATCTTCGGCCTCTCCGAGATCCAGGCCAAGGCCATCCTGGACATGCGCCTGCAGCGCCTGACGGGCCTCGAACGGGACAAGATCCTCCAGGAGTACCGCGAGATCCTCCAGCGCATCGCCGAGCTCACCGAGATCCTCGGCAGCGAGTCCCGGGTGCGGGCCATCCTCTGCGAGGAGATGCGGACCCTCAAGGCCGACTTCGGCAATCCCCGGCGGACGCAGATCGTGGAGGACGCGGGCAACATCAGCCTGGAGGAGCTCATCGCCGAGGAGGAGATGGTCATCACGGTGACCCACGGCGGCTACATCAAGCGCACCTCGCTCGACGAGTTCCGCTCCCAGCACCGGGGCGGCCGGGGCAAGAGCGGCATGGGTACCCGGGAGGACGACTTCGTGGAGCGGCTCTTCGTGGCCTCCACCCACGACCGGTTCCTCTTCTTCACCAACCGGGGAAAGGTCTACGCCCTCAAGGTCTACGAGATCCCCGAGGCCTCGGCCTCGGCCAAGGGACGTGCGCTGGTGAACCTGCTGAGCCTCGATCCCGAGGAGAAGCTCCTCGGGCTCCTCTCCACGCGGGGCCTCTTCGACGAAAAGCACTGCCTCGTGCTGGCCACGCGGCAGGGGCTGGTGAAGCGCACGGTCATGAGCGAGTTCGAGTCGATCCGCGCCTCCGGGAAGATCGCCATCACCTTCCAGGAGGGCGACGAACTCGTGGGGGCCGGCATCAGCGGCGGGGAGAGCCACATCTTCCTCGCCACGCACATGGGCCAGTCCATCATCTTTCCCGAGGCCGACGTGCGCCCCACGGGCCGGACCAGCCAGGGGGTCATCGGCATCCGGTTCAAGGGGGACGACTTCGTAGTCGAGATGGAGGTGCTCACCGGCTCCGTGGTGGAGTCCTCCGACGAGGAGGGCCAGGGCAAGGCCGTGGCCGTGGAGGGTGACATCCTCACGGTCACGCAGCGCGGCTATGGCAAGCGCACTCCGCTCTCCCACTACCGCATCCAGGGCCGTGGCGGTTACGGCATCATCAACCTTCAGGTGACCGGCAAGAACGGACACGTGGTGGGCGGCCTGCACGTGGGCGAAGAGGACGAGATCATGGTCATCACGGCGGGCGGCCAGGTGCTGCGCACCCCCGTGAAGGGGATCTCGCGGGTAGGCCGGCGCACCCAGGGCTTCAAGGTGATCACGCCGGACAAGGACGACCACGTGGCGGCCATCGCGCGCCTGGCCCCCGAAGAGAACGCCAGCGGGAGCGAGCAGGGATCCTAAGGCGGGGCGCCGCCGGTGAGGAGGGAGCGCATGAAGATATTTCTGGATACGGCCATCGTCGAGGAGATCCGCGCCGCCCACGCCTGGGGCGTGGTGGACGGTGTGACCACGAACCCGAGCCTCATTGCCCAGAGCGGGCGCAAGTTCGAGGAGGTCGTGGCGGAGATCTGCTCCATCGTGGACGGCCCCATCTCGGCCGAAGTGACCGCCCCCGGGGCCGAGGCCATGGTGGCCGAGGCCAAGCCGCTGGCGGCCATCCACAAGAATGTGGTCATTAAGGTGCCCATGACCGCCGAGGGGCTGAAGGCGGCCCACGCCCTCAAGGGGCAGGGTATCCGCACCAACGTCACCCTCATCTTCTCGCCCGCCCAGGCGCTCCTGGCGGCCAAGGCCGGGGCCTCCTTCGTCTCGCCCTTCGTGGGCCGGCTGGACGACGTGGGCCACGTGGGCATGGAGCTGGTGGAACAGGTGAGAACCATCTTCGACAATTACGACTACGAGTGCGAGATCATCACCGCCTCCGTCCGCAGCCCCCTTCACGTGATCGACGCGGCCCTGGCCGGGGCCGACATCGCCACGGTCCCCTACAAGGTGCTGGAGCAGTGCCTGAAGCACCCCCTCACGGACATCGGCATCGAGCGCTTCCTCAGGGACTGGGAGAAGAGATAGAAACTAGGGAATCGGAGAGATAGGGAAACAGGGAAGAAAGAAAAAGGCCCGGGGCTTTGCCCCGGGCCTTCTCGTATCGGGTGCTATCGCTACTCTCCGCCCCCTAGCGGCGGCGCTTCTTCTTGGTGAAGTACTTCTCGAGGCCGAGCTGGTTCCACCAGAGCACGTAGGGGCTGGCCACGAAGATGGAGGAGTAGGTTCCCACGATGATGCCGACGGTCATGACGAAGGAGAAGGAGTAGAGCACTTCGCCGCCGAAGATCAGCATGGCCACCACCACGAAGAAGGTGAGCAGCGACGTGATCAGGGTCCTGGAGAGGGTCTCGTTGATGGCCTTGTCGAAGAGCTCGTCGTCCTCCTGCTTGCGCGTGAGCTTCATGTGCTCGCGGATGCGGTCGAAGACCACGATCGTGTCGTTGATGGAATAGCCGAGCAGCGTCAGCAGCGCGGCGATGGTGGGCAGGTTCACTTCCACGTGGAAGAGCGAGAGGGCGCCGACGGCCATGGCGGTATCGTGCACCAGGGAGAGGATGGCGCCCACGCTGAAACGGAACTGGAACCGGAACCAGGCGTAGAGCAGGATTCCGATGAGCGAGCCGATGACCGCCTCGATGGCCTTGTTCTTGAGCTCCCGGCCCACGGTCGGGCCCACCATGTTGATGCTCTCGATCCCGTAGGTGCCCGTGAAGGTGTGCGCCTTCAGGAAGGAGAAGAGCGGGTCGGTCATGCCCTTCACGGTGCGTACGGCGTCGAGGCTCGGCAGCACGCCGCCGGCATCCCGGCGGGCGTCGGCGATGGCCTGGGCCACGATGCCCGGCTGGTCCTGCGTGCCGGAGATCGTCCCCTTGGTGATGGCCGAGGAAACCAGATCCTCGATGGCCTTGGTGTTGACCGTGTTCAGGTCGATCTCTCCGGCCGCGAGCGCCGCGTCATCCTGGGGCGTGCGGAGACCCGCCAGGATCTGCTGGCTCCTCTTCGCGATGGCGTCCTCGGAGAGGAGCTGGCCCTTTTCGTCCCTGGCGTCCATCCGGATGAGGATGGTGTTGTCCGCGGCCTTGCCGAATTGCACGACGGTGATGGTGCCCTTCACGTTTTTGCTGAGGGCTGCCTCCACCGCTCGGGCGTTGATGGGGTGGCTGAACCGCACCTGGATTTCCTGGCCGCCGCGGAAGTCGATGCCCCAGTTGATGCCCCGCGTGAAGAGGCTCCACATCCCGATGCTGATGAGAATGAAGGAGGCCACGATGAAGTGGACCTTGTACTTCATGAAGGGGATCTTGGTGCCGCGGAAGGAGTTTACGGGGCCGATGGAAATGGTGGCGGCTTTCTTCCCGCCGCCCGTGCGGAAGTGGGTCTCGATGTCGAACATGAGGCGCGAGACGAACACCGCCGTGAACATGTTGGCCAGCAGGCCCACCGTCAGGGTCACGGCGAAACCGCGCACGGGGCCGGTGCCGAACTGCAGGAGGAAGAGAGCGGACACCCAGTCCGTGACGTGGGTGTCGAAGATCGTGATGAAGGCCTTGGAGAAGCCGTTGGCGATAGAGGTCAGGACGGACTTCTTCTCCAGCATCTCATCCTTGATGCGCTCGAAGACGAGGACGTTGGCGTCGATGGCCATGCCCAGCGTGAGGATGACGCCGGCGATGCCGGGCACGGTGAGGGTGAAGCCGAAGATGCACATGACGCCGGTGAGGATGACCAGGTTCAGCAGGAGGCAGATGTCCGCGTTGAGTCCGGATAGCCTGTAATAGCCCAGCATGAAGATGAGGATGGCGATGAGGCCCACGAGGCCCGAGATCGTCCCCTTCCGGATCGAATCGATGCCCATGCTGGGGCCGATGGTGCGCTCTTCGGCGAACTTCGGGATGGCGGGAAGGGCGCCCGATTTGAGCTGGAAGACGAGGTCCTGGGCCTCCTGCGGCGTGAAGCGGCCTTCGATGACGCCGCGGTCCCCGATCTCAGCGTTGATGGTGGGCGTGGAGATGACCACGCCGTCCAGCACGATGTCGAGGGGCTCGTGGAGGTGCGTGCGCGTCAGCTCGCGAAAGCGCTCTCCGGCGGAGGCGGAGAGCTGGAAGCCGACCACCGGCTCACCGAACTGGCCGGATTCCACCCTGACCTCCTGGATGTCGGCGCCCGTGATGGGGGCCACGCTCTTCACGGCGAAGTAGACCTTACCGCCGAACTTCTCCGCGCTGCCCGGCAGGATCATGACGTCCGGAGGAAGCGTGCCGCCGTAGTCCTTGAGGATGTCCTCCTTGGTAGCAGCGCCCTGAGTGGGCTTGACGCCGATGTGCCACTCGAGCTGGGCGGCCTTGCCGATGAGGGCCTTGATGTCGGTGGAATCCTCCACGCCGGGCAGCTCCACCACGATCTTGTTGGAGCCGAGCTCTCTGTGGATGGAGGGTTCGGAGACGCCGTACTTATCGATGCGGTTCCGGATCACCTCCACCGATTGCTGGACGGCCTGGTCCCTCAGGTTCTGCTCGAAGGCATTCTTGAGCGTCAGCGTGTAGTGGCCGATGCCCTGCGAGGCGAAGGTGTAGTTGTTCAGCTCGTTGTCGGCCAGGTTCCTGACGGCGAGCCCGAGGTTCGGGTCGCTCCCCTCCACCACGATGGTGTTGATGTCGGGCTTGTTGGAGTACAGCTTGGAGTAGGGAATGTTCTTCTTCTTGAGCGAGTCCTCGACGGTGCGGATATCGGTCTGGACCCGGTTGTACACGGAGACGTCGGTGTCCATGAGCAGGACCAGGTGGACGCCGCCCTTCAGGTCGAGGCCCTCCTTGAGGCCGTTGTGGAAAAAGAAGAAAACGCTCAACGCGATGACGGCGAGGGTCAGGAGGAGCCGCCACTTGATGGTGTCACGCATGAATGCCCCCTTATTCCTTGATGAGCCCGGCGATGGCCGACTTGTTGAAGGTGAGCTTCACGTTCTCGGCCACGCGGAGGACCACCGTGTCCTGATCCACGGCCGTGACGCTGCCTCGGATTCCGCCGATGGTCACCACCTGGTCCCCCGACTTGATGGCCTCCAGCATCACCCGGTGGGCTTTCGCCCGCTTCTGTTGCGGCCGGATGAGAAGGAAGTAGAAGACCACGATGATGAGGATGATCGGGATGAAGGCGGCCAGCGGGTTTTGGCTGCCCCCCCCGGCCGGCTGCGCCATCAAGAGAAACCAGGGCATCGCACTCCTCCTTCTGGGAACCTCCACCCTACCGCGCCCCGCCTGGGAGGCACGGTGCCTCCGGCCCGCCTGCCGTGGTTCCCCTCCGCCCCCGTTACCCCGGGGGTTCTGGACCGCAGGGGGGTCGCAGAAGAAGACTTCCGGAGAGCCCGGAAGTCCCAACCCCGCATTATGCCCTGGAAGGGCTTATGAGTCAACCTATTATGCGCGAGCGGGGTGGGTCGTGCTCGGAAGGCGGGGCAGGCGGCCCCGCGCGTTGACAGCCCGCCTCCGGGGGTCCACCATAGAGGTTCGGGCCGCCGGCCTCGCCGCGCCGGAGGCCGGTAATGCGGGTGTGGAAGCTCGGTCCGAGGAGAGGAGGGGCCGTCCTCCCGCGTTCCTATCGCCCCCTGTTCCCGTTTCCCCGGGACGGCACCGCCGCCCCTCGAACCCCCAAGACCCTGTGGAGAGTGGATATGAAGAAGCTGTGGATTGCCGCCCTGGTTGCCCTTCTCGCGCTGGCCGCCGCGACCGTGTACGCAGAGAAGGCCGGCTCCGAGAAACCCACCAAGAAGAATCCCGTGGTGGTCGTCGTGGACATGGGCCAGATCGTCCGCGAATCGAATCTGTCCAAGCAGATCCAGGCCGAGCTGCAAAGCTGGGGCGAGGGCATGCGGGCCCAGATGGAGCCCAAGATAAAGGCCTACCAGGAGAAGGAGGCCGCCTTCAAGAAGGACGAGGCGAAGCTATCCGCCGCCGACAAGACGAAGCGCAGCCAGGAGCTGGACGCCCTGCGCGCAGATCTCCAGCAGATGCAGACCAAGGCGCAGCAGGAGTATCAGCAGCGCCAGCAGGCCGCGGGCGAGCGCATGCAAGCCGCCTTCGGCCCCCTGATGGACAGCCTGGCCAAGGAAAGGGGCTGGGACGTGGTCCTGAACAAGGGGCAGCAGGACGTCATCTGGGCCTCGGACGCCGTGGATCAGACCGCCGCGGTCCTGGCCCGCTTCAATGCCCAGGCTCCGGCCGCCCCGGCGCCTGCGGCGCACCCGGCCACGAAATAGCGGCTCAATGATCTGAAGTTTTTTCGGGCGGGGCCGCCGGCCCCGCCCGTTCCGTCTCCCCAAATTCCGCGATTGAAACGCGGGTTGCTTCGGCCGGGTCTCGGGTACACGGGGGAAAGGCATTGTCTGTTGGACGGGGAGGGCCAAGGGCTTCTCCCTCCGATTCGCAGGCCAAGCCTGGCGAACCGTCGCGTTGCCCTCCGGGGCCCCGCCCCACCCCTGGGGCTTCCTCCCCCGGATCAAGTCCGGGGTCGGAGGCAACCCAAATCCCTTGGCGGGTGAAGACCGGCTTTCACGAAAACCACTTTCCATCTGCCTTTCGGCGCCACTACCATGTCCATCGCGGGATTTGGGGGCTCCGACGGCGCGACCGTGGTATTCTGGATCGGCAGCGCACGGTTCACCAGCGGATCAACCCGAGCGGAGGCCCCCGTGGATTTGATTCTGTGGCGCCATGCGGAAGCACAGGACGGCTTCCCGGATGATGCCCGGGTGCTCACCCCGAAAGGCATGAGGCAGGCGGAACGAATGGCCGCGTGGCTGGCGCCGAGAATCGAGGACGCGCGGCTGCTGAGCAGTCCCGCGGCCAGGGCCGTGGGGACGGCCGCGGCTCTCTCCCCGCACGTCGAAGCCCTCCCTTCGCTCTCCCCGGGCTCCTCGGTCCGGGTCATCCTGGCTGCGGCCGGCTGGCCCGGGGCGAAAGGGGCCGTGGTGGTGGTGGGACACCAGCCCGACCTGGGCCTGGCCGCGGCCTTCCTGCTCACCGGACGCGAAGCGCCCCTGAGCATCCGAAAGGGCGCCGTCTGGTGGTTCCAGAGCCGTCCGTCGCGGGATGGATGGACGGCGCTGCTCAGAGCCGTCATCTCCCCCGACCTTCTGTAGGGCCAGCTCTCCATCAAGATCCCGGCCTTCCCTTCGGAAGAGCCGGCCCTGGCCCCCGCCGGGCCGCACCTATTCCCCGAGGCGGCGCAGAGGGTGCGGAGGGTCGAAAGGCGGGCCCAGGCTGCTGGCGTTATACTCATCAAAGCGCGGGGCGCCCGTGGGAGCCCGGAAGCGGGGAGGCCGCAGCGTGCGTTCCCAGAAGGTCCGGTTCGAAGGCTCGAAGGGTCAGATGCTGACGGGACTGCTCGACGGCCCCGACGAGGGTAGCGCGCGCGCCTATGCCCTGTTCGCCCACTGCTTCACCTGCACCAAGGACTACAAGTCCGTCTTCCACATCAACCGGACCCTGACGGAAAGGGGGTGGGGGGTGCTCCGCTTCGACTTCACGGGGCTGGGGGAGAGCGGCGGGGACTTCGCCGAGACGAACCTCGGCTCCAACGTGGAGGACTTCTGCCTGGCGGCCGAGTACCTGGAGAGAAACCACGAGCCCGCGCGCCTGGTAATGGGCCACTCGCTGGGCGGACAGGCGGCGCTGAGAGCCGCACACCGCCTTCCCTCGGTGAAGGGGGTGGTGACGCTGGCCACGCCCAGCGAGCCGCTCGAACTCAGGCGCCACTTCGAGGGCTCCCTGGAGGAGATTGAGCGGCGGGGGGAGGCGAGGGTGCTCGTGTCGGGCCGGCCCTTCACCCTGAAGCGCCAGTTCTTCGAGGATCTGGACCGGCAGTCCCGGGGAGATGTCGTCGGTACGCTGCCCTGCGCCCTCCTGGTGCTCCACGCCCCGGCGGACGAGGTGGTGCCCTTCGCGAACGCCGAACGCCTCTTCGCGGCCGCGCCGCATCCCAAGGCCTTCATTCCTCTGGAGGGTGCGGACCACCTGCTCCTCCGGGAGGAGGATTCCCGGTACGCGGGCCGCTGCATCGCCGCCTGGGCCTCCCGGTGGCTGCCGGGTGGGACCGATTAGCGCGCAGAGCCGGGGCGGAGCGGTGGTTTGCGCGGGACCGGATGGGGCCCTATCGTTTAGCCTTGTGCAGGAGCGAGGCCATGGAGAGCCTGATCGCCGAAGAGCTCAAGCTCCGCCACCAGCCGGTGGCCATCCTCTTCACCAATGAGAAGCCGGAGGGGGCGGCCCGGTTCAAGGAGCACCGCTGGGGCTGCGTCATGTCCATGCTCGCCGCCTCCGCCAGGGGCTTCACGGCCGTCTTCGACCGGAAGACCACGGGATGCATGGGCGGCCAGGTGGGCCTCTGCTTCGGCAACGGCTACCAGGGGCGGGACATGGCCCGATTCCTCTCCTCGGGCGCCGGCGAGGGCGACCGGGGGGGGCTCGGCTATCTGGAGAGCCCCGAGGTGGCGCGGGCCTACCTCAAAGGTCTTCCCTACACGGATATCTCGGAGGGCTACGTGGTGCTCAAGCCCCTGCGGAAGGTCGATCCCGAACGGGAGGAACCCAGGCTCGTGGTCCTTCTGCCCAACGCCGACCAGGCCAGCGCCCTGTGGGTCCTGGCCAACTACGACCGCCCCAAGGGGGACGGCGTTATCGCCCCCTTCGCCTCGGGCTGCCAGGCCATCTGCCTTCTCCCCTACGCCGAGTCCAAGAAACGAAAACCCCGTGCCGTGCTGGGCGGCATGGACATTTCGGCTCGCCCCCACCTGGATCCCGACCTGCTGACCTTCACCGTGCCCTGGCCGCTCTTTCTGGCCATGGAGGATCGGGTGACGGGCAGCTTCCTCGAACGGGAGACCTGGCAGAAAATCCGCGAGCGCATTCCCGGATCCGCTGGATGAGACCGAGTCCCGCCCATCGTTTCCCTCGGAGAATCCCATGAGCGAACGCGTGGCCGATGATGGCCTGATCCTCTACATCGGAAGCAAAAGCTACTCCTCCTGGTCGCTGCGGCCCTGGCTGACCCTCAAGCAGGCCGGGGCGGCCTTTTCGGAGATGAAGATCGCCCTTCACCGGCCGGACACGGAGGAGCGGGTGAGGGCCGTTTCGCCCTCGGGCTACGTACCGCTGCTCAAGGAGGGCGGCCTGTTGGTCTGGGGCTCGCTCTCGATCTGTGAGTACGTGGCCGAGCGATTCCCCGCCGCGGGGCTCTGGCCCGCCGATCGCGCCGCCCGCGCCGTGGCCCGCTCCGTGAGCGCCGAGATGCACGCGGGCTTTCCCGAACTCCGCAAGCATCTCTCCTTCAACTGCCGGACCCGCCTTCCCGGCTTCCAGGTGCCGTCCGAAGCACGGGAGGATGCGGACCGCGTCCTGACCCTCTGGACCGACCTCCGGGCCAGGTTCGGAAAGGAGGGGCCTTTCCTCTTTGGCTCCTTCAGCGTGGCGGACGCCATGTACGCCCCCGTCGTCCTCCGGTTCCAGACCTACGACGTGAAGCTGGAGGGAGCCTCGGCGGCCTACGCCTCGGCCGTACTGGAGCTGCCCGCCGTGCGGCAATGGATCGCCGAGGCGCGGCTGGAGACGGAGTAGGAGCCGGATTCGGGCTAGGCCCAGCCCTCAGCGGCGAGGGCGTCGTGGAGCTCGTCGGGGTGGTGCCGGCAGTGGAACTCCACCTGGCTCGATTCCGCGTGGGCCTTGCTGTACGGCCAGCCCGAGGCCATCCGGTTGCGCTCGTGGAGCTCGTGGAGGAGGACGAAGGGGCGCTCCGCCTCCTCGATGGCGTCGTCGATCCAGACCTCGTTCTGGGGCACGAACTCATAGACGTAGTCGTGGCCGCCCTCGGTGTAGTCGATGTCGAAGACGCTGCGCACCAGCCTTCCGTTGACGATCCAGACCGAGACGCCGTTCTCAAGGCGCTTCCAGAGCCGCTCGTGGACCTCTTTCCCCTCGGGGAGCTGTTTTCCGGCGTGGGTCACCTTGCGCACATCGCCGGCCCTCCGGCGCTCCTTCCGTTCCGCCTGGTCGGCCAGCACGATGGCCTTTTCGTAGGGCATGCCCCCGGCCATCAACCGGTGCTCCACGAGGAGGTGGTCGATGAAGAAGCGCCGCTCGTCGTGCTCGGCCTCGCGGTCGATCCAGAACTCCTTCTCGGGGATGTAGGGAAAGCGGTAGTGCTGGCCGAAGTTCGTGAATTCCTCGTCCACGTGGCCCCGGATGTAGGGGCCGTCCACGATCCACACCTGGATGTCGCCTCGGGTCTCGTCCCTTTCCAGGTAGGGCGGCTTCAAGGCCTCGCTCATGGTCACCTCCTCGGGCCTACGCGGCCACTTCGGACCGGGCGGGCCTTCGCGCCACCAGCATACCAGAGGCCCCGAGGGCTGTCCTCGGGGTGCGGGGCGTTCATTCCAGCGGCAGGACGCACTGGATGGAGTCGTGTCGCGCCGCGTTGACGAAGGTGGAGACGGGATGGGCCTGCATCCCTTCCGAGGGACAAGGCTTGAGCAGGGCGAGCAGGGCCTGGCGGTCCCCGTTGTGCGGATCGAGCCAGGCTCCATAGGCTTCGGGCGGCAGGATGACGGGCATCCGGTGGTGGATGGGCCGCATGAAGGCGTTGGCTTCCACGGTCAGAATGGCACAGCTCAAGACGGGTTCGCCCCCCGGAGGAGTCCACCGCTCCCACAGGCCGGCGAAGGCAAAGACGGGAACTCCCACGAGGGAGATGAAGTAAGGCGTCTTTCGCGTCCCCTCGGCCTTCCACTCGTAGAACCCGTCGGCCAGGATCAAGCAGCGCCGGCGCAGAAAGGCCTGCCGGTAGGCGGGCTTGTCGGCCACCGTTTCGGCCCTGGCGTTGATCAGCCGCTCTCCGATGGAGGGATCCTTGGCCCAGCGCGGGATGAGGCCCCACCGGAAGGCGTCGAGCCGACGCCCCTCCCCCTCGTCCACGACCACGGGGACCTCCCGGCCGGGTGCCACGTTGAAGCTGGGGGCCGTCTCCCTCGCCGTCTCCGCGATGCCGAAGGCCGCGGCAAGATCGGACGTCGGAAGTCGAACCGTAAACCGCCCGCACATGAAATCCTCCTCCGGGTGAAAGTATAGGGAAGTTTTTCCCGGTCCGCCCGCAGGCCGCCCCGCCGTGCTTCGGGGGAATGAAAGGCGTGTGCCGGTCTGTTTCTTGCAAGGGAGGGAGCAAGGAGGATTGACTATGCGCCGGAAAGTCATCACCGCATTCACCCTCGCCTTGGTCCTGGGCGCCCTCGCCGGCTGCGCCGAACACCATGGCCCCATGGAGAGGGCCGGCCAGGCCGTCGACCACGCGGCCGACAAGACGGCCGACGCAGTCGGCACGGCCTTGAAGAAGACCGGCTCGGCCATCGAGCGCGGCGGGCAGAAGATCCAGCAGAAGGTGGACCAGAAGGCCAACGGGAACGGGTAGCGAAGTGGCCGGCCCGCCGGCAGGGTCCACCGGGGCGCTCGAATTCACCCTCCTCCGCCTCGCTCCGGGAAGGCAAGCCGCACGAGTGCGAGCTGACATTGCTTTGGGCAGCCACGAGAGGGCTGGAATTATTTTGGACAGCCGAGGTGGCGATATACTGTCCCCGACTCTGAGGGGGACGACATGAACCCGTTGGAAGAGAGCCTGCGCGAACTCGTCGGCAAGGTGGTGGAGAACAACCTCTGGCGGCAGCGGCGGTGCTTCAACCTGATCCCGTCGGAGAACACGCCGTCGCTCCTGGTGAAGCTGTGCGAGATCAGCGATCCCGCCGGCCGCTACGCCGAACACAAGACGGCCCTCAAGCGGGAGCTGGAGTCCCTCCAGGGATCGGGCGCCCTCAAGGGGGACCAGGTCTACTACTACCAGGGAACCGACTTCATCTACGAGGTGGAGGAGCGCCTCAAGCGGGAATTCGCGGCCTACATCGGCGGCAGCGAGGTGGAGACAAGGCCCGTCAGCGGCCAGATGGCCAACGAGATCGTCTTCAAGGGGGTGGTGAAGTTCCTGGCCGGCGGCCCCGAGGGTTTTCAGGCGCTGGGCCCCACGGGCCGGCTCTCCTCCGTAATGAACAACGACCTGAACGCGGGCGGCCACCTCTCGGCGCAGCCCTTCGGCGCCCTCTTCAACTTCGTCGAGGGGGAGGTGGTGCACTTCCCCGTGGAAGCCCACAACGCGTACCGGATCGACGTGCCCCGCATGCTGGAGCTGGTGGAGCGGCACCGTCCGTCGCTGGTGGTCTTCGGCAAGAGCCTCTTCCTCCACCCGGAGCCCGTGCGGGCCCTGCGGGAGCACCTCGACGGGACCTCCGGGCCCCGGCCGGTGGTCATGTACGACGGAGCCCACGTCCTGGGCCTTCTCGGTCCCCGCTTCCAGGACCCGATGGCGGAGGGCGCCGACATCGTCACCGGCTCGACCCACAAGACCTTCTTCGGCCCCCAGCGGGGGATCATCGCCTCCAACCTGGCCAAGGGAACGCCGGCCCGCAAGCTCTGGACGGAGATCGTCGGCCGGGCCTTCCCGGGCTCCACGAGTAACCATCACCTGGGCACCCAGCTCGCCATGCTGGCGGCCGCCCTTGAGATGAGCCACTTTCGAGACGCCTACCAGCGCCAGGTCCTGGCCAACGCCAGGGCCTTCGCCCGTTTCTGCGCCGATGCCGGCATCCCGGTGGAGGGCGGCGAGGCCGAGGGTTTCACCCACACCCACCAGGTGGTGCTGCGGGTGGCCCCCTTCGGCGACGCGAAGGAGATCGCGAGCAGCCTGGAGCGGAACAACCTCATCGTGAATTTCCAGGCCCTGCCCGACGATGAGACCTTCTACCACCCCAGCGGCCTGAGGCTGGGCGTCCAGGAGATGACCCGGTTCGGCATGGTCGAGGCAGACTTCGAGCCCCTGGCGCGCCTGATCGCCGACGTGGTGGTGCGCCGGAGGCCGGTGGGCGCAGAGGTGGCGGAGTACCGCGCGCGCTTCAGCTCCATGTGCTTCTGCCTGACGCGGGAGGAGACCCTCCGCCTTGCCCCCGCGCTTTTGGAGAGCCTCTTCCCGGGAGCGTCTTTCGCTGAAGCCTTCGTGCGAGCGCTGCAGAGGCCCTGAAGGGCCGTTTGCGCCGGGGGGCAGCGGGCCCTAGATTGAGGGCAGGCACCCTTATCCAATGAGTCGCGTGCCGGGAGGTGCATCATGCCCGGAAAGAAGCACGGGAAGACCATCCAGCACAGAAGCTACCGTGGACCATGGCCGGAGGAGCATGCCGCCGTGCCGGGACAGCCTTCGCGCGTGGGCCGGGAGCGGACCCAGAGCCGCACGGAGACCCCGAGCCAGCCGCCGCAGGTCCACAAGATTCCACCGCCGGCCCCCAAATAGGGGGATTCAGGCGAGCGATCCCGGGGCGGCCGTCCGATTGGGGACGGCCGCCCCATTTAGGAGTGGGCTCAAGCCGTCCCGCCGTGCCCGCCGGGCGCCGGCCGGGACGGGAGCCGGAAGGGGAGGTGGGTATGGGTTTTCACAGCGTCTGCCACGTGGAATGGTCCTGCACCGATCTCGAGCGGACCAAGGCCTTCCTCTGGGGGCTCTTCGGGTGGGAGTTCGAGCCCTTTGGGGAGGACTACCTCCTCTTCACCGCACCCGAGGGCCCGGATGTGGGCATTCAGCGGGTGGCCGAAGTGGGGCCGGGGGATTCCCCGACCGTCTACGTCGAAGTTCCCTCCGTCGCCACCTGCAGTCAGCAGGCTGAGGAGCTGGGCGGGGAAGTGGTGACGCCGAAGGCCGAGATCCCCGGCGTCGGGTGGTTTTCGCGCGTCAAAGACCCGGACGGAAACGTGATCGGCCTGTTTGAACCCCACCGGTGATCGAGCGTCCGAATGATCGTCCCCGAGAGTCCTCCCCTGCGTATTCAGGGCCTTCGAACTCCCGCCGCCCTCGTGGACCTGCGCCGGCTGGAGGCCAACGCGACGCGCATGGCTCAGAAGGCATCCCGCCTCGGGGTGGCCCTGCGCCCCCACGTGAAGACGCACAAATGCGTGGAGATCGGGCTGATCCAGTCGGGCGGCAGCCCGGGGCCCATTACCGTCTCCACGCTGGCTGAGGCGAGGGGCTTCGCGGACGCCGGCTTCCGGGACATCACCTACGCCGTACCGCTTCCCCTCCCTTTCCTGCCCGATGCAGCGGAGCTGGGGCGCCGCATCCGGCTCAACCTTCTCCTGGACGACGAGGCCACCCTCGGCTCCGTGGAGGCCTTCGCCGAGGCGCAGCGGACGCGGTTCCGCGCCTTCCTCAAGGTCGACTGCGGCTATCACCGAGCCGGCGTGGACCCGCAGTCCGATCGCGCCCTGACCCTCGCCCAGCGCCTTCAGGCCTCGCCGGGCGTGGAGTTCCTGGGCATCCTCACGCACGCCGGTCAGAGCTACGCGTGCCGATCCCGGGAGGGGGCCAGGGCGGTGGCGGAGCAGGAGCGCGCCGTCATGGACCTGTTCGCCCGGCGGCTCCGCGAATCGGGCATCTGTGTTGAGTCGGTGAGCGTGGGCTCCACGCCCACCTGTTGCGCGGCGGAAGAGTGGGCGGGTATCACGGAGATCAGGCCGGGCAACTACGTCTTCTTCGATGCTTTCCAGGCGGCCATCGGGAGCTGCGAAGCCGAGGACGCCCTGGCCTTCTCGGTCCTGGCCACCGTGATCGGACACTACCCCGGCCGCAACGAGATCCTCCTCAACGCCGGGGCACTCGCCCTCTCCAAGGATGCGGGTCCCGTCCACGTGGACCCGGAGTGCGGGTTCGGCAGGCTGTACACGGCGGAAGGGGTCCCCCTGCCGCACCTTCGGCTGTCGTCCCTCTCCCAGGAACACGGGCTGATCCGGGGCCTGGCGCCCATTGACTACGCAGGCCTGCCCGTGGGGAGCTGCCTGCGCGTCGTGCCCAACCACTCGTGTCTGGCGGCGGCCTGCTTCGATCGGTATGTGGTGTTGAAAGATGGGGCCGTTTCCGGAGAATGGCGCAGGATAGGCGGCTGGTAGAAGCGCCGTCTCGCCTGGACGCCGGGCCCTTGGCCGCCGGCGACCTCAGGATTCCGGAGTACCGCTGGGCTCTTTCCGGAGATCGGACGGATCGATGCCCACCAGGATCGGCGAGTCCGAGTCGGCCCTGTCCGGAGCGCCGGAGCTCAGGCCCGCACCGACCGGCTGCATGACCCGGGCGGAGAGCCGCTCCTCCTCCTCCTCCGAGAGGTCGCGGAATTGCAGCCCAGCCCGGTAGACCACCACGCGCTCCAGCCGGTCGTTGGTCCCGTATCCCCAGACGCAGCACCGCTTCACGGTGGCCTGGAGCACCAGTTCGTCCCCGTTTTCCTGGACCCTGAGGTCACACTTCGTCTTGGGCGGCAGGGGCTGGGTGATCTCCAGCAGAGCCCCGCGGGAAGAGATGTCCACCACCCGGGCGGGAATATAGGCCTTCACCTTGGCCCGGATGGGCTTCTCGGGCTTGATGCGCAATGCCACCCTACGCTCTGGCATGACCGGCTCCGATGAAAAGCTGACTTACAGAACAACCATAGGGCCCTTGTGCTTCCATGTCAAAGGGGGAGGAGCCGAAGCCGCCCCTCCCCCTCGCTTCCACCTGTCAGGGCCACTGCCAGGTCATCGTCGTCTCCCCAAGGTCGGGATTCACTATGCGGAACTGGGTGGGCGTGTTCTTCGGCACCGCCGCTTTCAGGCTGGAGCCTCCCTTGAGAAGACACTGACTCGATTTCTTCCACTTCGTCACCGGCCACGGGGTCCCGTTGATGTAGACCTGGAGGCCGTTCTGAAGGTTGCTTCCCGAAATGCTGATGCGGAATGGGTTTCCGAGTTTGGCCATGCCGGTCACTGCGGGCGGAGGGGCCGTCACGGAGATGGTCCCCGTCTTGGTGCAGACGGCGGTGTCCACCCGCACCGTCAGGGTCCAGGTGAAGGTGCCGGAGCTGGCGTAGGCGTGTGACGGGCTCTGGGATGTAGAGCTGCCCCCGTCGCCGAAGTCCCACTCGTAGGTGGCGCTTCCCGTGCATCCGCTGGGGGTGGCAGAGGCCTGGAAGGCCACCGGTGAACCCTTGCCGGCCGAGGCGGGCACGCTCGCGCTGCACGTCAGCGTGCAGCCACCTCCCCCCACGCTGGCGGTGTTGGACCATCCGCTCGTGCCCTGGTCGTAGACGGCCTTGGCCCGGTAGAAGAGCGCCCCGACGGGGGCGCCGGCATCGCTGTAGCTCGTCGAGGAGGGTGAGACCAAAGCGCCGTTGAGCTGCAGGTAGCTGGCGTCGCTGTCCACGGTGGCCCGGTAGAGGTTGTAGCCCTGCAGCACCGGCGTGGTGCTGCCTCCCCCCGTGATGGCCAGGGTGTAGGAGGAGTCCTGCGGCGCCGTGCAGGCACCCCCCGTGTAGAGGTTCACGGCGAGCACGTAGGTGCCCGGGGCCAGCGCGAGCTGCACCACCTCCGGGTTAGAGCACGTCACGCCGCAGTAAGCGCTGCCGCAGGCGGGGTTGAGAATGTGGAGATCGGTGGTCAGGACCCAGAGATCCAGGTCCGTGGTCGCCGATGCATTCAGGGTGAGGGTGTAGGTGGCACTCTGCCCGATGGAGAGGACGAAGAAGTCCTCGATCCGGTCGCTGTCGGGGTCCTGAATGCATCCCTCGGTGTCCGCCTGCTCCACGTGGCCCATGAGCGTGTCCCCGCTGACGAGGGTCTGGTAGGGATCCGACCCGTAGCCGAGGATACTGATGCAGCCGTTCGGCTCGGTCTCGCTCAGGGTGCTCTCCGGACGGTCCGGAGCCGGGCATGCCGATTCCATCGGGCGCGGTCCTCCGGGGGGCAGAAGGAGGCCCTCTCCGAACGCCGGCTTGCCGGAACTCTCGGCCTCGGTCACCTGCGTGCGCGAGGCCTGGAGGTTCTGCGGCGGGTTCAGGGCGCCCGTGGCGGGGGGCGACCAGGTCAGGTGGACGCCCGATCCTCCGCTGCCCACGGCGATGGTGCCGGTGCGGCTGCACGTGGTGCCGCTGACGGAGGCGGTCATGGTCCAGGCGTAGGTTGCCGATGCGGCGTAGGTGTGGGTCGGGTTCTGCTGGGACGCGTGGGCCGAGCCGTCCCCGAAGTCCCAGTCGTAGCTCACGGAGCCCGAGCAGCTGCTGGGCGTGGCCGTGGCCTGGAAGGAGACCGGCGTCCCGACGGAGGCGCTGGAGGGGGCGCTGGCCGAACAGGTGAGGGTGCAGCCGGAGGGGGTGCCCACGGTGAAGGAGATCGTGGAGCCCGCCGCGCTGCCGATCCCGGTGATCTGCAATCCGCCCGGAGAGCCGGTGGAGAGAAATCCGCTCGGGCTCGTGGCGTCGCTGATGGCCGTCCGGCCCGACTCGCTGGAGTAGTAGGCGCCGGACGGGGTGCCGTCGCTGGTCGTGGTGCCCCCGGGACGGTAGACGTAGAGCTCATCGGGAGGCCCCTCCCGGTTGCCGTTGCCGTCCTCCGCGGTGTTGACCCTGAAGACCAGCAGCCCCGAGCCGGGCAGCTGGCTCTCGAATCCGCTGGTGGTGCGCTGGCGGTACTCCACCACGTAGTACTCGGTGGAGGAGTTGGGGGAGGGGATCTTGTAGCAGTTGTTGGTGGAGGAGGTGAGCGGGTTCAGGGAGTAGAGGCCGGGGGAGGTGATCTCCGGGATCGAGGCGATCCAGCCCCCGTACCGGTACTTCATGTAGGCGCTCATGTGCTGGGGCGGGTTCAGGTCGTACTCCATGATGTCCCACTTGTAGACGGGCTGGAGGCCGTCATAGCTGTAGTGGTAGAGGTCCGGCGCGCCCAGGGAGTGGAACATCTCGTGGCAGAGGACCCCCACAGCCAGCGAGGTCTGGAGCTGGAAATTGTAGGTGTAGACGCGCGTGCCGTTGATGGTGGCGGTGACGCTGTAGAGGCTCCATTGGTGGGGCCAGAGCAGGTCGGACCAGCCGCCGGGCGAGCCCTTCACGATGAAGATCACGTTGTCCACGTCCCCGTCCCCGTCCCCGTCCAGGTTGAGGCTCGCAGGCACCAGGTAGGCCACGGCCTCCACGGCGCTCTTCAGGAGGGCGTGCTCACGGTCCCTCCGCTCGGTGTCGCCGCTGTAGCCCGTGGGGTTGCTCGCGGCGTTGTAGGGCTGGTAGTAGGCCCGCGGCTGGGAGTCCTGGTAGGAGACCACGGCGGCGCCCGGCGTCGGATAGTAGGTGCTGGAGAGGGTGAGCGCCCCATAGGAGACCGCCTGGTAGTAATTCTTCAGCGAGTTGGAGCCCGGCGAGGAGTTGTTGAGCAGGCCGTCGTAGAAGCCGATGGGATCGGTGAACTCGCTGTCGTCGCTGAACCGGACGAAGATCACCAGGTTGTTGATCGTGCCGGTAGTGGGGGCCGGCACCGGCGGATGCTCCTCGAGGAGCGCGCGGCGCGCCTCCACCTCCGCCCTCGATACCCGGGGGCGGGTGGCCAGTCCCAGCCCGGCGGGGTCCACCCGTCCGGCCACGTAGGCGGTGGGTACCAGGGCGTCGCCCGACTCCCGCGCATACACGTAGAATCCCGTCCGGGGATCCTGCATGATGATGAACCCCCGGACGTCGTGCAGCCAGTTGAAGAACTCGTCCCCCGTGGCCAGGCACTGGAGGGCGGTGCCGTCCGGCTGGACCACCGTAACCGGGACGTTCCTCAGATAGGCCGCCTGGCTCGCCAGCGACACCCAGAGGAGCCCCAGCAGGACCACCGTCAAACCAAGCCAATGGCGCCGAGGGTTCTCCCTCCGCGCACCCGTCGCCGTGGTGCCCATGATCGTCTCCCTCCCGTGGAAGGCCCGCTCCCGGACGGAGAGCGCTGCGCTCTCCCCCCTGCCGGGTGTGGGCGTTGCCTTGCGTGCTCAAAAGGTAAGGAGATCGAGGGTGCCTGTCAACATACCGCCGGGAATAGGGACTGAATCTCCTCAGCGGAGGAGATCGAGGAGCCTCCTGGCCGCAGATTCGGGGTTCCCCACGGCGGTATTGAGCAGGAAGCAGGCGGCGGCGCCGAAGAGACTATCGTACTGCCGCTGGAGCGCCTCCGAGCGGGCCATGTCGGGGGCCGGAGCGTGGGGATTCTGGAAGGGTGCCGCGCCTGCTCCCGGCCGGCCCTCCGCGAGCAGTCCCGCCGCCTCGCGCGCGGGCAGCTCCTTGAGCGAGGGCAGGACGGGATCCTTCGCCAGCAGGACGCAGGCCCGGGGGGCGGTCCTGCGGACGTGCCGGGTGGCCCCTCCCAGCCAGTAGGGGTCGAGCATGATGCGGCCGTCCCTCGAGGCCGGCACGCAGGCAGCGGCTCCCAGATCCAGCGGGCATTGCTCCCCCTCCTTGCAGTACTCCAGGGAGCACTGGTCCCGGCTGGTGACCCAATTCTCCAGCTTGGAGCGTTCCATGAATCGCTCCAGCTCAAGCAGGTGCTGGACCCATTTGGCCTTGAGGTAGAGCTTGCGCTCCACGAGGTCGGCCACGGGCTGTCCCTGGGGCATCCTCACCAGAAGGTTGTCGGTGGAGACCAGGCGCACCCCCTCCTCCCGGAGAGCCGCCGCCAGGATGGAGGTCCGCCCCGAGCCGGGCCCGCCCCAGACCAGCAGGCCTCGGCCGTCCACGTCGAGGGCAGCGCAGTGGGCGAAGAGGGCGCCCGAGGTGCGCGAGGCCTGTTCGGCCGCCAGGGCCAGCGCCAGAGAGCGCACCTGGCCGTAGAAGGCGGTGTTGAAGGCGAAGCCGGTGGCCGTCTCCAGGCTCAGGCTGGCCTGGGCCTCGCGCCCCGGGATGTCCTTCACCGCGTAGAGCACGGCGTGCGGTTCCAGCTCCCCCTCCAGGGGCGCCGGGTAGAAGTTCTCCTGGTAGAAGTCGGCCAGGTGAGGAGAGTTGGTCCGGAGCTGCACCACGGCCCCCGCGATAGCGGCGTTCCACTCGAAGTAGGCCTCGGGTTTGAGGTGGGCCTGGGCCGCACAGAGGAGGGCGTTGCGCCCGTCGATGCTGGGGATGGTGCGGGTCTCCACGTAGGCGGAGACCTTGGTGGTGACGTTGTTGAGGGCGCGGGGGCGGATGCGCCTGGGCGTTTCCAGCCGCCTGAGGGCCTGCTCGATCCGCACCATGCCCTCCTGCAGGCGCTCCATGGAGGTGGCGAAGGAGAGGCGCAGGTGCTCGGGCGCCTCGAAGGCCTCGCCGGGCACCACCGCCACACGGGCCTCCCTGAGCAGATAGTAGGCGAGGCCGTACGTGTTGCGGATGGGGGCCCCACCGAACTCCTTGTCCAGGTAGGCCGCCACGTTCGGCATGGCGTAGAAGGCCCCCTGGGGAGAGTTGCAGGAGACGCCGGGCAGGGAGCGAAGGCGGTAGACGACGAAGTTGCGCCGCCTCTCGAATTCCGCCCTCATCCGCTCCACCTCGGGCGCGCAGGATCGCAGGGCCTCCACGGCCGCCTTCTGGACGAAGCTCGTGGCGTTGGAGGTGGAGTGGGACTGGATCTTGGAGCAGGCGGCGATGATCTCCCGCGGACCCGCGGCGTAGCCGAGGCGCCAGCCCGTCATGGAGTAGGCCTTGGAGAAGCCGTTCACCACCACCGTGAGCTTCTTGATCTTCTCGTCGAGGCTCGCGATGGAGGCGAACCGGAAGCCGTCGTACAGGAGTTTCTCGTAGATCTCGTCGGCGATGACCCAGATCTGCTCCTTCACGCAGAGGGCGGCGATGGCCTCCAGCTCCTCGCGGGAGTAGATGGCCCCCGTCGGGTTGCAGGGGTAGTTCAGGAGGAGCGCCTTGGTATTGGGGGTGATGGCCGCCTGGAGGTCCTTGGCCTGCAGGTGGAAGCCCTCCTCCTCGCGGGTGGGCACCAGCACGGGGCTTCCCCCCGCCATGCGCACCTGGTCGGGGTAGGAGACCCAGCAGGGCGAGGGGATCAGCACGTCGTCGCCCGGCCCGAAGAGGGAGAGGGCTATGTTCAGCAGCGAGTGCTTGGCGCCCGTGGAGACGATGATCTCGTTGGAGTCGTACGCGAGGCCGTTGTCCCTAAGCAGCTTCTCCCGGATGGCGGCCTTCAGCTCGGGGATACCGTCGTTGGCCACGTACTTGGTGAAGTTGGCGTCGATGGCCGCCTTGGCGGCTCTCTTCACGGCCTCAGGTGAGGGGAAGTCCGGCTCGCCCGCGGAGAAATCCACCACGTCGATGCCCTGGGCGCGCATCTCCAGGGCCCGCGCGGAGATCCGCAGCGTGGGGGAGAGGGAGATACGGTTCACCCGATCCGACAGCATGAAAACCCCTCAACAATGACCACCACGGCACCAAGACACCAAGAAAATACGTGTGGTTCTAGAAGACGAATCTTCCTTCGTGCCTTGGTGTCTTGGTGGTTATTTCTTCTCCTTTTCTTCCGGCTTCAGCTTGTGGATGAGGTCCTGGAGCTTGAGGCCGGTGAGGTTCTCGATGACGGGCGGAAGCTGGGCGAGGACGGCGGCCACCTGGCCCGTGATCTTGGGCGCCCCGTCGGCATCCCCCACCATGATGATCTTGTCCACCTTGGCGAGCGGCTCGGCCACGGCGCGGGCCATGTCGGGAAGCACCTTGATGACCATCTCCGCGAGGGCGGCGTCCGTGTACTGCTTCCACGCCTCCGCCTTCAGCCTCATGGCGTCGGCCTCGGCCTTGCCGCGCGCAAGGAGGGCTTCGGCCTGGGATGCGCCCTCGAGCCGCACGCCGGCGGCCCTGCCCTTCGCCTCCAGCTCCTTCTGGAAGGCCTCCGTTTCCGCCTCCAGCCTGGCCTGGTAGGCCATGGCTTCGGCGGGCCGCTTCACGGTGGATTCCAGCTCTTTCTCGCGGCGGGCGATCTCCTTCTCCTCCAGTTGGGCGGCGAGCTCTTTCTCGGCGAGCCGCACGCCGTACTCCTGGCGCTTGAGCGCCTCGGAGAGCTTGGCCCGCTCCAGGTCGTAGGCGATGTCCGCCTGCGCCCTTTGGACGTTCACGGCGGCCTGGTACTGGGCGCGCTGCACCTCGAAGTCGCGGGTGGCCTCGGCCAGCTCGGTCTCGGCCGCGAGGCGGGCCACGTCGCCCTCCTTGCGCGCCTGCGAGGCGTTGATGGCCGCGTCCCTCTCGGTTTCGGCCTGGGCGATGGTGGCGTCGCGCTTCACCTCGGCGATGCGCCGGGCGCCCAGGGCGGCGATGTACCCCTGGCTGTCCGAGATGTCCTTCAGCGAGAAGGAGACCAGATCCAACCCCAGGCGGCCGAAATCTTCCTGGGCGGCCAGCCGTACCCGGTGGGCGAACTCCTCCCGCTGGGCGTAGATCTCCTCCACGGTGAGCGTGCCCAGGATGCCTCGCATGTGGCCCTCGAGCACCTCCTGCGCCACGTAGGTGATGCCCGAGGAACCCTTGGAGAGAAAGTTCTCCACGGCGCGGTGGAGGAGGGGCTCCTCGCCGCAGGCCTTCACCTGGCCCTGGGCCTCGGCCGAGATGAGCACGCCCTGGGCGGTGAGGACCTCGGGGCACCGCAGGGAGATGGAGAAGACCTCCAGCGGAAAGACCTCGGCGGTCTCCATGAGGGGCATCACGAAGGTGCCTCCGCCGACCTGGAGGCGGTAGCCCACCTTCTGTTTTCGGCCCTCGGCGTCCAGAACGGTGGAGGTGCGGCCCGAGATCACGAGCACCTGATTGGGGCCCACCCTTCGGTAGTTCCGAGCCCAGAGCACGACCAGCGCGACCACGAGGACGACAGCGACGGCGGCGACGATCCAGGGCATCAACGGCATGGTTCCCTCCGCTTCCTCAGCCCCCCGAAGCAGGCGAGACTTCGAGCTTATGCCATTTGTGCTTCGGCCTCAAGCCGGGGACGACGGGAGAACGAGGGAAGCGAAACGTAAGAACGCCACGAAGTGACCCAGTGCATCCACCCTCCACTCTCGCCTCATTGCCAGCCCCGGCGGCCGGAGGCTATGCTAGGAGAGCAAGCGGTGCACCGCCGCGGGGGAGATCATGAGCGAGGGTCCTTACGATCCCGACGTCTACCGGCGCTTCGCCGAGAACCTGAAGGGGGCCCTTTCCGGCTCCAACATCCAGCACCCCTCCATGCGCCGCCTCCGCCGCCTGGCGCTCAAGAGCGCCAGAAAGACGGCCAACGGCTCGGCCCTCTGGACCTCGGCCATCTCCTCGCGGCAGGCGGCCAAGACCGTCTACCTGGGGGACGATGGCGTCCAGCTCCCCACTCCCTCGGCCGGCCAGCTCGCCATCGTGGAGAAGGCCCCCGAACAGCTCCACAAGGTGCTCCAGCTCCTGAAGACGCAGCCCTTCGTCCACGTTCGCCGCCAGATGGGAGACAACGCCGAGTTCAACCCCGCCTGCAACCTCTACGTGAGCGTGTCCGATCCGAAGAACTATCGCCTGGCCTACGAATGGGCCATGACCATGGGTCCCGCGAAGCGCGGACGACGGGGGCCCGACTTCACCATGATCCACGTCCCCGAGGAGCACCAGCTCCGCATGCAGATCCTGGTCCTCCCCCAGCACGGTATCAACATCGCCATGGGGACCGACTACACGGGCGAGTGCAAGAAGGGCTTCCTGCGCCAGGCCATGTACAGCGCCGACATGCAGGGCATGCTGGGCCTGCACGCGGGCACGAAGGTGGTCCGTGTGAGGGACTCCCGGACGGGCCAGATCAAGACCTGCGGCGTCTTCATGTTCGGCCTCACGGCTACGGGCAAGTCCACCTGGTCCTGCCACCAGCTCGGCCTCGATCCGGCCCTCGGCGAGGGCACCTGGGTGGCGCAGGACGACATCGTCATGCTGAGGCGCGACGGCTCGGCCCTGGGCACGGAGCAGGGCTTCTACGTGAAGACCGACGTGGACCCGGCCCTTCAGGAGGCCATGTACCACGCCCTCGCCCACAAGTCGGCGCTCCTGGAGAACGTCATGGTGGACGACCGGGGGAGGATCGACTTCCTGGACGAGCGCCTGGGCGAGAACGGCCGGGGCGTCCTGGACCGCCGCCAACTCAAGGTGAAGCGGGGCGGCAAGCTGGTCTCCATCTGCGCCGACTCCATCAATCTGCCCACCCTCGAACACCTGGACGGCCTGGTCTTCGCCTTCATCACCCGGCGCGGCACCATCATGCCCTTCGCCCAGCGCCTCACGCCCGAGCAGGGCGTGCTCGCCTACCTCTGGGGCGAGTCCACGCACTCCTTCGCCACGGTGCCCGAGAAGGCCGGCGAGTCGGTGCGCATCGTGGGCATGGACGACTTCATCGTGGGTCCCCAGGGCCGGAAGGTGAACGCCTTCCACGACATCGTGATGGGCCTGGTGCAGAGGTATTCTGGCAAGGTCCACTTCTTCCAGTACAACACGGGCGGCGTGGGCGAGATCATCGAGAAGGACCCGGCCACCGGGAAGCGAAAGCCCATCCGCAAGGTGCAGCGGATTCCCCTGGACCTCATGGCCGCCCTGCAGCGGGGCGACCTGCGGGGAAGCAACGAGTACCGCAAGGGCAGCCTGGGAACCGAGGAGGTAGTGAAGTGCGAGGGGGCCGACCTGAGCCAGTACGCCCCCAAGAATTTCTACTCCGAGGAGCAGATCGCCGCCTACGTGGCGGACCTCGTGGAGGGGCGTAGGGCCTTCACCGAGCAGATCGCCCAGGAGGGACTCCGGAAGGAGATCCGGGAGCTGGCCCACCGCGAGCTCGATGCCATCGAGGGGGTGCGCCGAAAGGCCGAGCCCTGGGCCCCCTGCGAACCAAAGACGCCAACCGAGGCCGCCGAGGACCGGCTGCCCCTCTCCCCACACATCACGCCGTGGGACCACCGCCGGCCCGGCCGCGATCTCGTCCCCTTCCGCGGCACCGGGGGCGGGAAGTAGCGTCCCCACAGGGCGGAGAAAAAGAGACGCGAAAGGGCGGGCTTGCGGCCCGCCCTTTCTTTTGCCTCTTCTTCAGACGTGCGCCCTTACCAGGTGAAGCTGAAGGGTGCGGAGACGCCTCCGTCGTCGTTGTTGGTGACGGTAATCTGGACACTCACACCCTTGGGCACCATCGCCTTGAGGGCGGCGCCCTTCTTGGCGACCACCAGACTGGGGCTCTTGTATTGGGAGAGGGGAACGGACGCCCCGTTGACCTTGACCGTGCAGTTGCCGTGGAAGTTGCTACCGTAGATCTTAAGCCGGAAGGGATTGCCCACCTTGGTGACGCTGCTGATGACCGGCGGGTTGATGGCCTGCACCGTTGCGGAAGCCGTGGCCGTCATGCTGGCCGAATCGGTCACCGTGGCGTGAATAGTGAAGGTGCCGCCCGTGGTGTAGGTGTGGGTCGTGGTGGCTCCGGTACCGGTGGTGCTATCTCCGAAGTCCCAGGTGACTGTATAGGGTGGAATGCCTCCGCCCGGCATCGCCGTGAAGCTGACGGCGAGTGGGATCGGTCCTGAAGTGGGTGATGCCGCGATCGACAGCGTCAGCGGCAGCGGGGCCGAGACGGAGATGCTGAGGTGGTTGTCCGAAGCATGCGCCGAAGTGGAGTCCGTGACCGTGAGGATCACCGGGTAGGTGCCGGCCGCCGTGTAGGTGTGGCTGGTGCTGGCGCCTGCCCCGGTGGTGCTGTCCCCGAAGGTCCACGCGTAGGTGTAAGGTGGCACCCCCCCCGAGGCCGTACCGGCAAAGCTCACGGCGAGAGGCGCGTTGCCCGATAGCGGTGTGGCGGTCGCGCTCACGGAGAGGGCCGCGGGCGCCGTGACGGTGATCGTGAGATGGCTATCCGTGGCGGTCAGGGAGGCGGCGTCGGTCACCGTGAGGGTGACGGGGTAAGAGCCGGCCGCCGAGTAAGTGTGGGAGGTCGTGGCGCCTGATCCGGTGGCGCTGTCTCCAAACGACCATGCGTAGGTGTAGGGTGTCGTCCCCCCCGAGGCGGAGCCGGAGAAGCTGACGGCCAGCGGCGCCTGCCCCGAGGTGGGGGTGGCGGAGGCGGTGGCCGTCAGGGTGGGGACGGCGCTGAGCTTGGCCAGGAAGGCGTCCTGCGCGCCGTGGTTTGCAGGTTGTAGCGGGGAGGCCGTGGGGAAATTGGTGGAGGAGGTCAGCCCGCAGACGTACATGGCCCCGGTCGGATCCAGGGCGATGCTGTAGGCGCCATCGCTTCCGTTGCCGCCGAGGTAGGTCGAGAAGGAGAGCGCACTGCCCGCGGGATTCAGTTTGGTGACGAAGGCGTTGATCGTGCCCGCGAGGGCCGCTTGAATAGGGGTGAGAACGGGGTAATTGGGAGAACTGGTCCCTCCGGCAATGTAGGCCCCCCCGGAGGCGTCCAGGGCGATCGCGATGGCACCGTCGTTGTTGCTGCCCCCCACGAATGTTGAATAGAGGAGGGCACTGCCCGCGGGGCTGAACTTGGTCACGAAGGCGTCCGCCCCGCCCCCAATCGTCGTCTGGAAGGAGCCGGGCACCACGGGGAAGTTGGAGGAGGCCGTACTGCCCGTCACGTAGATGTCGCCCGAGCCGTCCAGGGCGATCCCGTAGCCCGTATCGAGGCCGCCACCGCCCAAATAGGTGGAGTAGAGGAACGACGTGCCCGAAGGACTCAGGCGAGTCACGAAGGCATCGCCCGATCCACCGGCCGCCGCCTGGAAGGGCACCTGCGTGGGGAAGTTGGCGGAGCTGGTTCCGCCGGTCACGTAAGCCGAGCCGGTCGAATCCACCGCGATGGCCCACGCGCCGTCGCTGGCGGATCCCCCGAGATAGGTCGAGTACCACGGAAAGGTACCGGCTGCGTTGAATTTGGTCACAAAGGCGTCAGTACCCCCAGCGTACAATGGTTGCGCCGCCGAAACGTGAGGAAAGTCGGCCGAGCTGGTGGCGCCCGCCAGGAAGGGCTCGGCGGCGGAATCCACCACCATGGCGGTGACCCCGTCGGCGCCCGTCCCCCCCCAGAAAGTGGAGTAAATAAAATTGGGCACCGTCGGGTCGATCTTGCATAGAAATCCGTCGTAACCCCCCGCGAGAGCCGGTTGGAGCGCCGCCAAGGTGGGGAAGTCCGGGGAGTTCGTGGTCCCGGCCATGTAGACCTTGCCCGTCGAGTCTACGGCGATGGACCAGGCCTGGTCGATCTGCGTTCCGCCGATGTAGTAGGAGTAAGCCAGGGAGGTGCCGGCCGCCGTGAACTTGGTGAAATAGGCGTCGGTCGTGCCGTGGAGTGCGCCCAGCGCGGGAAAGTCGGCCGAGAGGGTAAATCCCGCCAGGTAGGCCTCCCCCGCGGCGCTGACGAAGACGTGCAGGGCGATGTCGTTCCCGCTTCCCCCTAGGTAGGTGGAGTACACCAGGACGGGGTCCACCACGACGGGGCTCATCGGGTCATAGGGGCCGAGGGCGATGCCCACGCGCGTTCCCTTCAGAACGAAACGCCCTTCCACGGGCGTTCGCTGGCCGTTCCGCTCCTGGAAGACCGCCGGCCTCATCAACTGGAGCTCCCCGCCCGAAGTCGCCAGGGCCAGGTCGCCTTCCGGGCCGACGGAGAGCCCGCTGGCTCCCGAAATGTCCAGCGACACGTCTTCGGGCTTGGCGCCGGGCTTGAGGATGAAGTCGAACTCCACCTGCCCCTGCGTCCCATAGAAGGCCAGGTCTATGCCGGGATAAAGGTCCTCATAAACGACCCGGCCGTAGGAGGGGATGTCCTTCCGCCACTGGCTGGAATCATTTCCGATGAAGCTGGCGGTGCGCCCGGGAAGCTCATCGACTCCGGCGATCTTCGTCCTCGGGTTGGCGCCCGAGAGGCCGATCTTCAGCACATCGATCTTCGGAGGCACCGGAACCCAACCGGGTTTCCCGGCGGGGAGGTCGCCGCCCGCCGGCCTGGCCAGTTCGAGAACCGCCTCAGCGGGCGTGAGAAAGAGGAGGTAGTTCCCCCCGCGGGCGAGAAACCGTACGCGCCCATCCGTCTGCCCCCGGTTCTCCTCAAAAGCCAGGGGAAGACGAGCGTACTGCGCACTAACGGCGGCGGCCGTACGGGAGCCGGCCGGGCCCGCCAACTCAGCCGCCGGTGCCGTGGCCCATAGGGCAGAGGAGAGCGCCGCCCAGGCCCCGATCCACACTAATATCCTTCCCATCTTGGTCATAGCCCCACCCCTCCTTGAGCCCCGGCGAGCCTTCGCGCACCCGACAACGCCTCACGGGGAACGGGCACTGAAATCCCGCTCACAGGTGCTCAAAGACACAATCCAGGCTACTGAAATCATTTTAGTTCCGACTGAAGCTCCTTGCAAGCAAGGGTTCACCGAGGCGCGGGTGGGACGGGCTCCCCTGGCCCGACCGCCGCCGCGCTCCGTCAAAAATAGGGAAGGGGCGGGCTCGCGCCCGCCCCCCGAAGGATGCTCCTGCGTCCCGCCGCTACCAGGTGAAGCTGAAAGGCGATGAGACGCCCCCGTCGTCATTGTTGGTGACGGTGACCTGGACGGTGGTCCCCTTGGGAACCATGGCCTTGAGGGCCGAACCCTTCTTGGCGAGCACGAGGCCGGGGTTCTTGTACCGAGTCTGCGGCACCGCGGCGCCGTTGATCTTGACCGTGCAGTCGGAGTGGAAATTGGAGCCCATGATCTTGAGTCGGAAGGGGCTGCCCATCTTTTTGATGCTCGTGATAGCGGGCGGGTTGATGGCCTGGACGGTGGTGGAGGCCGAGGCCGTCACGCTGTTCGAGTCGGTCACCGTGGCCTGGACCGTGAAGGTTCCGCCCGCCGTGTAGGTGTGGGTCGTCGTGAGGCCCGTGCCCGTCGTGCTGTCGCCGAAATCCCAGGCCACCGTGTAGGGGGGAATCCCTCCGGCCGGCGCGGCCGTGAAGCTGACCGCGAGCGGGATCTGCCCCGAGGAGGGCGAGCCCGCGATGGAGAGCGTCACCGGCAGCGGAGGCGCGACGGAGATGCTGAGGTGGCTGTCCGTGGCGCTCACGGAGGCGGAGTCCGTAGCGGTCACGCTGACGGGGTAGGTTCCCGCAGCGTTGTAGGTATGGTTGGGGCTCTGGCCCGTGCCGGTGCCGCTGTCCCCGAAGGTCCAGGCGAAGGTGTATGGGGGGATGCCGCCCGCCGCCGCGGCGGAGAAGGCGACGGTGAGGGGGGCGTTGCCCGAGAGGGGGGCAGCCGAAGCATTCACAGCGAGGGTGGCGGGCGGGGCCACGGTGATCACGAGGTGGTTGTCGGTGGAGGTGCCGGAGGCCGAATCGGTGACGGTGAGCTTGGCGCTGAAGCTGCCGCCGGCGTTATAGGTGTGGGTGGCGGTGGCGCCGGCGCCGGTGGAGCTGTCGCCGAAGTCCCAGGTGTAGGTGTAGGGGGGGGGCCCGCCGGCCGCGCTCCCCGTGAAGGTCACCGCCAGGGGGGCGTTGCCTGAGAGCGGGGAAGCCGCGGCCGAGCAGGTCACGACGGACCCGATCTTGGCAAGGAATGCGTCATAGCCCCCGGAATTGACACCCTGGAAGGCGGAAAGCGTGGGGAAGTTCGTGGAACTGGTGGTCCCGGCCACGTAGGTGGCGCCGGCGGAGTCAAGGGCTACGGCGTAGGCTGTATCGTCGCCCGTGCCGCCTAAATAAGTGGAGTAGACCAGGCCCGAACCCGCGGGGTTGATGCGCGTGATGAAGGCATCGTAGGTGCCGGAAAGGGCCACCTGGATCGGAGCGAGGGTCGGGAAATTGGTCGAAGTGGTGTACCCCACGATGGTCGCGCTGCCCAGGCTGTCGAGGGCCACGCTCTGGGCGAAGTCGGTGCCGCTGCCGCCCAGGTAAGTGGAGTAGATGAGGCCTGCGCCGGAGGGGGAGAGCTTGGCCACGAAGGCGTCCCCTCCCCCTCCCGCGCTGGTAGCCTGAAAGGGGCTTGCCAGGGGGAAGTTGGTGGAGGTGGTGACCCCCGCGATGAAGGCAGCCCCCGCCCCGTCCACCGCCACGTGGAAGCCGCCGTCGACTCCGCTCCCGCCGAGGAAGGTGGAGTAGACGAGGGAGGTTCCGGAGGGGGCGATCTTGGTCACGAAGGCATCAGAGGAACCTCCAGTGGCGGGCTGGAACGCACCCACCGTCGGGAAGTCGGAGGAGGAGGTGAACCCGGTCACGTAGGCGGCTCCCGACCCATCCAGCGCCAGGCTCATGGCTGTGTCGGAGGCGCTGCCGCCCAGGTAGGTGGAATAAATGAGGGCGGTTCCCGCGGGGTTGAGCTTGGCCACGAAGGCGTCGTTGGGCCCCGAGAGGGCGGCCTGAAGGGGAAGGTGGGTGGGCCAGTTGGCGGAGTAGGTGACCCCGGTGATGACGGCGTCTCCGGCCCCGTCCAAGGCGATCGCAGTGGCTTCATCGTTCAGGGTTCCGCCGATGTAGGTGCCGTAGTCCAACGTGTGTCCGCTGGGGTCGATCTTGGCGACGAAGGCATCGTAACCTCCGATCAGGACGGGCTGGAAAACCCCCGCCGTGGTGGGGAAATTCACCGAGCCGGTCCAGCCCGTCACGTACATGGCCCCCGCGGCGTCCACGGCGAGACCCGAGGCGTTGTCCGTCCCGCCGCCGCCGATGTAGGTGGAATAGAGCAGGGCGTTTCCGCTCGCGTTGAAGTGCGATACGAAGGCGTCGTTTCCTCCGAGATTCGAGGATTGTCCCGGGCTGAACAGGGGGAAGTCGGTCGAGAGCGTCTCGCCCGCCACGTAGGCTTCGCCGGCGGCGTTCACCGTCACCGCGTAGGCCGTATCATCCCCCGAACCGCCCAGGTAGGTGGAGTAGACCAGGACGGGGTCCACCACGAGCGGGCGACTCCGGTCGTAGGGCCCCAGCCTCAGGCCCACGCGGCCCCGCTCCAGGCGGAACTGTCCTTTCACCGGCACGCGCCTTCCGTCCAGCACCTGGTAGCACTGGGGACGTTTCAGCAGAAGAACTCCGGAACCAGCGCCTATCGTGAGGTCTCCCTCCGGCGACAAAGTCAGACTGCCAGCCCCTGCGGGTACGAGGGCGATGCGGGCCGGGTCGGCGCCGGGCTTGAGGACGAAGTCGAATTCGAGCCGGCGGTCGCGGCCGTAAAAGAGCACGTCGATGCCAGGGTAGGCCTCGCGCCAGCGGACCTTGGCGTACGAGGGCACATCGGTGTGCCAGCGGCTGGGGTCGTTCCCCAGGAGATAGGCACTCCTGCCCGGTAGAAGATCGCTTCCGGTCATGGCGGCATCCGGGCTGGAGCCCGCCAGGGCAATTCGGACAACGTGGACCTTGGGGGCCGCCGCCGGCCCGGGAAGAATCCCCTCTCCCGGCCGGGTGGCACCGGTCTCCGTTGCCAGCACCACGTTGCCCCGCGTGAGAAAGACGAGCCCTCCCGGCGTCCTTGCGATAAAGCGGGCCGCCGGGTCGGCCTGCCCCACGTTGGGTTCGAAGGCCAGCGGCAGCCGGCCGTAGGTCGTCCGCAGGGCGGGTGATACCGGCGGCTTCGCATCCTGGCCGGCCAGCGCCCCGGCGCCGGGCCCGAACAGAAGCCCAGCCATCAGCAGAGTGACTCTCCAAGACTTCCACATGCCCTAACCTCCTTTGGAGACGGCACTACGTCATCCCCGAACTGAACCGAAGCCGGTCAGTCCCGGGCCTGAATCCTTCTAGGAATTCCTGAGATTAAAACCGATTCGATGGCCTGCTTTATTCCGCCGCGGCTAACCTCGAAAGGGGGGTAGGAGGACCGCAGACTAAGCTATACTGACGAAACACGGGGGTCCGCAATCCCCGGTGCGGAGGGGGAAGGAGGCGAGCATGAAGATCGTGGTATTGGGCGCCGGACGGGTGGGCAGCGCCATCGCCCGGGACCTGGCGGCCGAGGGCGAGTTCGAGGTGGTGGCGGCCGACCTCTCCCAGGGAGCGCTCGATCGTCTCGCGGAGGGCTCAGGCATCGCGACCCGCCGGACGGACCTGGGCGATCCGGCGGAGGTGGCGGCCGCCGTGCGGCCGGCGGACCTGGTAGTGGGGGCCGTTCCGGGCTCCATGGGCTTCGCCACCGTGAAGCGGGTCATCGAGTGCGGCAAGCCCGTGGTGGACATCTCCTTCTTTGAGGAGGACCCCTTCCTCCTGGACGATCTGGCCAGGGAGAAGGGGGTCACGGCGGTGGTGGACTGCGGCATCGCCCCCGGGTGCGGCAACATCATCCTCGGCTACCTGGAGACGGTCCTGGAGCGCCTGCACAGCTTCGAGTGCCTCGTGGGCGGGCTGCCCGTGGTGCGCACGTGGCCCTACGAGTACAAGGCGGTCTTCTCGCCGGCGGACGTGATCGAGGAGTACACGCGGCCGGCGCGCTACGTCTCGCACGGCCGGGTGGTCTCCATGCCCGCCCTCTCCGAACCCGAGCTCATCGACTTCCCCGGCGTCGGGACGCTGGAAGCCTTCAACACGGACGGCCTGCGCTCCATCATCACGACGGTCAAGGCTCCGTTTATGAAGGAGAGGACGCTCCGCTACCCGGGCCACATCGAGAAGATGAGGATGCTCCGGGAGACCGGCTTCTTCCGCAAGGAGCCCGTGGACCTTTCGGGGGGGCGAGTCAGCCCCCTGGAGCTCACCGCCAAGCTGCTCTTCCACGAATGGCGGCTCGGGGCGGGGGAGGAGGACATCACGGTGATGCGCGTCACCGTGGAGGGGGAGAAGGAGGGGCGGAGGGTCCGCCACGTCTTCGACCTGCTCGACCGCTACGATCCGGCCACGGGCATCACCTCCATGGCCCGCGCCACGGGCTACACTTGCACGGCGGGCGTGCGCGCCGTGGCCCGGGGCCTCTACCGCCGCCCCGGCATCTCCCCGCCCGAGTTCTTGGGGCGCGAACCGGGCTGCTACCTGTTCGTCATGCAGGAGCTCGCCAAGCGGGGCGTGGTTTTCCGGGAGAGCGTGACGTAGGCGAAAGAAGGACCAGGGCGGGGGTCGAGGGGGTCCGGGGGGAACGGGGAGGTTCCCCCCCCTTCATGGCTTCGTGAGGGCGTCGAGGCGCTCCACAGCGTTGCGGTTGGATGGCTGGAGTTCCAGCGAGCGGGCGTAAGCCTTCACGGCCTCCTCCCTTCGGCCCGCCGCCGCAAGACCCTCGCCGAGGCTGTCCCAGGCATTGCCCGAATCTGGAAAGCTCGTCGCCACGCAGCGGAAGACCACCACGGCGTCGTCGGCCTTCCCCCCCTGCAGGAGCGCGTACCCCAGGACGTTGAGGCCCTTCTCGTCGAACAGGTAGTCCCCGGAGGCGACGGCCTTCATCTCCTCGTACCTCTTCAGCGCAGCGCCTGCGCCCTTGTCGAAGGCCAGTGCCGTCACGGCCCCGGCGGCGGAGGGCTTGGGCCAGGCGGGTTCGCGCCCGTAGAGCAGGTCGGCGATGCCGTCGAAGACCGCCGGCAGAGGGGCATCGCCGGTGTTGTTGACGAGGGCGACGAAGACACCATCCTCAGGGATCCTGTAAATGCGGGCCAGGGACCAAAAGATGAACCCCTCGTGCCCAGCAACGGTTCGCCTGGTTCTTCCCGGTCCGATGGCCATGAAGCGCACTTCCCACCCGCAGCCGTAGTGGCCCAGCCCCTCTGTGAACATGGCTTCCATGGATTTGCCGGAGAGGAAGCCCTCGCGGTCCAGGGCGCGGTCGAAACGGTACAGGTCGTCCACGGTCGCGACCATGGCGCCGGCGCCGAAGGCGGTGGAGAGGTTCCAGGGCCGTCGGGTGACGACCTTCCCCCCGGCCTTCTCGTAGCCCGGAGTGAGACCCGGCACAACCGCCCGGGGCCTGCGGGCAAGGTCCTCCGTGTCACGCATGCCCGCGGGGTCAAGGACGAGCTCCCGCAGGGCCTCTTCGTAGGGCTTTCCCGTGACCTGCTCGACGATGGCGGCCAAGAGGAAGTACCCGGAGTTGCTGTAGCCCCACTTCGTGCCCGGCTCCCATGCGAGGTCCGCGCTGCACCACTTGAGGGCGAAGTCCTTCACGTCGACGAGGTCGTCCCCCACTGCCCGGCGGAATCCCTCCCGTCCGATGCCCGGGAGGTGCATGTAATCGGGGATGCCCGAGGTGTGGTTGAGGAGTTGGCGCACGGAGACCCTGGCCCCCGTGTCCTTGCGGTACCAGGGAAGGAGGTCCGAGAGCCGGTCGTCCAGCGACAGCTTGCCCTCGTCCGCCAGGCGCAGGACGGCGGTTGCAGTGAAGATCTTCGTAACGGAGCCGATCCAGTGCTTCGTGGCGGCGGAGTTGGGCACGCCCATCTCGAAATCCGCCATTCCGTACCCCTTGTCGAGGAGGAGCCGGCCCCGCTCGGCCACGAGGGCCGACCCGTTGAAGAGGCCCAGCTGCTGGTAGCGCTCCAGGAGAGCGTCGATGCGAGCGGCCTTGTCCTCCGACCCCTTGGACTGAGCCCGCACGGCGCCGGCGACGGCCAAGACGAGCATGAGCGCCAGGCTGGTGGTGAACCTTCGCGAACGCTTGTGCATAGACTGGTGCATGGGTCCCTCCCCCTCGGCCCAAGACAACGCCAAGGAGAGGGGTACGCGCAGCTCGGGCGAGAGTTTCGAGCGGTGGCGGACCCCTCACTCCTCGGACTGCTGCGGTTCTTCGTCCTCCACCTCGAGGTGGAAGCGGTGGAGGAACCGGTGGAAGAGAGGGGCGAAGACGATCCCCACGGCCACGATGAGCACCAGCCCGCAGTAGAGCGCGTAGAAGCTGGCGAAGAGCTTGCCCGCGGTGGTGTGCAGCTCGCCCACGGGGCCCATGCCGCCCAGCAGCATGGAGGCGTTCACCAGGGCGTCGATCCAGGATTGGCCCTCCAGGAAGTGGTAGCCAAGGACCCCGGTGGCCAGGGAAAAGGCCACCAGGCCGAAGGCCACCGCCGCACTCGCCGCCACGCGCCGCAGGAAGGCGTTGCGCGACAGCAGCGGTTCTCTCCGGTGCTCGAACATGGCCTCCTCCCTCGGGGGCTCAGCCCCCCGATTCGGCGGTTCCCGGTTCCGGCCGGCGAAGCAGCGCCACCAGCCTCCGCTCGGCGGCCCCTCGCGGCACCACCTCCGTGGCACCCGCCTCGCGGGCCGCGGCCAGAAGTTCCGTCTGAACGTGCGGCCCGAAGGCCAGGATGAGGGCACAGGGATGGTCGGCTTTCCAGGAGGCGATGGTCTCCAGCGCGCCCCGGGCGGTGAGGTCCACGGCCACCAGGTCGGGCACGCGCTCCGATCCTCTGGCCACCCCCTCGGCCCCGGCCGCCCGGCCGGCCGGTTCCAATCTCGCCCTCGTCATGAGGTTGTCCGTCACCAGGAGGAACGTCACGCTCAGCCCTCCTTCGGATTGATGAGGGAGGTCAGGACGTGGTCGCGCCAGGCCCCGTCGAGGAAGAGGTAGCTCTTCGCCTGGCCCTCCACCGTGAAGCTCAGGTGTTGAAGCAGCCTGGCGCTCCGTTCGTTGTGGGGCATGTAGTTGGCCATGACCCGGTGGAGGCCCAGCTCTTCGAACACGTGCGCAATGGCCGCCGTCAGGGCCTCCTGCATGAGGCCCCGCCCCTGGAAGCGGTGGTCCAGGCTGTAGCCCAGGTGGCAGGCCTGGAAGACGCCCCGGACGATGTTGCGGAAGTTGGCGGTGCCGACGATGGGGCCGCCCGCATCGCCGCTCTCCACGAGCGCGAGCCTGAGCGAGAGGCCGTCCAGGTACTCCCGCTGGGCCGCGGCCAGCTCCTGGCGCCAGAACTCCTCCGTGAAGTAGGCCTGGAACCGCACCGGCTCCCAGGGGGCCAGGTGGTCCCGGTTCTCCAGCACGTACCAGAGCATGCGCCGGGCGTCCTTGGGCCCCGGAACCAGGAGGTGGAGCCGCTCGGTCGTCAGCAGGGGCGTCTTGATCTTGGCCGCCATGGGGGCTCCCTCAGGTCCGCCGCCCGTTCAGGCGGTGTTCCCCCTCGGGCGGCCGGTAGGCCTCCAGGGCGGCGAGGAGGGGGCGGACCTCGCGCTCCACGATGGCCATGCTCCGGTGGCGCGGCTTCAGGAATCCGCGCTCGACCATGGCGTCCAGGAAGGCCACGAGTGGGTCGTAGTAGCCCTTCGCGTTGAGCAGGCCGCAGGGTTTGTGGTGGACGCCGAGCTGGGCCCACGTCCAGATCTCGAAGAACTCCTCGAGGGTGCCGATGCCTCCGGGCAGGGCCGCGAAGCCGTCGGAGAGATCGGCCATGAGGGCCTTGCGCTCGTGCATGGAGTCCACCACGCGCAGGTCTGAAAGCCCCAGGTGGCCCACCTCCCACTCCATGAGCGCCTTGGGGATGACGCCGATGACCTCGCCGCCGGCCCGAAGCGCCGCGTCGGCCAGGACGCCCATGAGCCCCACGTTGCCGCCGCCGTACACCAGCGTGATCCGGCGCTCGGCGAGGGCCCTGCCCACGGCCGCGGCGGCCTCGGCGAAGGCGGGGTCGTCGCCCGCGCTCGAGCCGCAGAAGACGCAGAGGCGTTTCACTGAAACTCCTGGCGGAAGGCCTCGAGCTCGTTCCTCAGCTCGGCCAGCTCCTCGCGCAGCCGCTGGAGCTCCTCGCGGAGCCCGGAGAGCGCCTCTTCCTGCTCGGCCAAGCGATCGGTCACCCGAAGCGGCTGGGTCTCGAAGGCGGGCGGCGCCTCGGCATCGGGCTCCTGGGCGGGGATTCCCTCCAGCGCGTGGGCGTAGCGGTGCTCCTTCCGGCCGGGCTGGCGCGGCAGGCGCACGGCCAGCGGCCCGCCGGAGCGTTCGGAGAGCCCCCGCAGGACGGCCTCCACCTCCTCCAGCCCGGAGAAGCGGTAGAGCCGCTCGGTCCGGCCCCGCAGCTCGCCCGGGGTCTGGGGGCCCCTCAGCATGAGGACCGAGAGGACCGCCACCTCGGGCGGCGAGAGGTCGAGCGCCTCGGGGAAGCGGTGCTGGAACTTGGAGACGCGCGCCTCGGCGGGGCTGACCACCCAGAGCAGGTGCTTGTCCCGCAGGCCATCGAGGGCCCCCTGCACGGTGGCGTCATCGTAGGCCACCACGGGGTCGCGCCCCGACTTCTGGTTGCAGGCGTTTCGCACGGCGTTCAGGCTGAGGGGGTAGTACTCCGGCGTGGTGACCGCCTTCTCCACGAGGCATCCCAGCACGCGCGTCTCTTCGGGGGTCAGCAGAATCTCCATGGGTGCTCCACGCCCTGCACTGTACCGCCGCGGTGCGCCGCGGCGCAAGCCGTCTACCCGGCCTGTGCGATGTGCACCTCGACGGGGGCGAGAAGGGTCCGCAGGGCTGCCGGATCGAGCGCGACGAGAAAGCCCCGCCGGCCGCCGTTCAGGTAGATCGCCGGCAGCTCGAAGATCGTGGCTTCGGCGTAGACGGACATGGGCCGGCGGGTGCCCAGGGGGCTGATGCCTCCCACCTGGTAGCCGGTGGCGCGCTCGGCCTCGTCCCGGCTGAGCGGGGCCACCTGCTTGACGTCAAGCAGCCGGGCCAGCGCCTTCGTGGAGACCTCGCAATCCCCGTGCATGAGGACCACGAAGGGACGCTTCGGATCGGCCGCCATGACGAGGGTCTTAATCACGGCGTGCTCCTCCACGCCCAGGGCCTGGGCGGCGTGGCGCGCCACGTCGCGGGCCTGGAAGGGGTAGAGGTGGGGCGCGAAGGGGACCCCTTTCGCCCTCAGCAGGCGGGTGGCCGGGGTGACGGGCGGTTCATCGCGGCCCACCGCCTCACCTCCCCGCGGGAGGCGCGGCCAGGAAGGGCTCGGTCCCCTCGGCGTGCATGGTGGGCACGAAGGCCAGGAACTCGTACTCGGCCACCCCCGCCACGGCGAAGGGGTCCCTGGCGAAGAGGGCCCGCAGCTCCTCGATGCTCCCGGAGCGGGCGAGGATGAGCCCGCCCTCGCTGCGCGGGGTGCGCGGACCGGAGAGGAGCAGGAGCCCCTGCCGGTAGTATTCGGCGAGGAAGGCCTTGTGGGAGGGGACGAGCCGGTCCACCTCTTCCAGCGGCTTCACGTAGTGAACGAGGACGACGACCATGGGGACCTCCTTGACTTGCCCGGCCTCGATCATGGAACGGGCGCCTCCGGGGATCAAGCGGAGGCTGGGATCTGCCCACAATGGATCGCCCTGCCGGCTTCGAACCACGGCCGGGCCTTGACCGCGCCGTTGGCGCAAAGCGGAGCAGGCAGGTCGCCCAGGTGCCCCCGTCGCCTGGCTCCAGACCATAGGCGCCGCCTCGACAGGCGCTCCTTCATCGGCCGTCATCCCGTGGCAGGCTTCGAAGCTCACCGAGCACGGGATCTCGTCGGTCCCGTCCCGCACCACGCGCCTTCCTCCCTCTCGCTCCGGAGGCCGGACTCCGCAAGGCCGAACCGCGCTGGTCTTGCGGAGGCTATCCCCATCCAGGGCTCCGTGGTTTATCCTGACCGAGAGGAGGGGGACGGCTGTCTGAAGGAGATGGCCATGGCCGACTTAATTCTGAATCCCGCCACCACCGCCGTCGTCGTCATCGATCTGCAGAAAGGCATCGTGGGCCGCGCCACGGCGCCGCACCCGGCGGCCACCGTGGTGGCCAACAC
>JBAWEQ010000097.1:0-16499 GCA_049591295.1 Acidobacteriota bacterium
GCTGGGCCTGGCGCCCGAAGGGCGGCGGAGGGCCTGCTGCCGGAGCGCGGCCACGCTGGCGTGGACGCGTCCGGACCAGACCCCCAGCGCCGCGCCAAAGGCGCGGCCCAGGCCCAGCCGTGGTCCGGAGCCGGCAAGGCGCTCTATTTTGGGCAGGCATGGGTTCGCCCCCATCACGAAAGTGCTCCTTACCCCCGGGGATGCGAGTCCCGCGGGACGGTTCGCCGTCGGGCGACAGGTGCCACGGCATGCAGGCGTGCGATGGTGAGAGCGATCCCCCGGAATGCGTTTGGGGGACCTCCGAGGAGGTCCCCCAAGCTTCACGGTGGCTTTCGCTGATGCGGGCGGTCCCCAGGGAGAGAGGGGTGGGGCCTTGACCCGCGCCACGAAAGCCACCTCAGCCGAACAGAGCGGGGAACCCCACCAGAACCCCGCTCTCTCCGGCTGCCGCCCGAAGGCGATAAGATCACCTTAGGGCGCGCGCGACCCGTTGTCATCAGTCTGGAGTATGAGTCCCACACTCATACTTTCGGTTGAGTCCGGCCTGCCTCCAGGGACCTATCGAGCAGGCTCCAACCTGAGCTGCAGAGGGAGTTCCAGCCCCTCTCTGGAGCCATCCTTGAGGCGGAGCTGGCCCATCCACTGCGCCCCTTCCGGCAGAGCCGGCGGCACCGTGTCGAGCAGAATCCGCAGCATCGCCTCGTGGTCGGGATAGAGCACCACCCTCCCGCCCTCGTTGGGCTCAAGCGATAGCCCGATGGGCTGGGCGTACAGGTGCACCTCCTCCACATCGAGGGTCCAGGAGGGATCGTGCGCCTCGGGATCGGCGGTGGCGGCGGTGACCTTCAGCGTGTACTCGGCCCCAGGCTTGGAGGGCGCATAGCTCAGGTCCGCCCAGCGGTAGGTCATGCCGGTGGAGGCCACGGCCTTGCCCTCCCCGTCCAGCAACAACACCGACACGTCGGTGAAGAGACCGAAATCGCGGGGGGACATGGCAAGCCGGAAATCCACCTGCTTCTCCCCGGGAGCCAGCGTGACCTTGCGGCTCCAGGTGGCGGAGTGCAGCCGCACCGGCTTGCGGGTGACGGAGCCCTCGATGCGGCCCGAGGCCTCGCCCCGGAAGGTGAAGGGCAGCGCGGAAACCAGGGAGAGCTCGCCCGAGGGAGTCTTGCCCTGCGCGGCGTGCAGGACCACCGATTCCGCCGCCGGCCGGGCCAGGGGGAATCCCCGCACCGCCACCTTCAGGTCCGCTCCCGTGCGGTTGGTGTAGGCGGCCACGAGGTCGAGTTCCCACACTCCCGGCTGCCAGTCCTCCGGTTCAACCGACGATTCAAGTTCGGTCCGTCCCTCCCGCAAGTACCCGGACGTGATCTCCCTTCCCTGGGGATCGAAGAGGTAGGCCGCGGCGGCGGTGCCCCGGGGGCCATCGAGCTTCACGTCGCAGTGCAACCCCGCGAGCGTGGGATCGGCCCTGAAGAAGAGGCGCTCCACCTTGGCCGGCCTGAGCCCGGCCACCCTCCGCTCCAGCGTGTAGTCGTTGTGCGGCTCCAACGGTTCGGGCACCACGACGGTCACGGGCACGGCCCAGTCGGGGCCCACCGAGGAGCGGTCGCCTGCCCCCCGGGCGTACCCCAAGATCCTCGCCTGGTAGAGACCCGGCTTCTTGAGATGGGCGGCGTCGAAGGAGATGGGAACCGAGGCGGGGGCCTCCGCCTTCATGTAGGCCGCGCCTTTGTCGGTGCGCACCCAGGGAGCCGTGCTCTCCAGGTCGAAGGCCTCGTAGAAACCCGCCCGCTCGTCGGCGGAGAGGTCCTTCGGCAGGATGGGCCTGACGGTGACGATCTGGGGATGGTCCGCGGGATAGAAGCTCCCCCTCCAGAAGACCGCTCCCCCCTTGCCGCCCGCCAGCTCGGGCGATTCGGTCTCGGCGCGGAATTGGAGCGGAAGGGCCGGGTTCCGTTTGGCCAGAGCCTGGAGAACGGACCACGCCCTGGCCACGTTGATGAGGCCCCAACCCTGGTCCACCGGGCCGTAGCCGGGCAGGGGGGCGGCCCCGCGCTCCACGGCGGCGTAGACCAGGTCGCGGCTCACGGGCATCCCCTCGGCCTTCATAGCGGAGAGCAGGAGCGCACAGGCGCCGGAGGCCTGGGGCGAAGCCATGGAGGTGCCCCGCATGACGTTGCGTCCCTCCTCGTAGTTGGGGACCGTGGAGGCGGAGAAGCCCGGTGCGGCCACGTCGGGCTTGGCCAGTTCGGCCCCCCGGTCCGAGAAGGAGAAGATCTCATCCTGCGAGAGGTCTACCCCGAGGAGGTCCTTGGCTGTGCTCCGGTTCATCACCGCGACCACGGAGAGGACGTCCCTGGCCCCGGCCGGCATGCCCACCGTCGAGATGCCCGGTCCCTCGTTGCCGGCCGACACGCAGGCCACCACGCCAGGATTCTCGTCCAGCAATTCGTCGATGAGCTTCTCGGCGACGGCCTTCCCCTCCACCTCCGATCCCACACCGTAGGACATCTGGATCACCAGGGGCATGCCCAGTTCCCCGGCCCGCTTCACGGCATACCGCCACGCCGAGACCATGGAACCCGGCGTCGTGGCTCCGCCCGAGAGGGTGTTGTTCCCGATCTTGAGGGCCAGGATCTGGGCGCCGGGCGCGATGCCGTCGTAGCCGGGCTGCCCGTCGATTCCGAAGCCGGCGCAGATGCCCGCCACGTGGGTCCCGTGGGCGCCGTCGGCCATGTAGAGGGCGGCCTCCTTCTCGTCGGGCCAGAGATTCAGGGCGAAGGTCATGACCCTGGCCTGCCCGTGCGGGTCGTTTCCCCTCAGATGGAAGAACCGCCGCGTCTCGGAGAAGTCCCCGATGGGCTGTTCGTCCGCCAGACTCTCGTCCCCGTTAGTGTCGAGGTAGGCCACCCAGCGCTGGCCCTCCTTGAACGCGATGAGGCCATAGACGTCATCGGCGCGCCCGTTCCCGTTCAGGTCGCCGCCTTCGGCCTCGCTGTTCTGGAAGGCCTCCTCCTTGAAGTACCCCACGAGGACCTTCTCGCCCTTCGCGGGTTTCACGGGAAGGCGGTCCGCGCCGTAGAGCCACTTGCCCTCTTTGCCGTGGTAGGCCTCCCCGTGCGCGTCCTTCGTGAGCTCCGCCTCCTCAAGGTGGATGCGCCCCTCGTCGCTGAAGACGCGCGCGTCCAGGATCTTGGGCTTGCCGTCCGAGGTCGTTTGCAGGCCCGGTAGATCCAGGTCCACTCCCGAATCGCAGACGGCGATGAGGACCCCCCTGCCATCCCACTGAGGATGGGCGTCGATGAAGGCCCTGGCGCCGATGTCGGTGGTGGACAGGAACTCCCACTCCTTCGGCGCGAGCCGCATGTCAGAGGCGGCAACCAACAGGCCGGCCAGCAGGGCCGCTCCAACGGCAAACAGAATACGTCTCATCTCCGACCTCCCTCTCGTCCCGAGGGGGGTGCGGCCTCCGCGCGACTCTCGGAGCCTCGGCCTCCAGCGGTCCCTTTGGAATCCCTTCCACGAATCCCCAGAAATTCAGCGTAAAACAGTCCTACGAGAAGGGCAAACGGCGAAGTCTCACAAGGGGGGAGGCAGGGGCACGGAACCCATAGCCTTTGACTCGGCCCGATGGGCCAATGCGACACGGCCCCGCGGCGCGAACGCCCCGGGGCCGGCCAAGCCTGCGAATAGGCGCGGGTTACTTGGAGTGCTTCTCGAAGTACTCGAGGGAGCCCTTCACGTCACCCTTCATCGTTTCGCCGCCGGGCTTCCAATTGGCCGGGCAGACCTCGCCCGTCTTCTTGACGGTCTGAATGGCCTGAAGCGTGCGCAGGGTCTCCTCGACGTTGCGCCCCACGCCCAGGTGGTTGACGGTGGCGTGCTGGACGACGCCCTCCTCGTCGATCACGAAAAGGCCCCGCAGGGCGACGCCCGCGGGTTCGAGCAGCACGCCATAGTCCCGAGCCAGGCTCTTGTTTAGATCGGAGAGGTGCGGGAAGGGCACGGCCCCAAGGCCGCCCTGCTTGCGAGGCGTCTTCTGCCAGGCCAGGTGGACGAACTTGCTGTCTACCGATGCGGCCAGCACCTCGGCCCCGAGCTTCTTGAACTCCTCGTAGCGGTCCGCAAAGGCCGTGATCTCCGTGGGGCAGACGAAGGTATAGTCGAGCGGGTAGAAGAAGAGGACCACGTATTTTCCCTTGAAATCCGAGAGCTTCACCTGGGCGAAATCGCCGTTGACCACCGCATCCAGCGTAAATTCGGGCGCTTTTTGTCCAACCAGACTCATGCCATGTCCTCCTTGTTGCCGTTGCGAGCTTGGGTACACGTGGGGACCACCCCCGTTCAACTCAGAGCAAGCGGTGTGCCAGGATCACGAGCCCGCAACCGCTGACTTTCCACCCTCTCTGCGTTGCGGCCTTGAAACCAGGATGCGGCGAGGTTGCACGCGGGAACCCGAGGAGGCGACGGGCACCGGCCTCCCCTCCCCCGCTGAAACGCGCTCGCCTTGCCTCACCCCCGGTACTTTGTTACAAGAGGAGAATACCCGGAGCCCAGGACGGGGCCGTTGGTATGTGTCTTGCTCGCTTTCCGCGAATGGAGGTCGTCATGCGGACGCTGTTGACCGTCAAGAGCCACTTCTCGGCCGCCCACAGACTCTACCGGCCCGAGTGGTCCCTCGCCCGCAACCGCGAGATTTTCGGCCTCTGCTCCAATCTCAACGGGCACGGACACAACTACCTGTTGGAGGTGACGGTGGAGGGGCCCGTGGACCCGGAGACCGGAATGATCATCGACATGAAAGAGCTGAAGGCCCTGATCGACCGGGAGATCATCGAACGCGTGGACCACAAGAACCTCAACATGGACGTCCCCTTTCTGGAGGGGGTCATCCCCACGGCCGAGAATCTGGCCGTGGCCTTTTGGGAGGTCTTGGACCCCAAGATTTCCGCCGGGAGACTCTATGAAATCCGACTTCAAGAAACCGATCGCAACACGGCCATCGTTCGCCGCTGAGGATGCCGCAGCACAGCACCGGTCGCTCGGGGCCGCCGCCCTCTCCCTGGCTGGGGGGCTGCCCCTCAAGGAGGGTTACGGAGACCGCATGGAGGCCCTCAGCCGGGCCATGCTCGAGGAACTGGGTGAGGACCCCTCCAGAGAGGGGCTGGTTCAGACGCCCAAGCGCGTTGCCAAGGCCATGCGCTTCCTGACCTCGGGCTACGACGCGGATCTCGCCGATATCGTCAACGGCGCCGTGTTCGACGCGGAAGACTACCGCGAATTGGTGCTCGTGCGCGACGTGGAGTTCTACTCGCTCTGCGAGCACCACCTGCTGCCCTTCTTCGGCAAGGTCTCCGTGGCCTACCTCCCGGGGGAGAAGATCATCGGCCTCTCCAAGATCCCCAGGCTGGTGGACGTCTTCGCCCGCCGCCTCCAGGTGCAGGAGCGGTTCACCAAGCAGATCGCGGACAGCCTGGAGGAGATCATCCGGCCCAGGGGCGTGGCCGTGCTGGCCACGGGCTTCCACCTCTGCATGGCCATGAGGGGCGTCGAGAAGCAGGCCAGCCAGACCACCACCACCGCCTTCACGGGGGACTTCCAGCGCGACGAGCGGCGCCGCAAGGAGTTCCTCAGCCTGCTCAAGACCAGGCAGCAGGAGCCCCTCGGGTTCTAGGCGCCTGGGATCAGGGATTTCGGAAGGGTGGGGAGAAGAGATTCACCACCAAGACACCAAGGCACTAAGACAGGTGAAATAGGAAGAAGCAAGAATAGTCTTCCGCTCCCAGTTTTCCCCGCGATTCTGTATTCCCGTCTCCACTGTCCCCTGTCCCTTGTCCCCTGTCACCATCCCTTCACGATGCCAGCGGCGTGACACTGAGGGCCGGCTTCGGGGGCGGCTGACGCCGCCTTGGCCTGGGCTGGGTGGGGACCTTCTCCTGCCGATCCTGGAGCAGCTTCTTGACCGCCTCCAGGCTCTCTCGGGCCATGGCCTTCTCCAGGCCCAGCACCTCGGAGGGCGCCGGGAAGTTCGCGGCCCACCGCTGCACCGCCTCACCCTCCTGCCGGAAGTTCAAGGCCTCCGTGCCGACCAAGCCAGCCAGCAGCCCCGTCTTGGAATTCGAAAGCGCATCCACGGAGAGGTAGTTCTTCAGCTCCCCTCTCTCATCCGGGTAGAGCACGTCGCCCACGTCTCCGAAGACCTCGTTGAGCGAGGAAGCCTCGGGCGAGACGCCCAGTTCGGAGGGCACGCCGCCCGCCGCCACCCAGAGGGGGACCGCCACGCCGGTGACGGGCTGGCCGAGGATCACCCACGCCGTAGCCAGCCGGGGGTCCTGTCCCGGCCGGACCCCCTCGAAGACCACGGCGGCCGAGGTGATGGCGCGGTCGATGCTGTCGCCCACGTAGGCCCACTCCGGGGCCCCGCGCCTGTGCTTCTCGGCGGGGAAGGAGTCCAGCCGCACGTTGGCCGTGTCGCGGGCCACCGTCGCGAGCAGCGACTGGGCATCGAGCTTCTTCTGCCTCGCCAGCTCGCCCAGCAGGCTCACCGCCCTGTCGTGGCGGAGGAAGCCCGTGCCCGATTCGGGGGCGCCCGACTCGCTGTAGTTGGTCCGGACCAGGAAGCCCTGCGGGGCGATGGCCGGGTCGTCAGCGTTGTATCGCTTGTAGCTCGTCTTGCCCGTCTCGAAGCAGGCGGCGCCGCCCTTGGCGTCGATCACGCCGAAATTGGCCGAGACGTCCCGGCCGCCCGGGTTGGTCTTCTCCAGGAGCGCCTGGAAGTCCTGCACCGTGGCGCAGGACTGGAGGGCCAGCTTCATGAAGGCTCCCTCGCCGTTGGTCTCGCCCTTGCCCAGGTTGTAGGAGGCCGAGTTCATGATGGCGAAGCCTTGCGCGTTGATCCCCGCCCAGATCTGCATGCCCGCCGCGTCCCCCGTGTCCACCAGCCCGACGTAGGGATACCGCCCGTCGTCGCAGTAGACCACCTGATTGTGCCGGTCGTCCGAGTCGCGGTTCTTCCAGAGAAGGGGCCGGCCGTTGGCCGTGGCGGCGCCCGTAATGACCGCGGTAGTGCAGGCCGAAGGGGCGGGCCCCGAGGCCAGCATGGCAAAAGACGTCAGGATGAAGCCCCACCGGAACAGGGCGAGCCGGGGGAAGCGGGTATTACGGCGCATGGTCTCCTCCCAAATGGAGGGCCATTCTACGCCCGCACGCTGAGCCGGGCCAAATGCGCGCCTTCTCCCCCAATCGCGCCACATTGGACCTCTGGCCGGGCTGGCGGCGGACCGCTCTTCGGGGTATCCTTCGCGAAGAGTCCGCGCGGCCTTGCCTCACGGGCTGGCCACGGCAGCTACGCCACGCGACCGCCCATCGGACGGAGGAAGTCGCATCGTGCTGAAAGCCATCCTGCTGGACCTGGACGGGACCCTCCTCGGCAACAGCATGGAGGTCTTCGTCCCGGCCTACCTGGAGGCGCTCGGAGGCTTCCTCTCGAACTACGTCCCGCCCCGCCGCCTGGTCACCGAGCTGCTGAACGCCACCCGCGTCATGGCCGCCAACGATGGCACGGGGCCCACCAACGAGGAGGTATTCGCCTCCGCCTTCTACCCCGCCCTCGGCCGGGAGCGCTCCCAGCTCGAACCCGTCATCCGGCGCTTCTACGCCGAGGAGTTCCCCAAGCTCCGCCCCCTCACCCGCCCCGTGCCCGAAGCCCCTCGGCTCGTGGAGTGGGCCTTCGACCGTGGCCTCCAGGTAGCCGTCGCCACCAACCCCCTCTTTCCGCGCACCGCCATCGAGCAGCGGCTCCAGTGGGCCGGCGTGGGCGTCCAGCAGTTTCCCTACGCCCTCGTCACCACCTACGAGGCCATGCACGCCTGCAAACCGCACCCGGCCTATTACACGGAGATTCTCAGCCTTCTCGGCCGCAAGCCCGGGGAGTGTCTCATGGCCGGCGACGACTGGGGAGCCGACGTCCTGCCCTCCACCGGCCTGGGATGCCGCGCCTGGTGGGTTGCCCATCCCGCGGCGAAGCCGCCCGCCACCTTGCCAAGGCTCGTGGGCCAGGGGCACCTTTCGGCCCTTCTCGCCCATTTACTCGCGTCCGAATCCGGCCCCGGCGACCGCTCTTAGCGACGGCTCCTCTCCCCCGCCGGCACTTCGCCCTTCCTCAGGCATTGGCACGCACTCATCGGGGATATACAATATCCTCAGAGCGATTCACTGCTTGTGCGCCACGCCCTGGGGAGATGAGAGCTGTCTCGTCTGTCATCCGTTCTCTGCCTTCGCCCTTGCGAAGGCGCAAGAGCGAGAAGGGGCTTGAATTTGGGGAAGGGGATGTTATGAGCTTAGTGACGGGGGCGCGGCTGGGGCCTTACGAGATTCTCTCCGCCGTCGGTGCCGGAGGGATGGGGGAAGTATACAGGGCGCGGGACACCCGCCTGGGGCGGGAGGTGGCGGTGAAGGTCCTGCCGGGGGAGTTCGCGCAGGCCCCCGAGCGCCTGCGCCGCTTCGAGCAGGAGGCCAAGGCCGCGGCGGCCTTGAACCACCCCAACATACTCGTGCTCTACGACATCGGCTCGGCAGAGGTGCCCTGGCGAGGGGCCGAAGACCCCGAAGCCATCTCACCTCCCCCGCCGGGATTGTCGCGGCTGCTTCGCGACCTCGCCTTGACAGAGGAAAAGGGCGAGATCGTCCACTACATCGTGACTGAACTGCTTGAAGGAGAAACGCTCCGCCAGCGGCTGCGGGGCGGCCCCCTGCCCGCGTCCAAGGCCGTGGCCCTCGGCATCCAGATCGCCCAGGGCCTCGCCGCCGCCCACGAGAATGGCATCGTCCACCGCGACCTCAAGCCCGACAACCTCTTCGTCACGAACGACGGCCTCGTGAAGATCCTCGACTTCGGCCTGGCGAGGCTCGTATCGCCCTCCAAGGAAGGCGCTCCGGCCGATTCGCAGGCCCCGACCGCCGAGGCCCCCACCCGCGAGGGCACGGTGCTGGGCACCCCCGGCTACATGGCCCCGGAGCAGGTGCGGGGGCTGGCCTCCGACGCCCGCTCCGACCTCTTCGCCTTCGGCTGCGTCCTCTACGAGATGCTCGCGGGACAGAGGGCCTTCACCGGGGAAACCCACACCGACGTGGCCGCCGCTATCCTCAAGGAGGACCCGGCGGACCTCATGGGCCTGGCTCCCCAAACCTCACCCTTCCTGGCCCAGATCATCACGCGCTGCCTGGAGAAGCGGCCCGAGGACCGGTTTCAGTCGGCACGGGACCTGGCCCACGATCTTGGAAGGGTCCTCACGGACAGGACCCTGGGGCAAGGGGCCGCGGCCCCGCGCGCTCCCCGGAGGCGGCGCGCCGCGGGACTGGCACTTCTGGGCTTCGCCGTGCTGCTGGCGGCGGGCGTAGCCGCGGTGATGTTCTTGTGGGCAAGCCCGGGGGGCCAAGGGCCGCGGCCGCCGAGAATCGTGGTCCTCCCGTTCGAGAATCTGGGGCAACCCGACGAGGCCTATTTCGCCGCCGGCATGACCGAGGAGATCGCCAGCCGCCTCTCCAGCGTAGAGGGGCTGGGCGTCATATCGCGCACCTCGGCGATGCAATACAAGCGCGCGGGCAAGACCATCAAACAGGTCGGCCACGACCTGGGAGTGGACTACGTGCTGGAGGGCAGCGTCCGATGGGAACGTGGCACCGGGCAGGAGAGCCGTGTGCGCATCACGCCGCAGCTCATCCGGGTCGCGGACGATACGCAGGTCTGGTCGGACCGCTACGACCGGGTCCTCGCGGACGTCTTCGCCATCCAGGCCGAGGTGGCCGAGAGCGCGGTCAGGGCCATGGGCGTGACGATCGTGCCTCACGAGCAGACCCGGTTGAAGGAGGCCGCAACGAACGATCTTGAGGCCTATGACCTCTACCTCCGGGGCCGGGAACTCATCACCCACGGCGCGGGTCCCGATGCCTACCGGGAGGCTACTCGTTTGTTCCAGGCGGCGGTCGAGCGCGACCCCAGGTTTGTCCAGGCCCTCGCAAGGTTGACCTGGGCGAACCTCGCTATGTACTGGCTCCACTACGACCGGAGTCCGGAGCGGGTTGTCCAGGCCAAGGAGGCGGCCGAGCGGGCCGTCGCACTTCGCCCTGACCTGCCGGAAAGCCGGAACGCGCTCGCCTGGTACTACTATTTCGGTCTGCTCGACTACCCAAGGGCTCTTGACGAGTTCGCGGCGGCCCTCACGCTGCAGCCTAACAACAGCGATGCGCTCTATGGCCGGGGCGCCGTCCTGCGCCGCATGGGACGTTGGGAGGAGTCCGCCGAAACACAGAGGAAGGCGTGCGAACTCGACCCGAAGAATATCCCCTTCCTGGAAAACCTTGCCATCGGCTACATGCTCGCCAGGCGGTACGCCGAGGCGGACAGGCTGCTTAAGCGGAGCATAGCTATAAACCCACAGTGGTCGGAACTCTATGCAGTGAGGGCGATCCTCCAGCTCGTCTGGCATGGTGATTCAGAAGGGGCGAAGGCGGGGCTGGACGAGGCGAAGCGGGTGGCCGGCCTCACGGATGACCCCACTTTCGAAGATATGAACTTCCGTGTGGCGCTATTGCGGCGCGACTACACGGGGGCGCTCCAGGTGCTCGACTCCTCGAAGCGGCGGGCCTTCGCAAACCAGTTCCAGTACCTGCCCATCTCCCTGCTCCGCGGAGAGACACACCGCCTGGCGGGCCAAGATGGACTCGCACGCGGCTTTTTCGAGGCGGCGCGCGCCGAACTCGAGCAGCGTATTGCGCGCAACCCCGATGATGCCCTGGCCCACAGCTCGCTCGGGATCGCTTACGCCGGCCTCGGCCGCCGCGCCGATGCGGTCAGAGAGGCGAAACGAGGCTGCGACCTCGCGCCCGAGGCCAGGGACGCCTGGGTTGCCCTCTGGCGCACCTATGAACTCGCCCAAGTCTATGCCATGGTTGGACAGAACGGTGAAGCCATCGCCGCCCTTGAACGCCTGCTGGCCGGCAGCGGCCTCCTCACGGCGAACCTCGTGCGCCTGGATCCCACTCTCGCTCCTCTCAGCTCCAACCCCCGCTTTCAGCTGCTCCTCGCCAAGTACGGGGTCAAGCTGTGAATCCCGGCACGCGCCTCGGGCCCTACGAGATCATCGCCTCCGTCGGCGCGGGCGGGATGGGAGAAGTGTATCGCGCCCGGGACACCCGGCTGGGGCGGGAGGTGGCCATCAAGGTCCTGCCGGCGAAGTTCGCGCAGGATGCGGAGCGGCTGCGCCGCTTCGAGCAGGAGGGGAGGGCCGCGGCCGCCTTGAACCACCCCAACATCCTCGTGCTGTATGACATCGGGTCCGCAATACCGTCATTGCGAGGGGCCGGAAATCCCAAAGCAATCTCGTCTTCGATACCGGGACTGCCACGGCCGCTTGGCGGCCTCGCAGCGACAGAAGGAGAAGGCGAGAGCGTCCACTACATCGTGACTGAACTGCTTGAAGGAGAAACGCTCCGCCAGCGGCTTCGGGGCGACCCCCTGCCCGCCGCCAAGGCCGTGGACCTCGGCATCCAGATCGCCCAAGGCCTCGCCGCCGCCCACGAGAAGGGCATCGTCCACCGCGACCTCAAGCCCGAGAACCTCTTCGTCACCAAGGACGGCCACGTCAAGATCCTGGACTTCGGCCTGGCGAGGCTGAGGCTGCAGGAGGTGCCCCTGGAGGAAGGCCGGTCCGAAGCGGCCACCGCGGATAGTCCCACCCGCGAGGGCACCGTGCTGGGCACCGTCGACTACATGGCCCCGGAGCAGGCGCGAGGCCATCCCTGCGATTGCCGCACCGACATCTTCGCCTTCGGGGCCGTGCTCTACGAGATGCTATCCGGGGAGCGGGCATTCACGGGTGAGACGCTCACGGACGTGACCGTCGCCATCCTCACGAAGGAACCGCCACCCTTGGCCAAAGATGTCCAGCCCTCCCTCGAACGGGTCGTGAGGCGCTGCCTCGAGAAGCGCCCCGAGGACCGCTTCTCCTCCGCCCAAGACCTCGCCTTCACCCTCGCCGCCTTCGGCCAGGACGCCGACGACCGAGCCGGGACGCCCCGCGCGGGATCGCCGTTAAGGGACGACGGCCCCTCCATCGCCGTACTGCCCTTCGCGAACCTCTCCGCCGATCCCGAGCAGGAGTACTTCTGCGATGGAATGGCCGAGGAGATCCTCAACGCACTCGCCAAGGTAAAAGGGCTCCGCGTTGTCGCGCGGACCTCGTCCTTCGCCTTCAAGGGCAAGACGGAGGACATCCGACAGGTCGGACAGAAGCTTAACGCGGGAGCGGTCCTGGAGGGGAGCGTGCGGAAGTCAGGTCAGCGGTTGCGTATCGCGGCCCAGCTCATTGACGTCCAAGACGGATATCACATTTGGTCCGAGCAGTTCGACAGGGAGATGAGGGACGTCTTCGACGTCCAGGATGAGATTTCGCTAATGATCGCCAGGCAGTTACAGGTCAACCTCTTGAAAGGCGAAGAGGAAAGGCTGCTCAAGCGGGCCACGGAAGATCCCGAAGCCTATGACTGCTACCTGAGGGGGCGCTACTTCTGGTATCGACGCTATGAGCAGGGCCTGCGGAAGGGCTTGGAGTACTTCCAGAAGGCCGTCGAGAAGGATCCGGACTATGCCCTTGCTCACGTGGGAATCGCGGACAGCTTAGGAATCCTCGGTGTCTACGGGTTCATGCCACCGCACCAAGCCTACGGGCGGGCCAGGGCGGCGACCGAAAAGGCCATTGCCCTCGATCCCGGGCTGGCAGAAGCCAATGCATCTCTGGCGTGGATCACCATGTGGTACGACTGGGATTGGACGAAGGCCGAAGGCCTATTTCTAAAGACGATCCAGATGAAGCCCGACTATGGGCCCGCTCATCTGTGGTACGGCAACCTGCTGCTCGCCCTCGGCCGGTTCGACGAGTCCGTGGAGCAAATGAGAAAGGGAGCGGCGCTGGAACCGATGGAACCCGCACCGCTGGTGCACATCGGCTGGTCGCTCCACATGGGCAGGCGGTACGATGAAGCCATCGAGGTGCTGCGCAAGGTCATCGCCTGCGATCCGGCGTTCTCCATGGCCTACGTGTGGCAGGCGCTGAATTTCTTCGCGAGGGAGATGTGGGATGAAGCGATTCCCACGGCCCGGAGGTTCGTCGAGTTAACGCTGGAATCGAACCTCGGACTCGGGACATTGGGTTTGGTTTACGGGGCAGCAGGATTAAAGGATGAGGCCTTCAGAATCCTGGAGCGGATGGATCAGCTCTCCAAGGAGCGTTACGTTGGACACCTATTTCGCGGCTTCGTGTGGATCGGCATCGGTGATCGGAACGCCGCGCTGGAATGTCTGGAAAAGGCCTACAGGGAGAGAGAGTCGCTGATGGCGGCACTCGGAGGTTGGTGCGTGTTCGACCGTCTCCGATCGGAGCCAGAGCTCCAAGCTCTGCTTAGGAAGATGAGCCTTGAGGAATTCGCTTCACCCCGGGCAGGCCCGGGATAGACGCCGCCGCCTGCACCACTCGAGCCGCACGACGGCAAGCTGGCCGAGGCCCATCGCGGAATGGCCATCTATCCCGACCACACGGTGTGGCCGGTGCCTGGAGGCGGAGCTCCTCATCGCCCTGGGGAAGCCGGAGGAGGCCTGGTGGGTTGCGGAGGCAGGCTCCGGGACGGCCTCGAGCCTGGGTGGCCTCTGGGCCGTGCTGGGTGGAACATTGCAGCGTCGAAGCGAGATGAATCGAATGGGCAAGAGAGAATCGCCAAAGGAAATTTGGAGGACGATGAAGGTCGATGAGCCTGCGTAGTGGAATTAAGCTTGGCCCCTACGAAACTTTCTCCCCCCTCGGCGCGGGGGGCATGGGAAAAGTGCCTTCCAAGGTCGGAAGGCGGAAGGCGGAAGGCGGAAGGAAAGAAGTTTTGAGTCGTGAGTTGAAAGAAAAGGAAACGGCAAGAAGCGGGGATAGGGAAAACCAGTGAGTTTGACCAACGGCACGCGGCTTGGACCTTATGAAATCCTCTCCCCCCTCGGTGCGGGCGGCATGGGCGAGGTGTACAAAGCCCGCGACACGCGGCTGGGGCGGGAGGTGGCCGTCAAGGTCCTACCGGCCGAATTCGCGGCGGACCGGGACCGCCTGCGGCGCTTCGAGCAAGAAGCGCGCGCCGCGGCGGCCCTCAACCACCCCAACATCCTCGTCCTCCACGACCTCGGCACCCACGAAGGGGCGCCCTACATCGTCACCGAACTCCTCGAGGGGGAGAGCCTCCGTCAGCGCCTGCGGGGCGGTCCCCTGACGCCCACGAAGGCCGTGGAGTTCGCCATCCAGATCGCCCAAGGCCTCGCCGCCGCCCACGCCAAGGATATCGTCCACCGGGACGTCAAACCCGAGAACCTCTTCATCACCAGGGACGGCCGCGTCAAGATCCTCGACTTCGGGTTGGCCCGGCTCCGCGCCGGAGATCCCCTCGAGGAGAAGGGGCGGTCCCAGGCCGCCACGGCGGACCTCCCCACCCGCGAAGGCACGGTGCTGGGCACCCCCGGCTACATGGCCCCGGAGCAGGTGCGGGGGCTGGCCTCCGACGCCCGCTCCGACCTCTTCGCCTTCGGTTGCGTCCTCTACGAGATGCTATCCGGGGAGCGGGCATTCACGGGCGAGACGCCCACCGACGTGACCGTCGCCATCCTCACGAAGGAACTGCCACCCTTGGCCAAAGATGTCCAGCCCTCCCTCGAACGGGTCGTGAGGCGCTGCCTCGAGAAGCGCCCCGAGGACCGCTTCTCCTCCGCACAAGATCTTGCCTTTACCCTCGCCGCCTTCGGCCAGGACGCCGACGACCGAGCCGGGACGCCCCGCGCGGGATCGCCGGTCAGGGACGACGGCCCCTCCATCGCCGTCCTGCCCTTCGCGAACCTCTCCGCCGACCCCGAACAGGAGTACTTCTGCGACGGAATGGCCGAGGAGATCCTCAACGCGCTGGCCCACGTCGAGGCGCTGAGGGTCGTCGCTCGAACCTCGGCCTTCGCCTTCAAGGGCAGGACCGAGGACATCCGGCAGATCGGCAGGAGCCTCAACGTCGGCGCCGTCCTCGAAGGCAGCGTCCGAAAGGCAGGCAGCCAGCTGCGCATCACCGCCCAGCTCATCGACGTGGCGACCGGCTACCACCTCTGGTCGGAGCGTTACGACCGGCACGCCGAGGACGTCTTCGCCATCCAGGACGAAATCTCCCTCGCCATCGTCGAGCGGCTCCACGTCCACCTCCTCGGCTCCGAAAGGGCCGCGATCGAGCGGAGGCATACGGAGAATCTCGATGCACATCGCGCCTACCTTCGCGGTCAGTTCCATTGGAATACCTTCACCCCGGAAGGGTTCGCGCGCAGCCGGCAAAGCTTCGAGGAAGCGGTCCGCATCGATCCGGGATACGCCCCGGCCCTCGCAGGGCTGGGCCAGTGGTACATCTCGCAGGCCTTCTGGGCGGACTACCCGCCCGAAGAGGCATGGTCGAAGGCTTCCGCCTTCGCCGACCAGGCCCTCCGAGTGGCTCCTGACTTCTGGATGGGCCACACGGTGAAGGGGAGCCTCCTCGCCAACTTCGAGCGGCGGTGGACGGAGGCCGAGGCTGCGCTGAGGCGGGCCGTAAGCCTCGGGCCTGGCCAGGCTCCGGCCCGGTTCAACCTCGCGGCCCTGCAGTTCGTTCGGCGGCGCTGGGAAGAGATGGCCACCGAGGTGAGGCTCGCGCTCCGGCTCGACCCGCTGTCTCCGCCCTACTGCGCCTGGAACGCCATCTGGCTCCACGCAGGCGGCTACCAGGATGAGGCTGCCTCGGAAGTGGAGAGGCTCGCCAGCGTTGCCCCGGACCACTGGATTCCGCACCATGCGCGGGCCATGTTGGCCGCCGGGGACGGGCGACTGGACGAGGCGCGCGCGTCGTGCGAAAGGGCCCTCGAGTTATCCGGTGGGGCCCTCTGGGACATTGCGCTGCTGGCCTGCATTTGCCAGGCGGCGGGCGACGGGCGCCGCACGGAAGAACTTCAGGCGGAACTCGAGGAGCGGGCGCGCTCGGGTCACGTGAGTCCGACCTTCTTTGCCTACATCGCGGACGCCAGGCGGGACGTCTCGGACGCCGTGAGGTGGCTGGAGCACGCCTTCTCCATCCGGGATCCCAACGCCGTGTTCTACCGGGGCCTGCCGCCGACCCTGCGCTCCGGCGACCCGCGGATCGAGGCCGTGCTCTCGAAGTACGGCCTCTAACAGGCTGTTGAAAATTGCAGTGTGAGATGTTTTTGCCTAGCTCATTCGCCGTGGAATTCGGGTTATGGCTGATGAATGGGGTGGCGATGGGGATCAGACCGGGGGCGGAAGGGCCGGATGTTACTCTCCTGACGCGGGATGGATCTGCTGGGTGGGGCCTTTTCTCGCCTCCTTCATCCATTCATCGAGAGCTTTCGCATGCGGACCAGGTTGTACGCGGCGAGAGCGAAGAGGAAGGAC